>DASYYL010000135.1:0-35113 GCA_035933915.1 Verrucomicrobiia bacterium
AACGGTGTAGCCGATGTAGCCGATTTTTGAGCAATCATCAAACCATAAACATAACCAGACATGACAAGGCCCGAGCGGATGCCGCAAAATGGAAAATCTCTTTTATCCTTCGCCAACTTCGCAATCTTCGCGCGAACCCAAAATCCATGTTTCAATAGACTCTGGATCTGTTGCCACCGTTTCCAACCCGCAAAACCTAAAATCAACAAATTCCCCAATAAAATCGCAGTTTTTGTCTGAAATCCTTGCTTCGTTTCCTGTTTCCCCGCCTATGGACAAAAAATGTGCATCACCATCCTCATCCTCGGCGTAGCAGCGTCACGCCTGCCCACCGTCCTGTCCTGCGTAGGCCCGACGCAGGAGGAAGCCTCGGCGGCGAAGGCGGGTGAGTCCGCTCTAACCGAAATCCGGTTGCCGTTGTCGCTTTATAATCCGCTCCATCCGCGTCCAAAAAGTTCCGCATTAAAAATCCTAAATCCTGTCTAAAGACCTTCGTCTCCAATCTATCATGCCGAAATCCTTGAATTTCCCAACAAAAACGCCTCTTTTGACTCCAAAACCGGCTTCGTTTCTTGTTGCACCGCCTATAGACAAAAAATGTGCATCACAACCTAACCCCACCATTCAGGCAACTACATTCTGCAATCCGCAATCGCCACTTAATAGACGACTTTGTTCAGCGGATACTCAATAATGCCCTCTGCGCCGGCGGCTTTGAGTTGGGGAATCAATTCGCGAACAACATGCTCGTCAATGATCGTTTCGACGGCGACCCATCCTTCCTGACTGAGGCTGGAAATGGTCGGATTGCGCAGAGCGGGCAGTTCCCGCAATAGGGCCTGAAGATTTTCTTTGGCGATGTTCATTTTCAGGCCCACTTTGGCTTCGGCATCCAGGGCGCCTTTGAGGAGCATCGCGAGCGTTTCAATTTTTTTGCGTTTCCACGCGTCCTTCCACGAATTGCGGTTGGCAATCAGGCGCGGCGTCGATACCAGCAGTTCGTCCACGATACGCAGATTGTTCGCCCGCAGCGATGAACCGGTTTCGGTGACTTCCACGATGGCTTCCACGAGTTCGTGCGCTTTCACTTCGGTGGCGCCCCAGGAAAATTCCACCTCGGCTTTCACGCCGTGTTTGCGCAGATATTTTTTGGTGAGATTTACCACTTCGGTGGCAATGCGTTTGCCTTCCAAATCCTTGACCGATTTGACCGGGGATTTTTCGGGCACGCACAGGACCCAGCGCGCCGGACGGCGCGTGGCTTTGCTGAACAGAAATTCGCCGACCTCCTGCACGTCTGAACCGTTTTCAACGACCCAGTCGTGGCCGGTAATCCCGCAATCGAGGTAGCCATGCTCGACGTAACGGCTGATTTCCTGCGCGCGAATGAGCCGGATCTCCATCTCGTCGTCGTCCACGGTGGGAATATAGGAACGGCTGCTGATAGAAACGTTGAAGCCCGCCTTGGCCATCTTTTCGATGGTGGCGTCCTGCAAACTGCCCTTGGGCAGTCCAAATTTTAGTTTTTTATCCATAGTTCGACCGGATTATCATTGTGCCAGTACCACCCTGCGAACGCGATTCATTTTTAACAGAGCCCCGACCGTGAGGGAGGAGTTGCCCCTGATTTCCGCTTGGTGGCAGCGCCACCTGCTATTACGCGCGCGATTACAATTATGGCACTGTCTCATTTCTTCCAAACGACCCGCCTGCCCACAACCGAAATCTCGCCGCGCGCAATGGCGGCGACGCATTCCGGGTAAAGCTTGTGCTCGGCGGCGTGAATGCGTTGATGCAAGGACTCCGGCGTGTCATTGTCCAGAACAGGAACTGATTGCTGGCCGATAATCGGTCCGGCGTCCACGCCCGCATCCACGAAATGCACCGTGCACCCGGTAACTTTCACGCCATGGTCAAGCGCCTGTTTCCAGGCCTCCAGTCCAGGGAACGACGGTAGCAGCGATGGATGGATATTCACAATGCGTCCTTCGAATGCCCGCAGAAAATCGCCCTTGAGTACGCGCATGAATCCGGCCAGGACGACGAGGTCCACGCCTGCTGACCTGAGCGCGTCGACAAATGCGCGCTCGGCATCTTCGTCCAGCTTCGTGCGGAATTTTCCAGGCGGTATAAACCGGGCCGGAATGTTCCGCTCGCGTGCACCGGCCAAAATGCCGGCGGTCTCGACGTCGCTCAACACGACGGCAATTTCCGCCGGGACGTTGCCTGCGGCGACGGCATCCGCCAGGGCGATAAAATTCGAGCCTTTGCCGGAACCGAGAATGCCGAGCCGAAACCTGTTATTCATCGCCATTGGATAACAGAATTGACGTGAAGGAAAAAGTTGAAAGAGTTGTATCGCAGTTTCCAAACCTGCTGACTTGACCGGCTCGGGAAGCCGCGAAAGGGATTGACTGAGCGGGAGCGAGTGAGCCAATCGCCGATTTCCAAATCGGCAGATCGTACGACGTGGCACGCCCGGCAGATTTGGAAACCTGCGATACGCTTGATTCTCAAAATACCGTTATCGTATCGCTGGTAAATTTTACCCTTTTTCCTTTTTTAATCGCGTATTCGACGGTTCTGTTGCCGTATTTGATCCGGCAAGGTTCGCCAAGCTCTGACCGGATGGTTGCCGACACGAGTTTTCCGTCTTTCCAGGATATATCCACTTTGAAGCCGCCCCGGGCGCATAAGCCGCTGACCGAGCCGTCCTTCCAGGCGGAGGGGAGCGCCGGCAACAGGTCAATGACACCATCCTCGCTTTGGAGCAGCATTTCCGCGATGGCCACGGGCACGCCGAAGTTTGCATCAATTTGGAATGGAGGACACGCATCGAACATATTCGGGTAAACGCCGCCGCCGTTGTCGTAGTGAATTTCCTGTGTTGTGACCGGCTTCAGCGCGCCACGGACTAATTTCCACGCGTGATCGCCGTCACCGAGCCGCGCCCATAGCGACGCCTTGAACGCGTAAGCCCAGCCCAGGCTGTCATCGCCTCGCGCAATGAGAGTTTTGCGCGCGGCGTTTGCCAGATCGGGTGTTGTGGCGGCAGATATTTCATCGCCGGGATACACGCCCCAAAGGTGGGAGATGTGCCGGTGATGCGGCTCAACCTCTTTGTATGGTTCGGGCCATTCCATAACCCGCCCGTCCGGCCCGATGCGAACAGGCATTAAGCGGCCGCGTTTGGCGATGAGTTCATTGCGGAAGTCCTCGTCAACACCCAGTATTTGAGAAGCTTCGATGCATGCGGTAAACAAATACCTGGTAATCTCCGATTGATAAGTGCAGCCCAGCGCAATGGCCGCCTGCCGTCCGTCGGGCATTTCGAAATGATTTTCCGGCGAATTCGCCGGGGCAACCACGAGCCAATGATGATTCGGATCTTCGATGAGAAGATCGTCATAAAATTGCGCCGCGCCTTTCATGATTGGATAGGCCCATTTGAGAAATGTTTTGTCATGGGTAAATAGCCAGTGGTCCCACAGGTGCTGACAAAGCCAACCGGAGCCGCTTGTGGTGGCTCCCCATGAGGCGGATTCGCCGGGAGAAGTGAATCCCCATGGATTGGTAATGACATGAGCGACCCATCCGCGAGCATCATAATAATCGTGGGCTGTTTTCGCCCCGGGTTTCTGCAAAGAAGCGATCAACGCGAAGAGAGGTTCCGTCAAATCAGAGAGATTGCACACTTCCGCCGGCCAATAATTCATTTCCACGTTGATGTCGAGATGCCAATCGGCATTCCAGGGCGTGTGGATTTCCTGGGCCCAAATGCCCTGCAGGTTGGCCGGCAAACCGCCAGGACGTGAGGAGGAAATAAGCACGTACCGGCCAAAATTAAAATAGAGCGCCGCGAGCGATGGGTCGCCCGGCCCGGTGCTGGCAATTTTGATTCGTTCCGGCGTCGGTTTATCCGCATCGGCGGCGTTCAACGGTTGAAGTTCCAACGAAACACGGTCAAAATATTTTTGATAATCGGCGACGTGCGCCTTGAGCAGGGATTGATAGGACGCGCTGGCGGCGCGATTCATATCCGTCAACGACGCCGCCACCGGGTCGGCGATTTGACGTCCGGAAAACCCGCGATAATCCGTGGCAGCCGTGATAAGAATTTCCGCGCCGTCAGCGTTGGAGACAATAAGCGTATTTCCCTGAACAGACAGGGTGCCACCGTGATGCAATATCCGTACGCGCGCAGCGTATTTCAGACCTTTTCCGTCTGTCCCATTGTCCAATTGGCCGATCATGAGCAATTCATTTTTCGCTGAAGCCACGGTGGCAAAACGTTCCGGCCGGTCCAGCGACGCGGTAAAAGAAATTTGCCCCGGTTTATTGGCTGACAATTTAAGAACCATCGCCTGCGCCGGTACGCTGACAAACATTTCGCGTCTATAGGTCACCCCGCCGCTGTTGAATTGCAAATCCGTCACCGCATTGTTGAGGTCCAATTTCCGGCGATAATTTTCAACTGGCGCATTTTGTCCTCGGGTGAATAGCAAATGCAGATTCCCCAAAACCTGGTAGCAGCCATATTGTGCTCCGGCGGAACCGGGGCCCTGACACGTGAAATTGGCGTTGACCAATGCCTCGGCTTCGGGATTTTTGCCTTCGAGCAGGAGACGCCGGATTTCCGGCAGGACCTTGTAAGCATCAGGGCGATCCGCATCCTGCGGCGAACCGGACCACACGGAACTCTCATTGAGCACGATGCGCTCTTCATCATCGCCGCCGAACATCATCGCACCAAGCCGGCCGTTTCCCATCGGGGAAGATTCAGTAAAATCGCGTGCCGGCGCGTCAAACCAAATGGTTGTTTCCGATGAGATGGATTGATATGGACGGGCAGGGAGCGGCATCGCTGCCAACACCAAAACGGTTACCGATAACGCGAGTGGATATGTTTTTCGCATCAGTTCAAAGGCACGTATTGCGGCATCTTGGTGAGATCAAAATTGCGATTTGAATACTCGACGCGATGCGGCTCCTTCACGGTCCACGCCGCAAGCTTCGATTCACCGCTTCCATTCGTCAGGACCAAAATGAAGTCATTTGTATTTCCCGTATTGTATCGTTGCGCAATGCGATAGCCGGACAATTTGCGGGTCATAGTCTGGATGGACAGATACGCCGGCTTAGACGTCAAATCATAGCCCACTGTGCCAAAATTGTGTTCGCCATTGGCCGGGTCTTGCCCATCGTTTTTCCAATCGTACCAAATAGAAAGCGGCACGCCATTCAGCAGGTTCGACAATTGCTGTCGAACGGCATACTCGGCCTGTCGTTCCGGCGAGACTTTTTTCCAGGAGGTCGAATAGCCCCACTCGCCGCTGACGATGGGAATTGTCTTCCCGGCCGGCGCATAACGGGCAATCAAGGTGCGCAGGCGGGCGAAATCGGCGGCTGACGTCTCAGGCGGTTGCTGGCGATACGGATGCACGCTCACGCCGTCGAGATACCCAAGCAGGCCCGATTTAAAAACCGCTTCAAGAAATTTCCAATCGAAGCCCGACGTCGTTGGGCCCACAATGCACACGTCCGGATCTGCTGCGCGAACCGCGCGCGCCGTGGCCAGCGCCAGTGCTGTGTATTCCGCGACATTCGGACTGGGTTTCCAGAACGAAATATTCGGCTCATTCCAAATTTCCCAAACGACCCCGCGACCGTGAAAATGCACCGCCGCTGCCGCCGCCCAGCGGGCGAATGCGGCGATGCTTTCAGGATGCCGCGGAGAAACCAGGGAGTACTCCAATTGATGAGTGATTGGATTGGTGCCGGCCTGATTTTCTTCGTAAAGCGGGTTGGAATAGTCAAAAATGTAATATGGCCGTAATCCGTGCCGCTCCAATTCCGTAGTAAACGCATCGTATTCCGACCAGTCATATTGGCCCTTCCGCGGCTCTGTCGTGTGCCAGAAGAAATCCATGCGAACAAATTTGAAACCCGCGGCGGCGATTCGTTCCAGGTCCCGCTCATGGCCGACGGTAAAATGAATGTTCACGCCCACACCGGCGGGAATTGTCTTTTCCGGCAGCGTGTCTTTGCCGACTGTAGCGGAGAGAAATTGTTCCGGTGTCGTACCGCCTTCGCTGATGCGGCTAACCTGTGTCCATGGCTTCCCCGGCACACCGTTGGCAACGTCGCGCCATTCCGCCGCCACGTCCCGAATGGAACTCGACAATGGCCAGGTCGAATGGTCCGCCGCGCATTGTTTCTGGAGAGCGTCCCACCGCGCCAGCCACACATACCGGACCGGCAGATGCCCGAGGCGAACCCGCGCCAGCAATTCCTCATCACCGCCCACGGCGGCCTCCGCCTGCTGCCAGAGCTTTTCCGCTTTGGCAAAGGTATTGAACTGGAGAAAGGGCGCGCCTGGCGGCGAATAGCAGGTCAAATTATAGCCGCGCGACGCATCGTTGAGCAGTTCCAGATAGCCCCAAATCGGCCCCGCCGCCTTGCCATAATAGCCGTTTAAGAATTCGCGAATCAGCTCGCGGTCATCTTGTCGCGGGTTCCACATCAACTGAGCCGATACCCAGGCGCGCATCTCAGCCATTTCGGAACCATAAGATTGATACGCGCCCTCCTCGAATACTCCCTTGACGTGATGAGCCTGAAAAAAACGCAGGTTCGGCCCCATCATAAACCAGTTGGGATGCGGTTGGACGTAATGCGCGAAATCCGTCACATAATCCCAAACGTAGAGCCGGTCGGTAATTTTAGACCAGCCACGAATGTCATCCGCGAATGCCGCGTTGGACGGCCCATCCAGCGGTTCGCGAAAATTGCACTCAATGCTGCAAAGCCGGACGATCACATTGGGCCGTGGACGCAGCGTCTTGGGCGGTCTGCGAGTATATTGGTACGCGAGTGTATCAATCGCCACATTTGGAAATTCGGGTTCGATTCGTTCCGCCACGTAATTCACAAAAGCGATCATAGAGCCGGCGTGCGAGCCTTCCTCCGCGTCCAGGGCGCGGCAATTGGTACATTCGCACGGACGGGTGTTGTCGTTCTGCGAGACGCTGATGATGTTGGCGTCAGGAGATTCGCGCAACCATTCCTTGACGCGTTGCGCCACAAAATCGCGCAGCCCGGGATCTGTGAGGCAGAGTTGCGCGTCGTGTCCGGTCCGTTTTCCATTGATCAGAGCAAACCATTCGGGATGGGTGGAAAAGTATTCCGACGGCGGCGCCAGCGCGTACGACGTGTGAACGAATCCTTTGTAAATGATGTGCCCGCCCTTGTCAGGGGGAATAGGAAATGAACTGCCGTTGCACTCGTTCTGCCACGCCCAATTCGCGTCAAACGCGGTGAACCAAAACGGTTCCCGATACTCGAACGCGGGCTTTTCCCGGAGGTTCAAATTGCCGATTTGCAGCGTGGATTGTTTCGGAATCGTACTGGCCCAGGGCGTCCACCAGCGAACGCCGCACTCCTCCTGCAAAAACCGGCTCACGGCATAAAGAGTTCCGCGCGGACGCCCGCCCGCCAGCAATAAATTTTTACGCCGGGTGCGAATGATCAATTCCTCATTCCCAAATTGGTCAAATGGCACGTCCTTGAACACCGCGCGGGCTGCCGTCCCCTGCCCTGCAAAAATGGCACATTCCGGAGCTGTCGAATTGGTTTGGATTTCGAAAGTTGCGCCGGTGATTTGTTGGAGAATATCCGCCAACTCGCTGGCCGCAAACCTTTCAGTCGGGGTTGACGCCGGGTCCGTCACAATCACCATTTGCGCGCGACCTTGCGCCGCAATCTCCACGGCAAATGCGGGCCCGCTGCCGAGAACAAGAAAGAGAGAGATCAATGCACAACTTCTCAGACAGCCCTTGAAAGCCGCGAACCATGGAGCCTTCAGGCCAAAAAAACAAAGCCTCATCATTGTGGAAAACTAACCGGTACTCCGGCCTGCCCACCTTGCACATTTTCCGCGCTGATTGCAATCCGTCTTCGCTATCGGGTCGGATCATTTACGATGCCCATGAATAAAATCGCGCCCGTCGGCTTGTCCGAAATGACGAAAAAGAACGGCCGGTCCACAATCATCTCAAAAGGCGTAAGTGGCCGCATGGCTATGGTCGCCCGAATGGTGACAACCGTCACGGCCGCGGCTTCCGTCCCCTGCTCATTTACGTCCACAAAGCTTTTTTGCAGAATTTCGCTCACATAAAGCGGGTCGCCGGACATGCCTGAGAAATTCGCCGTCCCGGGAACAAATGCCTCCTGCATTCCCAGAGCCTGGAGCGGTTTGGTGAGGAGCAATCGGCAGCTCATTTTGAATTTTGGAAATAGCAGGTTCCCTTCCCGGCTCGAAAATCCCGGCAAAATTTTCTCATTCCAATTTTTGCCGTTGAAGCTGGCCAGCATTTTGGCGGGACTTGAATTCGTCACAGGCAGGAATAGAATCATTTGGAGCCGCCCGCCCGCGTACGGCAGCTCGACCGCCTGAAACCCGTCGCCTTCCTCATATTGGCATTTGCCGTGCCGCGACATCATCGGAGTTTGCTTGATCGTGCCGTCCCCGAGATAAAAATAGCGCGGCTGCGTCTGAAGTTGATCAAAGGGCTCTGCCCATTCGCCTTTAAAATAGATCGCATTGGCCAGGATGACTTCCGTGTTTGCCGGGAATGGATATGAAACGACATCGGTGATCTTTCCGCGCGTGCTGTCGGCCGCCCACCGATTGATAAGGTCCGCCGATTCCGGCGTCTCAAAGTTAACAGCACCAAGCATCGCTCCGAAGAATGCTTCATTTGTGGAAACAAAAGCGGACTTCAATTCAAATCCCCGGTTCAGCCAAATTGAATTCGCCAGGTTCAACGCGACATTTGTCTGCGACGTGAGGGAAGCGTTCAGTTCCTTGTAATAGCCGTTAATTTCGTCCTCCGGCAAATCCTTTGTGTTTAACGCTCCCAAAATTTCGGCTCTGGTTTTTCCCGCCGCTCCGTTGCAGAGCATTTGCAAGGCGACAGAAACGCTGTAGGGAGACAGGAAGATATTTTGCGCCGCCGGACCTTGCAAAGTCTGGTCGAACAATGTGAAAGCAAAACCGTTGATGGCCTGGGCCGGCCCGGGCAAATCGCTAGCCGGGGCAACGGCTGCCGCCAGCCAAAGTGCGATGCCTCCTAAAAGCTTTTTCACGCCCACAAAGGTGGAACGAATTTAAGAGGCAGTCAAATAGAGATGATCTCACAATTGGATTATTGGATTGATGGATTGTTGGCCATCAATTGTTCGAGCTCTGGCGGATATTCC
The DNA here is from genome assembly GCA_035933915.1 of Verrucomicrobiia bacterium. Classification (GTDB taxonomy): domain Bacteria; phylum Verrucomicrobiota; class Verrucomicrobiia; order Limisphaerales; family UBA11358; genus UBA11358. The sequence continues at coordinate 9,262 of DASYYL010000135.1, forward strand.
CAATTCGCTTGTCTGAAGAGAATTTTTATTGTATTTATTTCCCGCTGGATGGGCGCTTGGCGCAGCGGCTAGCGCGTCTCGTTTACACCGAGTAGGTCGCAGGTTCGAATCCTGCAGCGCCCACCACTTTTCGATGGCCTGGAGGTGGCTCTCAAAAAAAATGGCTATCCCAAAAGGAATCTTGCAAGGCCGCGAAAATTGGTTAATCTCGTTGGAGCGGCGGGGTAGCCAAGTGGTAAGGCAGGGCTCTGCAAAAGCCTCATTCGTCGGTTCGATTCCGACCTCCGCCTCCAGCCAAAACACTGTGTTTTTGGGCTTTCTGAAAGGCCAAGGAGGTAAATTGCCAGTGAAATTGCCAGTAAAACGGCGGCCAAAAGAAGAAGTGCCCCGTTACTCATGCAATACCAGACGGCCACCAACCGTCTGCCCATTAAGGGTGAAAGGCCGGACTGATTCACATTACCTGAAAAAAAAGAGAAAGGTAATGTATGAAACAACGGTTCATTCTGTATCGGCGAAACAACGGAAAATACTACGCCGAAGATACGGTGACTCGAAAGCAATCGAGTTTGAAAACCAGAGACGAAGCCGAGGCCCTCACCCTGCTTCACTCCAAAAACGAAGCGTTCCGGCAACCCGTCTTAAATCTCCAAATCGCCCGGACGTATTTAAGCGCGACCGACGGCAACGCCGCCAAGCGAACCTGGCAAACGCCAATGGACGAAATGACGGCCACCAAGACGGGAGTAACCCAAATTCGTTACGAACGGGCCATGCGCGATGCCGCCTTTGACTCCATCCGCAAGCTGCCCATCCTCGAAACCCACGCCGAGCATTTTCTGAAAGTGCTTCGCAACGGAACGGTTTGCACTAACCTCTATTTGCGGCGCATTCAAAACTTCGCGCTGGATATGGACTGGTTGCCCAAACCAATCCTTCCCAAAAAGCAATGGCCGAAAATCAACTTCAAGGAAAAACGCGCCATTACTTTGGAGGAACATCAAACCATCATCGCCCGCGAAAAGAACATCGAACGCCGTCTCTTTTACCAACTGGCGTGGCACCTGGGCGCGGCACAATCCGACCTTGCCAATTTAAAAGCCGAGGACGTGGACTGGCAGGAGCGCGTCATCAGCTTTTTCAGGAAAAAGACTCACCGCATTTCCCGGCTTCATTTCGGGGATCAAGTGGAGAAAATCTTGCAGGACTTGCCCTCATCAGGCCCGCTGTTCCCCTATCTGTCCCGCGTTCGGGCGGGCGACCGCGCCACGGAGTTCAAGCAGCGTTGCCGTGGGCTTCAAATTGAAGGGGTGACGTTGCACAGCTATCGCTACGCCTGGGCGGAACGGGCCAAGACCGCCGGTTATCCCGAGCGGTTTGCAATGGAGAATTTAGGCCAGAACAGTAAAGCCGTTCATCGCGCCTATTCTCGGAAGGCCCCGATGCAACTTCCGCCGCTGGAGGAAAGGCAGTGGGGCGGCGTTTGCATTGACGACAAGGGCGTCTATCACGAGACGCTCAAGGATATGGCCGCGCATTTCCACCGGGAAAAGAATTTAATCCTATTGCAAGTCAGGCCCGACGATGCCCCGTATGACTGGAAACCGGCTCACACCTATAATCTGCTTTCCGACCGGAAAATCCCGTTCACAACTTATGCGAAGTTCGTCGTGGACACGGCCACGAGTTTAGGCCAGCAGGGGGACAAAGCCTTCTTCAAGCAGCAGGCCCAAACCCACATCGCGCTGGCCCTGGAAGCCCTCTATTTGTGCGGCTGGCCCGTTACCCTCTGGAATGTCCATGAAATTTTATGCGACGACGAATGCCTGGACGAAGTGATTGATGAACTGTCAAGCAAACTGGTTCCCGGCGACCGGGACGAGGCCATCATCACCCATTTTATGAACCGTTACCGCGACCAGCCGCCCGAACAATTCGGCGGAGTCAAGGAAACGATTGGCAACTATCTGAATTATTTCCTGACGCCGGACATCGCCGAAATTTTCTGTCCGCTGAAAAGCACGTTCGAGTTCGACGAAATTGATCGCGGGAAAATTATTTGCCTCGCCATGCCGCAAAAGTTTCAGGCCGAGCGGCGTTATATCAATACGTTTTTGAAGATGCTGTTTTACACGCACGTCATGCGCCGGTTTGACAAACCGAAAATGGAACGCGCCGACGACAATCTTTTGATTCTTTGGGCGGACGAAGCGCAGCGATTCGTCACCGCCAGCGAGGACGGCATGAGCGATTACAACAGCGTGGACGTCTTGCGTGAAGCCAATGCCACGCTCGTCGCCGCCACTCAATCATCTACGTCGTTCATTCCTCCGTTGAGCGAGGACAAAGCGAGGGTTCTCACCCTCAATTTGCGAAACCGGATGATTTTCAAGGCGGCGGACGAGACCGACGCAGTTCAGAGCGCGGATTTTTTAGGCCGACAACAGGTGGTAAAACGGACATGGGGATATGCGAACGGCCATTACCATCGCAATTACCATCACCAGGACGAGCACAAAATCAAACCGTATCAGTTGCGGCATTTGAAAAAGCATCAGTGCGTCCTTGTCCATTGCGAAAAAGGTTTTGAACGAGTCACTTTGCCACCGCTTGAGCCGGACGGAACAATTCCAGAATGGTTTCCGTGGTGGAGGCGTTTGCTTTAGTTTTCTCCCAATAAATTACTGATTCGCACTTCCAGTACTTTGGCGATTTTTTCCAGCGTCTCCAGCGTGATTTTCTTTTCAGCGCGTTCAATTTCGCCAATATAGTTTGTATTGAGGTCTGTCTTTTCGGCCAGTTGCTCTTGGGTTAAGCGTGCCCTGCGCCGCATGGTGCGAATGTTTTCGCCGACAGTTTGATAAATTTTAGAACGCGACATTCCATAAGGAAAACAGGAACCGTCAAGCCAATCTAACGTCTAATAGCCATTAAATAACGGCTATCAGTAGGTTTTTATGCTTGCGCTATACCAGCGTAAATCGTAAGATCGGGTGAAATCGTGAAAAGCAAAGTAAAAATTCTCATTGTGGAAGATGAGGCACCCGTAGCCGTGACCATGAGTTTTCTTTTGACCCGCGCCGGCTGTGAAACAGAAATTGCAACCACCGCCACGGGAGCCATTCAAATGGCGCAGGCAGGCAATTTTTCTTTAATCACATTGGACGTAAATATCCCTGGAGGCCCGAACGGTTTTGAGATTTGCAGAAAATTGAAACAAAACCCGCGCTTGCGGGATACGCCTATTGTAATCATTTCCGGCCGCGCCTCCATCGAAGACCAGCAGTGTGGCCTTGACGCTGGGGCGGTGGATTATATCACAAAGCCCTTTGGAGGTGAACTTGTCCCTCGCCTTTTGTCTCATGTTAAGCCAACCCTTGTCCATGCCTGATTGCAACCAACGCCGACGTTTCATTTCTCTCCCCTTGCGGGGAAGATCGAAAGCCGCCGTCCGCTTTGAAAGGCAGGGCCAATTTCTTTTAAAGGCACCTGCCGGGGATACAAATCCCGCAAGTCCACGCGCAATACTTTTGCCAAAAAAAATAATTCAGCATCAGAAACTCGTCGCAGGCCTAGTTCCAATTTTGCGAGTGAATGCCGGGTTATTGACCATCCCTGCAATTGCAATTTTTGCGCCATCGTCTCTTGCGACCAGTTGCGATAGTCGCGCCATTTTCGCACCTGTGGGCCAACAAGATTCAGTCCGGGTTTCATTGACAACGCCCATAGGTAGCGGCATTGAAGCGGGGCAACTGTTTCCGAGGTGAGCACAATCGAAAAAATGTGCTTGCCTCAGCCCTGGAAAAAGAGCGTTAATCAACGGCGAAAAGTTTTGACAGGTTCGTTTGGTTTTAAACGCGCGGAGAGCGAGACACATTCGTTACCGAATTGTTTCTTGTTTCCCTGCGGAAAGAGATTAAAAACGGTATCAAAATGAATTGGAAGGCCAACGCGCCCGTGCCGGGCCGCAAGCCCTGGCTGAAATTGCCTTGCGGGAAAAAGGCGAAATGGGGGATATTATTCAGCGGGCATCAGACGCTTCCAAGAACACCGGAGCGCCAACTGGATTCGGAAAGCCGTCGTCAAAAGCAGATTGATTTCCCCTGCTTCCACTTTTTGAAGGTTGCGTGTTGCAATTTGGGCCTTTTCGGCCAATTCCTCCTGCGTCAGTCGTTTGCGAACCCGTTCACGCCGCACATTAGCGCCAAACGTCTTAATTCGTTTCCATTCTTTTTTGGAAATTGCCACGACATATTACATCGCTTTGCCACTCAAAATGTGAACGATACATATATCGTGAAAAATATTTTACTTTTTCTGACAGAAACAGCAACTTCAACCGTATTAGTAATGGAAGGAATCACATGAAAAAAACCACCATAATGTTCTTCACTGCGACGCTGGCAGTTGTCACGGTCATGGCGATAAGGGCTTTTGCGCAAACGACGCCCCTCCTGACCATCACATCCTTGGGCACGAATCAGTTCGCCATCAACTTCACCAACAATATCGGCACGGCCAGCTATGATGTGCAAACGACGCCGATTTTGGATGACCTGGAGGATTATCCCTGGACATGGGCGGCAATTGGTGTCCCTGGCCAGACCAATTTCACGGTCACTGGCCTTTATGACACGGGGTTTTACCGTGCTATTTTGGACACGAACAGCGTCCCCCTTTGGGAAGCCGCCGATCCGAACAATCCTTCGCTTGGGCCGCTCACCATCTACATTGACAGCCCCGCCAATGGCTCAACATTAAATTAAACGCCAACCCTAAAAACTTGTATGCAAATGAAACGGCTCATCCCTGTTTTCACCTTGTTCTTGAGCATGATAGTGGCTCACGGGCAAACAAATCTCACAACACTCTCGCTTTCAGCCGGGCAGCGCCACGCATTGGCCTTGCGCTCGGATGGAAGCGTATGGGCATGGGGAACCAACCAGTTCGGCGAACTCGGTTTGGGAACGAACGCACTAATTCTTGCCCCCACGAGAATTGCGAGCATCACCAACGTGATTGCCATATCAGCCGGGCCGCTGCATTCGCTGGCGGTCGAAGGCAACGGCACTGTATGGGCGTGGGGAACAAATAATGACGGACGGTTGGGCAGCGGCAATTTTGTCACCGCCAGCAACCCGGTAGCTGTGGCGGTCATAACCAATGCCACCTTGGTTGCAGCGGGCGGCAACCACTCATTGGCATTGCTGGCCAACGGCAGTGTCATGGCATGGGGTGCAAACTATGGCGGGCAACTCGGAACGGGAAACACGATTTCGACCAAACAAACCCGTCCTTTGTGGCAGTTTTACCAATGCCTATGCCATCGCCGCAGGCACAAATTTTTCATTGGCATTGACGCGGGACGGTAGCGTTTGGGCATGGGGCACGAACAATTTCGGCCAATTGGGTTTGGGCAACACCACCTGGCAGCTTTCGCCGATGAAAATTCCGACTCTAAGCAACATTGTCCAAATCGCCGTCGGCAGTTCCCATTGTCTGGCGTTGGGCAGCAATGGGGTCGTTTATGCGTGGGGCGCAAACGCGCAGGGGCAACTCGGCGATGGAACGACCGCAAACAAAACTGCGCCGGAAGTTGTGCCCTCTTTTGGCGCGACGACAAATTTGGGAGCCGTAAAATGGGTTGCGGCTGGCTATAACAGTTCCGCAGCCATACTAAGCACCGGACGCCTGTTTTATTGGGGATGGTATGGGAACGGTACGCTGTATTCCTCAAATATGCCGCCTCAGGAACTTAACGCCAATAGCGGGTTGGTGTTTGAGAACGTCACTTACGGAGACAGCTATTTATTAACCACACCATCAGATGGCTCGACCTGGGCGTGGGGATTTAACCAGTATGGTCAACGCGGCAACGGCAATGTCTATGCTACCAGTGACACCTGGTCATACGAATCGGGAAATGCTGAATTTAGTTTCAGCGCCAGCCCGTATCCAATTGTCACCCGGTTTACGCGAGGGGATCGAAACGACCTGAACTATCTGCCCATGTTGCCTTACAACACCTTTGTTTTGCCATTGGACATGGAACAGGGCGTGAGATTGAACAACACCGGCAATGACCAATACTGTTATGGAGCCAGTCTGCCGTGGTTCCTGCAAGTTCAAAAGTCCGAGCGGCAACACGTTTGGCAATTGACCACCAGCACGAACGTGGACCGCTTCAATGTGGATAATCCCATAGCTGCTTTTGGCACCAGTGCCGGGGGCAGTCCGCTCTATGTGAATCAGCCTTACCGTTTTGGCATTTTTGGCGGCACGTATGTCGAGAACAGTGGCCAAACCAATATGCTTCGGATTTTGGTTTATGCGCGAAGCGCGCTGGCATCGGGAGCAACCAACGTTGCGCCGACTAATATTTTTTACATCACGCTGCCCCGGCCCAACGTCGCTGCCGAGTGGGGGAATTACGTCACCAACGGCAATCAAGTGATTGTCAGTTCCAACGGCCTTATCACTTCCGTTTCATATAATTACGGTCCCGATGTCATCAGCAGTTGGGGTTTGGGCTGGATTTACGCGCTCAATTACACAAACGCCATGATTGACGGTTACCGACTGACCCAGGAAGCGACCTCTACAAATTTTTGCTACATTGTGGAGGCCCTCGGTTCGTGTGAAGTGGGAAATGGCGTTTTCGCGCCAATGGGCGTGACCAATAATACCACCGGTTGGGGCTATCTGCCCATGTATGCCCTTAACTTTGACAATTTCCCAGCGTGGCGGTCCCATTTCGTTGACAATCCGAATTTTGCCGGAACGCTGGTGCCACCGACCTATGGAGGACGCAGTTCCCAGGAATTGAATGGCCTTACAGCGGTCATCACCAACAGCATTTGGATCACCAATAGTCCCGCCTACACTAACCTTGACACCTCACCGGAACTGCGCCGCAGCCCGATTCTGGATCAATTTGTTCAGAACATGCACCGCGACCCGCTGGCACTGGCAAACTATGTCATTAACAATATTTCGCTGTGTGACCCTGTGGCGTACGAACCCACCGCCAATCAGGTGGCCAATTCAGTCGAAGTTGGCGGCGTGAACCGTTCCGCTTTGGGAACCTTTTTGGAAGGGGAAGGCTCGCCGGTGGAACAGTGCGCGTTGCTCGTCTATTTGCTCCGCAGCGCCGGGTATCCGGCTACTTATGTCTGGCCGACCAATTCCAACTTGCAGCTATTGAGCGGCACGGTCAGCCGATTGTGGCAAATCAATGTCAACGGCATTGTATGGAACTCTGGCATTCCACTCATCACGAACAGTCTGATTGTGGTGGATTATCCGTGGGTGGTCGCAAATATCGGGACAAACTCAGTCCAAATCTTTCCCTGGCTCAAGAACACAGAGGTCAACCTTGGGCAAAACATTTACAACTACATCCCGACAAATTACCCGAACGCCTATTCATGGGTGAAAGACTTCTGTCTGGCAAATCCAACGCTCATGGGCTTTGGTTCGGACGGTGACAGTATTGAAACCTACTGGAAAAACTATCTGACATCCGTCCTCAATACAAACACCCTGCAACCCAACCTATCTTTGGAAGATTTTGGCGTCTGGTCCGTCAATCGTCCCTATACCTATAGGAGTTGGAGCCAACTGCCAGTACCGGATGCCCTTTACAATCAGAACCAGGTCGCGGTATTGCAAACATTGTCAGACAGCCCCGTCACTTATCCGTTTTTGACAAATATATTCGACAAGGTTCAAATTGAAGTCTTTCAGAGCAACACCAACCTTTCAAACAGGTTGTTTAACACCGGCTTGTGGGATGCCTGCGATTTGCAGAACCGAAAGCTTTTGCTCTACACAAATGTGCCCAACAGCGTCTCACTCTGGATGTCTGCTTACAATTCCACCGTGACGAATATCGGAGGCAACTTCACAAATTATCTCACCGGCACCAATGCCGAACTCGTCCAGATCGCACAGGCGTCCATCACCAGTGCCATTACAAATTTGCCAGTTCGTTTGACCTATCAAAAGCGGATTGGCTTGGAAAACAATCCGGCCATTTGGTTTCCAAGCCTGGCCTACTACGGGAGCACCTTTACACCGTTTAATTGCAGCGTCCGCGACGTTACGGCCATCGTTCCGAGCGTGGAAAGCGTTTCACCGGCCATGCTTCAAGTTTGGGCGCAGGATTATTGGAATCTTCAACAGGAACGAGCCACCAATTCAAATTTTGTTCCGCCCATAACCTCAGAGGCCGGTGACGGCGCGATGATTATGATTGATTCTTTTTGGCAGAAATTCTGGAGCGACAACCAGCTCAACGCGAACCTGCATGAAGTCCGCAGCCTGTCTTGGGCATCTTACGGTGCGGCTTCATTGACTCATTTGGCGAACAGCGCCATGCAGGCCAAACTGAATATGAACTGGTTTGCCTCATTCATCATCGGCGATTCAATGGCCAGCCAGAGTTCGGGCGACGGCGGATTAACGCCATTGAATAATTTTATCACGATGATGCAGGCCAACGGTTCATCGGCGGAATACGCCACGATTTCCTCTGTTTGGGGAGACCAAAGCCCTGTTTCAGCTATTCAGCTACTACAAATTGCCTCCGAAGATTGGCGCAGCAACGGTACGGCCCCACCTGTTGAGTTAAATATTGATAACTACAATACATTAGGGAACAACACGTACTCCGGTTACGGTTCGACGGCGCTCAAAAACCAAATACCGGCAGTTTGGAGCATCGTCACCAATACTTTCATGACGGAACCGGATTCAAATTATGTCCGCTGTTTGATTACGCCGGGACAGGTGACCAATTCGACCGGTTCATTCAAGGGAATGTCTGCGTTGCTGATCGGCGAAACCCAAACCGGCGACATCATCAGTGACCAGACGCCGTTGAACGGCGGTTTCAGCGATTCGCTTTTCTGGATGGGCGCGGATGATTTTGACTTCTCCGATTACGATTTGACTTATGACCTCACGTATAGTCCAGCCACATATTCCTACACGTTCGTTTATAACAACATCACGACGCCGACGCCACACTACGATTTTTCACAGTACGACATTCTGAATTTGACTTCTGGCAGCGGTTCATCGGGCCAGGTTGCTTATACACCGCAGCAAAACACTCAGGCTTCAATCGCCGCTTTATCATTGAATCTTTCATCCAGTTCACCGGCAAACGCCATAAAGGCCGAATCCGACCTTGGCTGGTATGGAAACGCTTGGGCGCGTCCATCGCAATCGGGAACGGTGGTAGCCGAGCCGGTGCAGGTTGTCTCGGGCGATTATTGTGAGAACAGCGCAGACGTTGCGCTTGCCGGCCCTATGCCGTTGCAGCTCAGTCGCAATTATCAGAGTCGCAATCTGGCCAGCGATCAATTTGGCGCAGGTTGGAAAATGAGTATCATGCCCTGGCTGGTGATTACCACCAATGCGGCTGGCAATGTCATCGCCAACGCTGCTGAAATGGACGGCTCGGTGATTGCCTACCGTAATCAGACAAACAGTCTGTGGATGGTCACGCCCGCCGATAATCCCGACTTGGTGAATTCCACACCCAATGGCATTGGCGGCACGGCAAATTTATTTAACAATTATATCCAACAGAACTCGACCAACAGCCAAATCTACACTCTATACGGCGCGGATGGCAGCAAACGGATTTATCAGGTGATGACTAATTTTGCGCTGTATAGCGGCACGAACTATTTGGACAGGATTCGTCCGTATCTGACTCTCTGGCAGGATCACGCCGGAAATTATTATCAGTTCATTTACGACACTAATTCATCTGACACTGCCTTTGGCCAGCTTTACCGCATCCAGGGCGCAAACGGTGCATCCCTGACATTCGTCTATGACTTCTATGGCCGCATCATTCAGGCCATCACGGACGATGGCCGAATTGTCAGTTATCAATACGACGATTACGGCGACCTCGTGAACGTCACGCTGCCAGACAATACCTCATGGCAATATGGCTATCAGCATTACACATTCACAACCAACAGTGAGACCTATACAGACTCCTATCACCTTTTGACCTTGGTGACGAAGCCGGACGGAAGGCAAGTCGCTAATACTTATGACAATCTGCGCCGTGTCATCATGCAGCAGGCCACTGTTGGCGCGAATCGCCAATTAATCACGAATGCCTGGTTTTTCTATACGAACAATTGCACCACACTAACCAACGGTCTCATTAGCGGTAATACCTGCGTTCAAGACGTTTTTGGGCATTCCTATTATTACTATTACACAAATAATCTTGTGACGGAAACAGTTGAACCGTTAGGGCTGACAAACCTTCAAAGCTGGTATTCGACCAACCAAGCCAGTCTCCCCGGCTACTATCAGAATAGCTTGCAATATTCCGTGGACGTTCGCGGCCTGACAAATTGGTTCCTATATGATTCAAATGGCAACGTCACAAATCGCACCATTTACGGTGACTTGACCGGTAACGGTATTGGAGGCCAAAGCGCAACTAATTCCTATCTTTATACCACTAATAATCTGCCCGCAACTGCCATTGATCCAAGCGGTAATCAATTGACGTTCCTGTATAATGATCCGAATGACCCCTACCATTTGACCGACCTTCAATTTTCAAGTGACGGCATTGGCGTTGCAACGAATCATTGGCTCTATACCAATGTAACCACGGTAGTGAACATGGGTAACTGGTTTGAAACCAATAACAGCTACGGGCTGTGCTCTGAAGAAATCTTGGCGGATTCAGCGACAAATGCATGGGTTTATAATGGACGTGGCTTCCCGATTCAATTAACCCGCTACGCGGCGACTGCTGATAATCCAAACGATTCCGATCCAGCCGTCACGACGTATTTCTCGTTCACGCCGCGTGGCGATCTTGGCACGGTAACAGACTCGCTTGGACGACAAGTGCAAATGAGTTATGACGAAATGGGGCGGCTTGAATGGCGGGATGTCTTCGACCAAAACAGTAACGCCCTCTCCCGCGAAACATTCTATTACGATGACAACGGCGAATTAGAGTGGTCCGACGGCCCTCGTTCCAACCCCGATGACTACATTTATTACAGCTATGATGGTGCTGGCCGGGAAGTCCAGGAAATCCACTGGCGCACTCAAGCCAACCCCAATGGAACGGGCATCGAAGCAATGCCCGGCAACAGCCTGTATAACACGACCTTTTATACCTACGATTATTTTGGGAACCTCACCTCTGCCGCTGATCAACGCGGCGCGTTGACCACCAATTATTGGGACGCATTGGGGCGATTGCTGGAACACCAATCATTCGATGTCGGCGGTTCCAATCTTTTGGCCACGGAAGGATTTTCCTATGAGCCGGGCGGTCTCGTTCAATCTTATACTAATGCTTTGGGTGGAGTGACAACAACCCATTATACCAGCACTGGACTGCCGGAATCCCGTCAAAACGCCGACGGTTCAACCAACGCTTGGACTTATTACTTGGATGGCCGCATCAATTGTCAGGTTCAAGGCAACGGCGCATACTGGCAGACCAGCTACAATGATCCCAACCGCACCGTAACGCGAACTTTCTATGCGGCGGCGGGAATCCCGCTCGCCACCAATGTGACCGTGTTTGACAGGCGTGGAAATGTCGCGCAATGGACAGACGCCAGGGGCGATACCTTTACAAATTCGTATGATGGTCTTAATCGCGTGAAAACTGCGTCTGGCCCTGCCATCATCACTGTTAATTCAGCAGACTCCGGCATGACGCCGCCTCTCACAAATACGTATGTCACTAATATCCTTCAGCAGACAGTGACATATTATTATGACGCTGCCGGAAGTGTGGTCACGAATATCAACGCCTTCGGGGAACAAACCGTCGCGACAATGGATGGTTTAGGTCGCACGACAAGCATTCTGACTTATGGCTCGTCAGGCTCTTTGGTGAGGGAAAGATATTTTGCCTATTCATCTGACAATAATAGCGTCACGATCACCGATGGTTCCGGGCCGAACGCTATTAGCCAGACGACCTACACGGATAGCGATGGAAATCCAGTGCTAACCGTTGCCTATCCGTCGCCCTACACAACGGAATTCACCCTGAATCAGTTTGATGTCGCGGGAAATCTCGTTTCGGTTCAGCACGAATCATCGACGTATGGTGCAATTACAAACTGGACAACCACAACTTATTCCTATGATGGCTTGAACCGAATGACTGGAGAAGTTAGCCGCGACAGCGCGCCAACGAGCTATGCTTATGACCCAATGGGAGACCTGACTAATTGCATGATGCCGGGCAATTCTCAGTGGCAGGCCAATTACAACAGTGCTGGCCAGATATTGCAGGAGCAAAATTTCGCTGGCGGAAACCCGACACGAACCACGACCTATTCATATTTTGGAAGCGGTCCTTTTGCCGGACTGCTAGAAAATAGGGCCGATGGACGAGGCACGAGTTGCGCTTATTCCTATGATAACTGGCTTCGAACCACAAATTTAACATACAGTGGCTCTTTACCGGAGCAGAACTTAACAACGACCTTGCAGTATGAACCGCGCGGATTTATCACCGGCCTTACTGAACAATTTGCCAACACGAATACTGGCCCGACAACAACCATATCCCGCTCATTCGATCCTTACGGACAACTTTCATCTGAATCTGTCAATGTTGGTTCGTTCGGTTATGACGCTGATCAGACCTGGGACGTTGCGGGACGCCGCACCATGTTAGGCATTGGCGGCAATGATTATAGTTTTGGCTGGCAGGCCGATGGCAATTTGACCTACGCCAGCGATTCGACCGGCAGCGGCAGTTACACTTTCAATACGTCTGGAAATTTGACAAGCCGCACAGTTGGCCAAAAATATACCACCATCAATTCGTTTGATGGCGAGGGACGGCCTCTGTCTATCAGCACGACGGTCAATTTGCTGTCAGAATTAAATGAATCGCTAACGTGGACTGGAGATGGATTGCTGGCCACACACACGCTGGCACGTGGGGATTTTACCGATTCACGTTCCTATGCGTATGCAAATTTAAGTCGCCGATTGACTCAGGAACAGTTGAATTTAAATACTTCTACTACATTCAAAAATACGATGGCTTATGATAACGGTATTGGTGGTGGACCGGGCGCCCTCACGCAAATGGGGTTGGTCGGCGGCAGTTCCAATGAATGGAGTGGCGCGACTGATGCCTTTTCGCGGATTGCGAATGAAACCAACAGCACGTCACAGTTTCCGGCCTATGGCCATATCAATGGCCAATCCATTCTCGTGAGTGGATGGCTGGATAATGAACCGATTTCAATCTCCGCTGTGGGCACAAATGCCATGCAGTGGCAGGCGATGATGGAACTCACGCCGGGAGCGCACCAGTTGACAGTTAGCGCACTCCATCCAAGTCACTATTTTACAGCGTGGGCGACCAATTATTTCACGAACAATGTCGCATACGAAGCAACTGTGGATGCTTATGACAGCGAAGGCGACATCACAAACCGCGTATGGAAAAATCCCAGCGGCACCGTCGAGCGCACACAAACCTTCTCCTGGGACGCTCGCGGACGCTTGCACGCCGTAACCGAAAGAGACGCGAACAATTCTGGCTATAACTGGAGCGCCGTCTATGATGCGCTTGACCGAAGACTGCAAACAACCACTATTCTTATCTCAAACGGAATTGCTTCGACTGCGCCACCTCAAACCATTAATTCCTATTTCGATCCTGAGACTGAATTCATGGAGCTTGGGGCTTCATACGGCGACCAGACTGTGTGGAAACTCTATGGCCCCGACTTGAATGGCACTTACGGCGGCGAAAACGGAATGGGTGGCCTCGACGCCGTCTCACCATACCTAAATCTTTTCAATCCTGTTGTCAGCGATGCGCGGGGAAATGTTTTGGCTGAAGTGACAAACGGAGCAGTCAGTTGGAATGCCGCTCGACCGACTGGTTACGGTGCAGTTCCTGGCTACCGGCCTGCGGCCTTTGCCAACGGCGCTGATATGGCTCAATCATCGGCATGGCGGGGACACGAAGTGGACATCACTGGTTTCTACAATCTTGGCGGGAGATATTACGACCCTATTTCGGGCAACTGGTTGAGTTATGACCCATCAGGCTCGACGGAACCTGACCCCAATGGTTATTCATTCTGTGGCGGCGATCCGATTGACCTGTTCGACTCGGATGGCTTCGATCCGACACACACGATGCGTTATACCCCATCGGGCTGGATTACTGTCCAAGGCCAGCCACAACAAGAGAGCAGTCTTTTCGCGGCTTTTCAGCTTATGGCCCCGGTAACGGCATCCGCAGCGGGGGTAAGGCCACTCACCGGCAGCTTGGCAGGTGATGTTATGTTGTCGCGGCAATTTCAAGCCGCCACCTATCCGCTGCAAGTCCCAGGCCGAATCGTGACGAGCGAACCATTCCAACGGGGAATGCAAGTCGTCGGAGGAACTACCGAGGTCGTCGCTGGCGGCGCTGCGATTCCAGAGAGCGGAGGGCTTGGTACCGGGGTTGGCATTTTAGCCATAAGTCACGGCTTGGACACGATTCAGGCCGGCATTCGTGGCAATCCTACATACACATCTCAGGCACTAATGGACCTTGGCGCAAGCCCGACGGTTGCATACGTTACCGACGCAGGATTGGGAGTTGGATTAAATTTTGGGGCTGGTATATTGCGGATGCCAATGAGCGCAAATGGAAGCATCATTCATCTAACGTCAGCAGAGAATGCCGCCGAGATTTCAGCAAGCGGAAAAATCGGCGGGCAGTTCGGAGTTTTTGGCCTAAATGCTGGACAGGTGCCAGAATCACAATGGGCGCGGAGACTTTTGATCGGCCGAGGCGACCGTTCTACGCCAGTGGTCATCAATGGCAATTCTGTTGGCGCATTCCGACCACCGCCACTTGTTGGGCCATTTTCTCAACTGCGTGCTGCTTTTGGGGTTCGTGCCACGTCGCTTGGTTCCGTTGACTTGCGTTCAGGTTCATTTGTTCCAAACGAAATATTAAATAGCGGAACATTTTCCGAAGCCGATTTATTTGATCAGTTGAGATATTATGGCCACGAAGGCTTGTTAATGATTCCAGACTTTGGTTTTTATGGAGTTCGATTGGATTTAGCCAATGCTCAAGGGCAAATTACAGAAGCCCAAAATAGGTTTATCAATATCTGCAAAAATCCCGGCCAATGAAGAAATGGAGACCATACGAACCGTATTCATTGGACGCCTATCTGGTGGCGTTAGTTGCCGCTTATTTGTCATTTTTTTTATGTAGAACTCTAATTTTTGCTCTAATTGCTCCTTTTCTGTTCTTTGCCATTATGGCAGTTGGCATTACGGCGAATTTGCTTTGCCGAGAAAAGAACTTAGTAAACGCGACGCTACGGTTCCTTTTCCTTTTGGTCGTTTTGTCACCGCTAATAATCGTCGCTTACCTGCGCGTACACCATTGAGAATATTTTTTCCAAATGGTGTAGCAAAAAATGAGAAACAACCTGCCGGTGAAATTAGTATATCGGGGCACTTTGGCGATCTTGGGAAAATGCTATCCGGTTGCCATGCATTGAGACAATGAAAGATGCACTACCAGTTTTGCTTGTCGTTGCAATTCTCGGCTGGTCAGTTTTTGGTCCGGCAGCTTATGCTTTGCTGGCCAACAAACTGACCAGGGACCGCGAGCCGTGGTTTTCATCGGTAATGATTCTTGGACTCGCCTTTACTTGTTATGTCACTTCTCTCGCATCAGGCGCAAGTTTTAAGATGTGCCTTTGGTTTTTTGGGATAGGAACGTTGTGGTTTTTGGTTGTGCGTCGTCTATTTGGAAAAGGCAGTTCTTTTGAGATGTATATGGGACCACACATCCTCATCGTCCTAGGGATATTGTTGCTTCCCGTACTTCAACACGCCCGTATGAAGGCCCAACAGCTTAATCGCCTGTCTCAGCAGTACGAAACTGCACACCAAAAGTGACGGCCCCAAGACATGAACACTGCAATCCATGAAGATCCCGAATTCGGCACTTTGACGTGGGATACCAAATTGGACGAGTGGCAAGGTCAGTCATCAATGACTGATGGCACCAAATTCAGGCTCTCTGTTGCCACGCCCGCTGAGAACCAAACTTCAGCCGAGATTGAGAACAACCCTGACAAAACCATTACGACAGAATCGCGCATTGCCTTCCAACGCATCCGTCAGGGCGATACTCAAATTCGTGCTAAAATTGCGGACGAGAATTTAAGCCTTTATTCTGATTGGCACGATGGCGAGCGCATCACTTCGGAAGATTTTCAGAACCGTTTGCAGTTGGATAGTGTCCGTCTTGGATCGAGCGGCGACATCCAGATTTATTATTCCGGCGATGGAATGTTTTATGGTCATTCACTTATCGCCTTTTTGAATCCAGACGGTACACTTGATCGAACCGAGTTGTTTGGATGAGATTAACACAACGACAAACACAATGCAGACAGTCACCCGCAACACAACAATGAACTTTTACCGCCTGACAATTGTGTTTCTGTTCGGCGCTCTCTTGGCAATGCTTTCCGGCTGTGCCACAAATCAAGATACACAGCAGCAAAGCGCCACCCCTACAACGATAAGCGGTTACATTGACACTGGCGCACAAACGAACGTTAAGTGAACTTTGGCCACAGTGATATTTAGCCGCGTCATCTTGGACGGTGGCAGATTCGCCAATCCGCAACAAGATGTCGTCGTGATTGCGCCCACAAAATCGGCAGCATGTCTGCGGTATTCGCTGTCACATTTGACGAGTGACAACAACGGAAAGACGAAGAATCGAAAGGACTTTCCATGACAATGGAAAAGTCTTCCAGGAAATACCGTTTGTTGGCGACCAGATGACCGGCATTTTTCGGGAATACCATGAAAGCGGCTCGCTCGCGCTGGAAAACCCGATGGTGAACAGAATGCGCCACGGAACGTGCAGGCAATGGAATGAAGAAGGAACACTGCTTGGCAGCTACGAAATGAACATGGGCACGGGGTTTAGCAAACGCTGGCATTCAAACGGCAGGTTGAAATTCGAGGCACATTTGATAAATGAAATTTTCAATGGACGGGTCCGGCTTTGGCTCGAATCTGGAGAGTTAAAAGAAGAAACCTTTCAAATCGCCAATCGGCGCGTGTCAAAAGAAGAATATGAGCAAGCTCGCGCCAACAATCCCGCGCTGCCCGAATACAAGGATTGAAATTTATCTTTCCGATTTTACCGCCAGAACATTTCCAGCGTCCGTTACGGCCAACCGGCCATTTCCGTTCCTGCCGGCCAGCAAGTCAACCGCCACGGCATCGCCAACGAATTTTTCAACGGCGTCACGCATGGGCCGCGCCCCAAGTTTCGGATGAAAACCGCGTTGCACGACAAACTGCAAGACGGATTTGTCCGCTTGAATTTCATGACCACGTTCGAGCAAAAACTTTAATTCGTTATTCAGCAGCAATTCGGCAATTTCCAGTTGATAATCATAGCTCAAACGGTTGAAAACCAGTTTCTCCGTTATCCTGGCGAACAACTCTGGACGCATCGCTTGTTGCGCCCGCGCCAAAACGTGGCGTTCCATCGTCGCAAACGTCGAATGTTGCAGGTTGAGCAAATCGGCCCCGCCAATGTTCGTTGTGAACACAATGTAAAAGCCGGACAAGTCAAGCGTCTCGCCATTGGCCATTGTTACACGGGCGGCGTCAAGGATTTGCAAAAATATATCCAGAATACGCGCGTGAGCCTTTTCAATTTCATCGAAAAGCAACGTGCCGCAACGCGAACGGTCATAAGCCATCGCCAACGTTCCGCGCTCACCAAGTTTGCCGCCGAGGAGGACGCCCAAACTTTCCTGGGTTTGGTATTCCGACATATCGAAGCGAAACAGTTTTCCGTCACCGAACAAGAAATCCGTAAACGCAATCGTTGTTTCGGTTTTCCCGACGCCGGTTGGACCTAAAAAGAGAAAACTGCCGCGCGGACGATTCGGCTTAGTCAAGCCAAGCTGCCCGCGTTTCAACAGGGAAATCACACGCGGCAGGACGTGATCCTGGCCGCGAATCCGCGCCCGCAAATGCGCTTCTAGTTCCAGGAGTTTTGAATTTTCGCGTGAATCCACGGTTTTTATCTACCACAAAAAATCTTTCATTTTGTCCCGAAATGGGGACAAAACTTTTCCGGGCATGGCGTAGAGAATAAGCATGAAAACAAAATTGCTTTTTGCTTCGTTAATCAAACTATCGCCCATTCTGGCGCAATCCACTGATCTGTCGTCCGGGTTAAGTTCGGCCTTAAACGTCATCATGCTCATCGGCTTTATCTTCGGCGTGGTCTGCGTCATTGGCGGCGGGTTTGCCATCCGGCGCGGTGATGCCGATACCGGGAAAATGTCCATCATCGGCGGCCTCATCATCGCGGGCGCGCCGGTCATCGTCAAAGCCCTCTTTTCGGCTTTTGGAAATTCAGGCGCAACCGTTGACATGGGAAGTTCACAATGAGCACCGTCGAAATTCGCTTCACCGATACGAACAGCGCCGACGATTCCAAGGGCAAGACATGGGGGCTGGACGGCAATTTGTTTTGGTATTTGATTGGCGGCTCATTCGGTTCGGTTGTTCTCATGCTCCTATTGTTCAGCGCGTATCGTATGAGTTTTGCCGCAGCCATAGCCGTTGCCATTGTCCCGCTCGCGCTCACGCTGATTTACATCTTTGGTTTTCGGCAGGGCAAGCCGCCGCGTTATGACGTGGATTGCGTCGAATACTGGCTTTTCGGCAAAGGATTCAGCCCCGCAGCACAATCAAAAATTCAACATCCATTAAATCGTTATGTTTGAAAATGCGCCCAACGGTTATTTCATCCGTGACCTGATTGTTTTCAACGGCCTGTCACAAGGTGGCTACGTCTCAAAGGGATTTATCTTCCAGCCGCCGGATTTGACGAACGTTCAAGTTTCCGAATTGAATGCCTTTCAGGACCAAGTTTCCTTGTTGCTGGCATCGCTCGCTGACAACCAACGTTTGCAGGTTCAATTTTTCTGCGATTCGGATTATCGGAAAGAGCTTTTGCGCTATCAGGCCGAGACTGAAAACATGACCAATGCCTGGACGCAGCGAAATCGCAGTGAACGATTTTCGCGTTATTGGAATATGATGGAAAACCGGCAGTTGCGGCGGCAACGCTTGATTCTCTATGTCTCGCGCAAAATTGAGAGCAGTCCAAAAGGCATCCACAAGGAGGAAGGATTGGAAAAGTATTACGAGACCTTGCTTGACCAACTGCAAACCGAATTCGGGCAGATATACGAAGGACTGTTGCGGATTTTCAACAAACAGGGGGCACGGGTAATTCCCATGACGGACGCTGACCATTATTTGCATTACACGGCCTTCCTGAATCCGTCATTGGCCGAGCGATTTGACTATGACCCGTTGAACGCATTTATGCCGGAACTGACCATTCAGGAAAATTGCTGGCACAGCGAGGGCAGCGGCCAAAGTGATTTTGGATTCTTTCTCGATGGACACTATCACTCAATGATTGTGCTCTCACGCTGGCCAAAGGTGACGTTTCCAGGGCTGATTCACCGGCTCACCAACCTTCAACTTTTGGATTATGCCATCACCGTCAATGTTGATCCCCTGCCGGTGAGAAAGGAAATCACCAAAGAAGAAAGGGAGCATGATCGCATCGCCGGCGATTATGCCAGCGAGAAAAAATTGTCGCTGCTAACGGTGATGGAGAAAAAACAAAAGAAAATCCATGCGCTCATGTCCGGCCATACGTTGCCGTTCAACGTCTATTTTGCCGTCCGCACTTGGGATAAAACCAAAGAGGGACTATGTGCTAAAACGAATGCCATCAAAAATGCCATCAATGCGATGAATAGCGCACAGTATTACGAAAGCACACTGCCAAGCACGTCAAAGAACTTGTTCTTCCAGACCTGGCCGGGCTGGACTTGGGGCAGATATGAAGCGCGAAAACTTTACGGCGAAACTCGATACGTTGCCGATATGCTGCCATTCAGCGCCACGTTCACCGGCCATTTGGAAACGGCAGAAGCCATTTACGAAGGCCCGGCGCATAATCTTGTCGGCATCAAAACTTTTTCAGGCGAAGCGGGGAACTTCTCGCCACAACACGCAGTTCTGATCGGCATGAGCGGGACGGGAAAATCCGTGACCGTCTGCGATTTGCTGACACAAACGGAAGGCTATTTTGCCTACACGGTTATTATTGAAGAAGGTTTGTCCTACGGGATTTACACGCAGACCGTTGACCCGAACGCCCAGCCCATCATTATTCAGCCGGACGGCAACACCACAATCAATTACCTCGACACGAAAGGACTGCCGCTGACGCCTGACCATCTATCCGCCGCGACCGCGCTCGTCGCACGCATGGCGGGCGTCAGCCAGCAGGAAGACAAGCAGATGTTGCGGCAGGCGCTTATCGCCAAATTTATCAATCTGCTTTACGAGGACGTTTATTCGGATTGGAGCAACAAAAATTCAAATCGGCTCATGCCCATGGCGCGGCACGCGCTGGCTTTGCAGCGGTATCGCCAACAGAAAATGCCCGCCGGGGCAACCATGCTGGAAGCCTTCGCCGATTTTCGGGATTGGCTGGCCGCGCATGAGGACGAGGCGTTGGATTTTCTTGCCAAACCGGACGAGGCCGACGTGCTGAAATTCCTGAAAGACCCGAATACGGCGAAGGAAGTCCGCAACGTCTCATTCTCCTATCTCAAGCCGGAGGAATTTCCCACGCATCGGATGTTGCAGGAACTCATGTATCTGGACGCGGGCGGCGCGGAAAAAGAGCAGGTGATGGAAATCGCCACCCTATTGCTGCCCTGGTGCAGAGAGGGGAATTACGGCTGTCTCTTTGACGGCATCAGCAATTTGTCGCTCACCGGCAGAATTGCCCATTTTGAGCTTGGCTATATTCCTGATTCGGCAAAGGAACTCAAAACAGCGGCAGGTTTTCTTATCACCAACGATGCCCGCAAGCACATTATGACGCTGCCACGCGCGGCACGGAAGCGAAATGTCTATGAAGAAGTTGCGCGTTTCCTCGACATTCCCGGTGGTGAGGAGATTGTCAAGGAGAGCTACGCGCAACTTCGCAAATTTAATTGCTGGAACATTTCCATCGTCCAGCAATACGCCCGATTCAAACAGTCGCGCATACGCTCGGCGGTTTTCGGCAATAGCCGTCAATTCTATTTAATGAGGCAGAATGACCGCGCTGATTTGGATGACATCGCCGCCGACATCGCCATCCCCGAAATCACCCGCAACACGATTATGAACTATCCGCTGCCCGATCACCAGATAGGCCGGAAGTATTCGGCGTTCACCTATCTCCATATTGACTCCAATCGTCCAATATGCGGCACGGTTCACAACATTGCCTCGCCGGAAATGCTTTATTGCAGCAGTTCATCCGGCGAACACTTTGACAAGCGGGCGCGGGAACTTCGCGGTTGTGAAAATATCGTCGAAGGTATTGTCAAATTTTCGTCCAAACAAAACCAACAATTACAGACAACATGAAAACATTTCTCTTTATTTCGATCATTCCGCTATTTCTTTGCGGTTGTTCCTCTCTCACACAGCCCGTCAGCGATGTTGCAATGGGCGCAGGTGGCGGCGCATTGGCCGATTATTTTTCCAATGGCAATCCCGCCATCACCGCCGCAGGCGCAGCAGGCGGGGTGGCCGTCAGCGAAGGGCTTGGCTACATCGAACGCAAGGAAAAAAACAATGCCTATCAGAACGGCTACGAAAAAGGGCGCAGCGATGCCGTGAAACAGCAGTATTGGATTTTAGTCAGTCAGCAGAAAAATCCACCCGGCCAATCGGACGGCGTTCGCTATTACCAAATCCAGCTTCCCGAACAAACCATTGATGGGGTGGTTTTGGAGCCAACCACTCAATACGTTCGCATTGGAGATTGAAAGGAGCATTATGAAAAAAATCATTGCCATTGTCATTGCCGATTTCATTTGTGCCGCAAGCTCTCACGCGCAGTTGGTTGTTTATGACCCCATGTCGAACATTACGCAGATTTTGGACGAGGTGGAAAATCTCGCTGAATATGCCGAAATGATTGACAACGAAGTTCAGCAGATTGACCAGCTTGGCTCACAGCTTCAACAGTTACAGCAATACAACACCGCATTTGGCAATCCCGCTTCCATTCAAGTCGTCGTTGGCGCAAATCCGCTGGCCGTTGACTTCAACGCAAATGTGGCCGGGCAGTCCATGATTGCCATTCAGGGTAATTCGCAAGGCCAGCAGGCCATGACCTTTACTGCCAACGGCCTTTATCTCGGTATTGGAACATCTTTCCAAACGCCGTCCGGCAATCAGGTCCAGCGTGAACCTGATATTTACCGCGAAAATGCCGCGCTGGAAAACTCAACGCTCAATTACACCAACGTTTATGCCGATGCGACACAGAGACGTTTGACGCTGCGGACGCAAATTGCGGCCACGATTCAGAAACTTCAAAATGCAACGACCGCTTCCGAAGTTCAGAAGCTGACGGGTGTTCTCATCGCCCAGGATGCAGACCTTGCCGATACAGACAATGAAATTGACCAGGCGGCAAACTTGGCACTGGTTCAGGACGCCGAAAATCGGGACAACCAGGACAAACAAAGCAAGGCCCGCTTGGAAGAACAGCAGAGCGAATTTTCTGAAGGGCTAACCAATTATGGAGCAGCGTTTCAGCCGATGACCGAAGCTCCCAACTTTCCCACGCAGTAGTTATGACCGCATCCGAACCAAAATTACGCGAGACGCAGCCGCCCATCGGCAACGGCGCGGTGAAAGCCGCGCAGCCGCGTTCCAACCCGACGCGGCTCTTTGTCGAAAAAGACCGGCTCGCCTGGTTTTGGTTCCTGTTTGCAATGGGTGTTTTGGTATTCGCGGCTATTGACCGCTTTGCCCTCGTCGAAAGTTTCAAACAGCGCGAGCGCATCGTCGTGGTTGACCCGGCCAACACTTACTACGTTTCGCCGGTGATGCGATTTGAAGATGCCAAAGAGCTTCACGCCCAACAAAGCGAACTGGCCACCATCGCGTTTCTGGAACGCAATCCCGAAGGTTTTGACAATGAGGATTTGCTGAAACAAATGTTTTTGAAATCGGCCCTCTCAAAAGCCCAAACCGAACTCCGGTCGGAAACAGAAGAATTTCAGGCCAAGCAGTTGCACCAAAAAGTCGAAATCGGCCGTATTGATATTTTGAACACGCGCGAAAACGCCGTGCTGACACAAGTCACCGGCCAACTGATCCGCGTCGGAATCTTCGACGGCAAGGCGTTCACCGAAGCCGTTCCCTTCCGGCTCACACTAAAGCTATTGCGAAACCCCAATATGCTTCTCAATGGCCGTTTTCCCACCGCTGTCAGCGATTTTAAGTATGAAATCCTTGATTGAAATTTTGGCCGTATTGATTGTGTGTTCGCAAATCGCGCTGGCGGATGAAGTCCAGCAATTTCCGCTCGACGAATTTCGCGTTTATCAAATCCCGGTTTCAACTAACCGCGTTACCACCGTCAGCTTTCCGGGACCCATTTCGGCGATTGAAGCAGCCAACGTCACCGTGGACGGAACGACCCCAGGGCAATTTCAGATCGCCTATGTTCAGGGTTCTTATTTCTTTTCCGTCCGTGCATTGGCAACGAACGCCGTTACCAATGTCAACATCCGTTGGAACGACCAAACTTACGCGCTCGAATTGCTCGAAAGCAATGAGCCGGATTATTCCGTCATTTTTGAACAAACGGATGACCGCGCCGCGCCGCCCATGTCGGTTGCCGTGACCCCCGAACACTTGCTGGCGTTGCTCGACACGGCCAAAGCATATCCCTTGTTAAAGGAATTTCATCCCGAAGCCGTTGCCAATGTTGAATACGCCAATTATGCGAAAAAACCGCCAATGGATTACAAAACCTACGCCGTGAAAATTGATGAAGCGTTTCGTTTTACTCCCGAGGACACGCTCATTTTCCGGCTGACACTCACCAACCGGACATCACAAATCCTGCGATACAGCCCGGACGGATTTTCGCTGCGCGTGGGCGAGCGGCTTTATCCGCAGTCCATCAGCGACGCCGCCGGAGTCATTCCGCCGCATGGAACCGCGCCCGCTTATTTTGCCGTCACCGGCACACCGGATGGGGGACGCAATGACATTTCTCTAAAAAACGATTTTATCGTCATTCTCCAAGCATTTCCCGATGACATAGCCAACGTGAATCCAGTTGCGCCGACCAATTCCATTCCGGTGCCCCATTCAATTAAACCACGTTCACCATGAATCCGCGCACTCTTATTCATTTTGTTCGTACGCCGGCAGGCGCATTCGCGGGATTTTGCGCGCTTGTCCTCATCGCTCTTATTGTGGCGCACCATTTTCAAAAACCCAAACCGGCGTCCCTCGTTAATTCGGCATCTGCCGCCCCACCGGCGGAAACGGTTGAATCGGTTCTCAAAAATATGCAGCCGTATCATCCCCCACAATTTCAAGCCGCAATGTTTGCGGACAGAGGTGGAAGAGAACAGAAACAAAAGCTCCCCACGTTGCCGCCCATCAACCTTTACAATGACCCGCCGTCGCCCAAAACAAAGCCTTTAAGCCAACTTTATGCGCCTTTTGGCCGGTTGATACCGTGTGAACTGGTTATCACCGTGGATTCGTCCACCATCCGAACCCCGATTATCGGGCTGGTCACGGCAGACGTTTATTTTGGCGGGCGTTTGATCATTCCCGCCGGGACGGAGGTTCACGGGGTTGCAGAGGTTGACCGTGTGCGCGAGCGGATCGCCAGTGGCAACCGTTGGACGCTGGTGATGCAGGACGGCCAGGAACTCACGCTGACCGGCCTCGCGCTCGACCGCCAGACCGATACCAATGGCGTCGGTTGGGACATCACGGACGGCAGCGCGGGTTTGCGCGGGCAGTTGATTAAATCCGATGACATGGCGGAAATAAAACTGTTCGCCGCATCGTTTTTGAGCGCGGCGGCAGCGGAACTCAATCAGAACCAGCAGACCATTCTTGGCTATCAATTGGTTCCAAATACGCAAAACGCGGCGCTGGCGGGAGCACAGGGCGTTTTGGGCGCTTACGCCAACCAGATTTTCGATTCGATTCAGCGCGATGGTTTTTATGTCCGCGTTCCCGCTGGTAAAGAATTCTACCTTTACGTCACCCAAACGATTGACCGGAACGACGCCGCCATTGGCGAGTCGCGTTCCGATTCAAATGGCATCAATAATCAGGCCGCGACTGCGACGCCTCGTCTTTGTTCCCTGGACTGCGAAAGAACGTAGTCCCTGGCCAATTTGACCCTGGCCTGTTCCCGCTGGCTTTCGGGATAATGTTTAAGGACCGCCTCGCAATCCTTTTTGAACGCCTCGTTGTTTTCAACCTTGCGCAGCAATCCGTGATCGAGTTTTTGCCGCTGTTCATAGCTGCGGATTTTGGCCAGAACGAGGGCGCGTTCCAATCGCTCGCGCGGCATGGACTTGATGAAAGCCCATTTTTTGGGGAACTGTTGTTTGTAGGCGTCAATTTGAGCATTGATGCGGGGATTTTCCCGAAGCTCAAATTCCGCATGGTCGTCGCCATTTGGCGATTGTTGTTGAACCGCACTATTGCTGATAGCGGGGTCTGGACGTTTGATTGGCATATTTTCCTTTCTACTCATGGTCTCACCATTCGTTTGCATTTGCATTTGTGTTTTGGTTAATGCCGAATGAATCGGCTTGTTTGTTCCGCAACTCGTCTTCCAAAGCGTCCAGCCGTTTTTCGGTCGTGGACAATTCCTGCTTCA
>DASYYL010000166.1:0-39487 GCA_035933915.1 Verrucomicrobiia bacterium
TCGAAAATCGCCGCCTCCTCCAAAAAAAGATTGCCAAAATGGAAAGCCTATCCCGCCAGATCCTCTTTAAAACCCTGCCCGACACACAGCGTCGTAAGCCATTGTCCAATAATGTTTTATGACTTATCTAAGCGCCATTCGTGTCCGAGTCCTTTTTGAAACGTGACAAGGAATGGATGAAGGTAAGCAGGGGTGCTATGGCGAATCTCAAATATGAGCTGATAAACAGCGTTAATCCTGTCGCGGTCAAACAGCGGCAGGCATTTGAGTATGCGCGAGCAAATAATCTCAACGAAGCGGCGCGGCTACTGAACGAAGCCGCGCATGGGATTACCGAGCCAAAGATGCGGGGCTGGCTCAAGCAGCAATTGGCTGAATACACGCACCTCGTCAGCCCACCCGAAACGCAGCTTATTCTCAAGGCGGCCATCAATGACAACCCGCGCATAATCAGACCGGTCGGCGGTATTGACTATCAACGGATAAATCCATCGAATAAGAGCCAGTTTGTTCAATGCGCGGATTATATTAAATCCAACTTTGAAAATGGAAACGAGCTGGTTTTGGAGGCAAACAGCTACGCCTCGCAATTGATTTTCCAGCCTGACGCTGCTGAAAATTTTGAGGAAACGGTAAGGGAGTTGGGCTGGCTTTTAGGCTTTAAAGCCCAACGCCCGGAAAAGGAATTTGGGCAAGGCCCGGATGTCCTTTGGGAGGTGGGCGACAAAACTTACTTTGTCATAGAGTGCAAGAACGGCGCGACGTCGGAAAATCCTATAAACAAGCATGATTGTAACCAATTAAACGGATCTATCGTTTGGTTTTCCGGTAAATACGGCGGCGAGTTCAAATGCGTGCCTGTCATGATTCATAGAAAAACCGATTACGAGCACGCGGCCTCACTGGATGAAAAGGTGGGGATTATTGACGAGGAAAAGCTTGACGCTCTTCGGAACGCTGTCCGTAAGTGCGCCAGCGCGATTGCTGCCGCACGCTGGGGAGATTCGACGGCCATCGGAGCAGTTTTGAACGAGAGCGGCCTCACAAAGGAAGGAATACAAAAGCTCTTGGTGAAACCTCGCAGGGTTCGGCGGTAGCGGCCGTGCAATGTCACGTTCAGTCCGCGTGGGCGGATCGTCGCAATTGAGTAAGTTCCGTCATGATCCTTCGCACCAGTTTTTTTCGATGTTTAACGGTCAGTTCGTGCTCCCAAATCCTCAGCACTTTCCAGCCCTTTATTCGGAGCGTTCGATTGACCAGCCGGTCACGCATCTTGTTGGCTGAGAATTTTTTCGACCAAAACGTGAGGTTGCTTTTTGGGTTTCGCGCATGCTTCGGGCAGCGGTGCCAAAAGCAGCCATCAACGAAAAGAGCAAGCCGATGCCGATAGAAGGCGAAATCTGGCCTGCCAAAAACAGGCGGATGCCTGCGCCAGCCCGTAATGCCATTTTCGCGAAACAGCCGGACCACTATCAGTTCGGTGTTTTTATTACCCCGGCTCCTGACCAAGGACATGACTTCTGAGCGTTTCTCCTTTGTCCAAGTGTCGGCCATAATCCCGGAGATTACTTCGATTTGAGGTGATTTGCGATTCGTTCCAAAATTTCTTTTTGCGCGCCTCCGGGCTGGAGCTTTGTGGCCCATGATCTTCCCGGGTGCAGGGTGTCCCATTGTGAAACTTTTTGGCCTTTTCGCCCTCCGCCTGGGTCATGAATCCCGAAGCCATCGAGGACTTTGTTCCAAAGCGGCGAAAACATTTCAATTAGCAGTGATTCGCCCAAAGGAATCCAAATGTCATCCACAGTCAGGTAGCGGCAGCGAAAATCGGCTAACTTCAGGCTCTGAGCATGTTGGATTGTGTCGGCGTGCTCGCACAGCCTGTTATACAGGACCTTGCCGGGAGACGCATCGAGCCCAAATCCGCCCTTTCGCGCACCTTTCGGAACGGCTTTGCCAACGTAAATCGGACATTCGAATTTGTTGTTTTTGTTTTTTTCGGCAATCGCCTTGTAGGCGGGAAAATCACCGATGTAGTAAAGCGCGTAAACGCCGGCTCCTAGAAATGAGGACCCAGGAGGGAGTGGCTCGACCGCCTTTTGGAGCATCGCCTCCGCGACGCTGAATCCCAAATTCTTTTTATTCAGCGGGTTGAATGGCTCTTGAGTCTCCATTAATTTTTTTCCGCGCTTCGCTCTTGATGTCTTTTAAGGGCCTGTGCAACGCTGCCGGCGATGACTTCGGAAAGGCGCACCGGAACCGCGTTGCCGATCTGCCTCATGCTTTCGGTCCACGAGCACGGGAACTCAAACCAGTCTGGAAAAGTTTGCAGCCTTGCGCTTTCCCTCACAGTGAAATAGCGTACCGAGCCGTCGGAACGCACCAGCATATTCTCGCCGCCCGGCACACCGTGGTCGCCAGCCTTGAGCGTTTTGGCCGGAGAGTCGAGTGAGCTGCCCGTATGTCCCGTGTAGACGCGCGCTCCGGGCTGGAAACGGTGATTTGGAATTGCCACTTTCCCGCCTCTCGCCGGTGCCGGTAAACCTGAGATCGCGTCCCGGACCGTTTGCCAAGGCAAAATTCCCTCTGGAAATTGCATTTGCATTACTCTTTGCGCGATTTCCGAAGTGATCACCGCCCGTTGCTTCCGGCTTATTCTGTGCCTTTCCCAATACTCGTTTGTCACCCATTGTGAGACCAGCAAGGCATCTTCCGAGTGTGTTGCAGCCGGGAAATGCCAACCCTCGCCAATGTCCGAACGGAAGCCGACTATAACAACTCGGTCACGCTTTTGCGGTACGCCATAGTCCGCCGCGTTGACCAACCGAAACGAGACCCGGTAATAGAGACCGCGATAGTGGCCCTCAGTGTGGTGGCGCTCCAAACGGTTTTGATGTTCGGTCCAGGTCTCGCCCGAAACTGGGGCAATTTCCGGGTACGTCAGTTGTAAAAGGATGTATTCGAAATATTTTGCGAATGAGCGTCTCAGCAATCCGCGCACGTTCTCAAATATAAACGCCTTGGGACGGACGATGCGGACGACTCGCGCCGCCTCAGGAAACATGTCCCGCGAATCTTTGAACCCGCGGTGTTTTCCACCAATCGAGAATGGCTGGCATGGCGGGCCGCCGGAAACCAGTTCCACCTTGTCCGCGAACGTGGAAAAATCGAAATGCCGAATGTCCGTTTCGTGAAGAGGCCACTTCGAATGCCTTTTACTCGCTTTCCCGAAATTCAGGCGTATTGTGCCGCACGCGTCGCTGTCCCGTTCAACCACGACGGAGTGGCTGAACCCCGCCTTTTCGATCCCCAACGCCAAGCCGCCCGCTCCCGCAAAAAGTTCGATTGAGTTCATGCTGGCAACAAGCTTTGCCTCCACGAAATCAGGATGCAAGATTTTTTGTCGGACAAACGATAGCGATTGTCCGACAATTGCTGGCGCCAATGTCACGGAGGGTGCCGCGTCATGGCTTCCTTCGCTTTTTCATCAATCCCGAAATTCGTCTTTTGCGGATTCGAGGTAACCGGCTTTTGCAAAGCGCTCGACGATTTTGCGGTAGCGTTCATCCGGGCTGTTGACGAAGCTCTGAAACGTCCAGCGTTCGCCCAAGCCCGTTTCGACGACTTCCTTGCCATTTGTGCCCACGAGGCTATCCGGATATTTCAGGAAACCGAAAACCACTTCTGATCGGTCTTCGTTGGTCACGACCATAACTACTGCCTGCTTCGGTATTATTCGGCAGGAACCATTCACGTTGTCATGGTTCCAGACCTGGCCCGGCTTCAATGGCACGACGCCCTTTAGTTTTTCGCTTTCGATTCGTGCCCCGGTTGTCAGTTGCCTGGCGAATCTCTGCCGCTCCGGCGTGTCGAATGCAGCGTCAATCACAAGCACGGGGTCAAATCCCATGGCGTTTGCTTCGTCCTCAACGTCGTGTAGAAAATCTTCCAATTGCCCCGCTGGTGTATTGCCTGGGGCGGTGAATGCGTAGTGGTATGTCAAACTCATAAAATGTCCTTTCTATATGGATAGAATGCGTGAGCGGTCGCGCATAAGCAAGAACATTTTATTTCTTTTTTGACCAACGGGCCTGCGCGGCTTTTCGCGCCGCTGCCTTCCGTTGTTCGGGTGTCATCTTCGCAGCGAGAGCCCGGCCGCCTTTCAGCCCGCCGAGACGGCCCAATGCCACGGCTGCCGGATTTTTTGCAGGTGCTTTGCTTGCCATGCGGCGAGCGTATGCAATCTAACGCGGTGTGTCAAAGGCCGCGGAATGCTTTGCTTTGGATGTTTGCCACCGGCTCTGCTATGAATCACGCCACTATGAGAAAACGACGCGGTTCAGATTATATTGATCGAACGGCGAAGCATTTTGGAGAAACACGGGCGAGTTTTAAGTACTGACGAAGCTCATACCGTGCTGGACGAGCATCCGTCTTGCGGGGAATAGCCCGGCGACTTTGTTGCTCCTCAGTCACAGGTCCATGAGGACATGCTCCTTCGTCTGTGCTGCTTCTCCTGGAATTGGAAAAAGGGGTGGGTTGAGTTATATAATCGGGCCGCAACGAAACCCGTCTTCGCTCAGTCGCTTCCACCTTCGTCTGACTGCGGCGCGACGAGACGACGCGGCAAGTTAGGAAATGGAGGGAAAGAGCGTGAGAATGTGAGGCTGTCAGAGCGTGAGAATGCGGAGAACACAAAACGTCCTGTACATTCGGTTAATCCTGTCGAAAAGTCTTTCTCCGAGTGTAAACATTTAAGTCGCTTGAACTCAAGTGCTTGCCAGATGTTGTAAATGGTCTGTAAGCCCTTTGTAAACATTTAAGTTGTTGATTCTCAGCAATGTAAACAGTTGTAAACCCTTTTAAACTTCACCTCCGTCGTCGCACAAGTGCTATGACACGGCAAGCTGTGGAATGCGGATTACCCACCATTTCCCCAGCTCCTCGTGGACAACGCTGTCCGCGTTCCTTAAAACCAAACCGTAGCGGCCGGCTCAATCACGCCATACTCTCAGCCCCCGCCCCATCGCCAAAACGATAACGATAATGTAACTCTTTGTAGCTTTTCATGTTGCCGAAATGTTGCCGATTAAACCCTTTTCATTCAACGATGTAGCCGATGTAGCCGATTTTCGAGCAATCATCAAACCATAAAACTAAAACCAAGCAAAGGCCTAAGAACAGCGAAGCCGTTTGTCCAGCTGAACCACCGATATTATATTCCCCAGGCTCGCCGTAGCAGCGCCGCGTCAGCGCGCTCTAACTAAAACCGACCGTGTTTGACCGTCCAATCCGGAAAAATCAGAGTCCCGAAAGCTTTCGGGACTGCTAAAAGCCCCCTCTTCTGTGCCCCTTAACGATTCGTTTAGGCTTTCGTTAAGCTCGTTAAGTTCTGAAAAACCTATACACGCATTTTTGCTTAACGAAGCCGGGAAAAGCAAATCTGCATCAGAAATTCAGTTCATTTTGTCAATTCTGTCCAAATCCTCTCGCTTCCAATCTGCGGTCTCTGCGCTCTTTGCGTTCTTTACGGTTAACTTTTCAGAACCGATTTTCCTTGCCAAAGCCCCCCGGTCTCCTTCATTTTCCCACATGGCAGCAAAGCGTAAATCTGATTTTGACGGGCGGTTCTATCAGCCGGCGGATAAATTCTTTCCCGCCAATCACACCATCGGCCTGACCTTCGACGATATCACCCTGGCCACGCTCTTTTCGGAGATCCTCCCGCGCGACACCCAGTTGGACACTCAACTGGCCGAACATCTGCGCCTGAATATTCCCGTGATTTCGTCGGACATGGATACGGTGACCGAATCGCGTATGGCGATTGCCATGGCCCTGAACGGCGGATTGGGTCTGATTCACTATAATTTGGGGGAACACGACCAGCTTTCGGAGGTCGGCCGCGTGAAGAACCACGTTCACGGCCTGATCCAGGAGCCAATCAAAGTGTCGCCCGATCAATTCATCGGCGATGTCATCCAGATGATTGAACAAAAGAAATTCGGGTTCAGCACCTTTCCAGTCGTGGATGAACAAGGGAAATTGCTCGGATTGCTCCCCGGACACGTGGTCAAGCCGCGTTACTCCCAGCGAAAAGTGGCCGAAGCCCTCCAGCCGCGGGCCCAGGTGCAAACCATCAATCAAAAAGAACTCGGCAAAGATCCTATCGAGCGGGCCGACAAATTTTTCACCGAGCACCTGGGCATCCACAAACTGCTCGTGGTGGATGACAAGGACAAATTGTGCGGGCTGATCACGTTAAATGACGTCGAGCACATTACCCAGGAACGACGCGCGCAATTCAAGCCGGCGCGCGACGCGCGGTTTCGCTTGCTTTGCGGCGCGGCCGTGAGCGCCACGCGGAACGCCTTCGGCGAACTGGATCGCAACCGGATATTAAATCATGTCGGCGCGCTGGTGGACCGCGGCGTGGACGTCATCGCCGTTTCCACCGCGCACGGCCACACGCGCGGCGTGGGCGACACTGTCAAGGTCCTGCACGAAGCGTTCCCGGATTTGCCAATCATCGCCGGCAACGTGACCAGCGCCGCCGGCGTGGAATTTCTGGCCGATTGCGGCGCGAACGCGATCAAAGTCGGCCAGGGGCCCGGCTCGATCTGCACCACGCGCATCGTGGCCGGCGTGGGCATTCCCCAAATGACCGCGCTTTATACGTGTTCACGCGCCGCGCAACAGAAAAAAGTTTCAATTCTGGCCGACGGCGGCATTACCAAATCCGGGGACATCGTCAAGGCGCTGACGCTTTCGCACGCGGTGATTTGCGGCGGCGTTTTTGCGGGGTGCAACGAGGCGCCGGGTGACGTGGTGGAAATCAGCGGAAAATTTTACAAGCAATATCGCGGCATGGGCAGCATTGCGGCGATGAAAGCCGGCAGCGCCGCGCGCTACGGCCACGAAAAGAATCCCGCCCAAAAAATCGCGCCTGAAGGCGTGGAAGCCCTCAAGGAAGCCTGCGGGTCGGTGGACCGGGTCCTGACGCAACTCATCGGCGGCATCCAAAGCGGCATGGGCTACCTCGGCGCCAGGAACCTGGACGAACTTCGCAAAAAAGCGCGCTACATCCGCGTCAGCCCCGCCGGTATCCGCGAAGCATCTCCACATGACGTCGTGGAGTTGAAAACTGGCAATTAAAATTCAATCGCCTCATTCAGTTTCCCGCACTGGGAACACCGGGACCGGTCCACGTCCGGGTCATCGGTATAAACGCTGCCGCAATTGGTGCAGCGGAAGATCCTGTCCTGGGAACGGCCCGGACCAAAACGGTGGCGCCGCATTTCGGAATAAATTCCCAGGCCGCACAACGCGCCCAGCAGGCCGGCCACATAAACGACGATTAACACGGACGCGCTCATGACCTCATTCAAACTCAGAATTAAAAATTCGAAACATTTGTGTCCGCTTGCGGCGCGGTTTGCCAGTCGAAGACCAATCGGCCGATCGCCACGCGCGCCAGAGAGGCGGAGGTTTGGGTTGTCGGGCTGTTCGCGGAGCCCGGCTGGCCAGCATCTTCGTCCGGCAGCGGCACGAAACGCAAAGTGCGCGCCAATTGCACCGCCCATTGATCGGCCTGCCGGTTGTGAGTCAAAGCCGGTTCCCAGGAGTTTCCCGGCGAAAGCGCTTCCTGCGGCAATAGCACAGCCGAAACGACATTGCCCGCGGCATTCACCAGCACTTGCACGATGCTGGGGGCGTCAATATCAGAGTCCTGCCACGATGGAAGCCTGACGGGGGTCAGCAGACTGCGCCCGGCCAGAGCGCCTTCAATCCGCAGCGTGGACAATTGCGCAATCGGCGGCTGGGTCGGACTGGCCGGCACCGAGACTTCAGGCGGCAGGTTAAACTCAAAATGGACGCGGGCAAAATGGTTGGTTTCGACAAAACGGTTAAAGGGCGCGAACAGTCCGGCCATCTGAAGTGTATTGGACGGCCTCAGCCACTGCGGTTCCTCCGTCCAGGGCTTATGGTGAATGTCCAACGGCGGCAACTCGGTCCACATGGACGCCGCGAAGCCGTCATTTCCCGGCAGCGCAAAAAGAGTGGCGTTATTTAATGCAAGCCAATCTCCCGCCGATTCGTCCACCAGCGCGAACGAGGGAGCATTTCGAACCGGCACCGGCGCAACGTTCTTGCGCGCTCCAAAAACAAATATGAGAACAACGTGAGCGGCGAACACGATCGCGACGGCTGTCGTCCATCGGAGCCAACTCCACTTCCCGTCGTGCACAGACTCCGGAGACTCGGCGCTCATGGCTGGTTGGGCGCGGAAACCAACTGGGGGTGCATCGCCAGGAGCGCGTTCCCGATTCCTTCGTCCCGGGCAAGCAACGCAATCTGCACCAGGTTGCTGTAGGTCACTGATTCGTCCGCCTGAATCACGAGCGTGAGTGGTGCCTTTGACGTGGTCACCGCGCGGCGCAAATCAGCTTTCAACTGGTTCGTCGTAACCATTTGATTGGAATAAAACCAGCGTCCCGACGAATCAATGGCCACGGACACCGTCGGCTTGTCCGTCCCCGGCAAATCGCTGGCCAGGCCGCTGGCCTCAAATTGGGGAAGTTTCAGGGACAAACCCGGCGCCGGCAGGTACGCCGACAGCATCAGGAAAATGACGATCAGGAAAAACACCGCCGCAAACGGCGCCACGTCGAAGGGGCTGCGCAGCAATTTGGCGTTGCGCGGAAACTTCATGACAACTTTTCTACGCCATTATCGGTGACGATATTGACGATTTCTCCGGCGGCCCGTTCCATATCCAAAACGATCTTGTTGATGCGGCTGACCAGATAATTATAGCCGGCATGGACTGGAATGGCGACGCCGATGCCGGCGGCCGCGCAAATCAGCGCCTGGCTGATGCCGCTGGAAAGTTCCTCGACGTGCGCATAAGGGCCGAGCTGCCGCAATTGCTGGAAAATTTCCATGAAACCGATGACCGTTCCCAGCAGGCCCAGCAGCGGCGCGATTTGGGCAATCGTCGCGATTAAATTTAACCGTTCTTCCAACAGCGGCACTTCCGTCATACCGGCCTCCTCCACCGCTTCGCGCACGCGTTCCCTGCTCTTGTCTCGATTGAGGATGGCGGTCTTCACCAGGCGTGCCACCGGCCCCGGCGTGGCATCGCATATCGATATCGCCTCCACCACATTGTCGCGCTTGAGCACGTTGCGGACGCCGTTGAGGAATTCCGTCGAATTGATTTGGGCGCGGTGGCAATAAAGCACGCGCTCGATAAAGGTGACCAGGGCGATGGCTGCGGCGATGAGAATCAGGCCAATCACCCAGCCGCCGTTGGTTAATAGCGTCGGCAACATGGGATTGTTATACGATTGCCCGCGCCAACTTCAAAGAAGAATTTCGTGTCTTTTGGAGCGTTCAGCGTTACCTTTTTTTGGTGAAACTACTTTTCATCGGCGACATCGTGGGCCAGCCCGGACGCGCCGCGGTGAAGGCCCTATTGCCCGTATTGCTGAACCGGCATTCCGTGGATTTTGTGGTCGCCAATGGCGAGAATTCCGCCGGCGGTTCAGGCATCACACCCAGAACCGCGGAGGAAATTTTCTCCGCGGGCGTGGACGTGATCACCAGCGGCGATCATCTCTGGGACCAAAAGGAAGTGATGGAACTGCTGGCGAAGGAAAAGCGTTTTTTGCGTCCGATGAATTATCCGGCGGAAGTGCCCGGGCGCGGCAGCGGCATTTTCCAACTGCAAAATCCGCGGCTAAAAACGACCGAAATCGGCGTCCTAAACCTACAGGGACGCACCTTCATCCAGCCGGCTCTTGAAAATCCGTTTACGCTCGCCCTTGAGGAAGTGAAACGAATGCGCCAGCGGACGAAAATTATCTTCGTGGATTTCCACGCCGAGGCGACGTCGGAAAAAATTGCCTTTGGCCGGATGCTGGACGGCCAGGTGACCGGCGTGGTGGGCACGCATACGCATGTGCAAACGGCGGATGAGCAGATTTTTCCCGGCGGCACCGCGTATTTGACCGACGCCGGATTTACCGGGCCGCACGATAGCGTCCTGGGCCGGGAGACGGAACCGGTGGTGCGGCGGTTTCTCACGGCGATGCCCCAGAGGTTTGAAGTCGCCAAAAACCGGGTACTGCTCCAAGGGGCATTAATATCTATTGACGAGACCAGTGGAAATGCTTTACAAATACAGCGCGTATCGGAAGCGCCTTAGGAGCTAATTGAAAATGCCGACGAAAGCAAAGAAATACAAAGAGCGCCCCTCAGCCTGGGCGCGCACGGAAGAGCGACTGAAAATCATCCGCCGAAACCTGACCAGGTCCGACGCGGATATAGGACGTATGTTTGGAGTGACACGGGCCGCCGTGTTTGAGTTGCGAATGCGCTACGGAATTCCCAAAGTCCGCAGCAACACGCAACACAAAGCGCGGCTTGTCGAACAGGCGCGCAAAATGCCGCCAGGCCTGACCATTACCGAAGCCGCCCAAAAACTGCAGCTTTCGGAACAGCAGGCTTATTACTACGGCCGAAATGCGGGTTACCGGTTCAAGCGCAAGAAAGGCAAACATGAACGGGCCGATTATTGGAAAGCCACCTTTAAGGCGTTGACGCCTGGACTCACTCTCCGCGAGGTGTCCAAAAAGTTGGGGATTTCCTATATCTACGCCATTCAGTTGTGCCAAAAGCACAAGTACAAGACACGGTGGTCGGGCAGTTCGCGCCCGCCGCGCTTGCCTTTCCGCGCCAGACGGAATTAGGGTTGGCGGATTTGGGTCGCCGGGCCGATGGCAAGTGCCAGGTCGCGCAGATCTCAACCGCGTATTGCGTGGCGCATAGGCGTCACGTAATGCGGGGTTATGAGCTTCCCCTGAACTGCCATTGGGACGATCATTTCCCCTCACTGATTACACATCCGTCATTTCGAGAATAGAAGCTTTCGCCCCACCCTTCCATCGCCTATACTTTAGCTCATGGATATTCAGGCAGATATTGCTCTCATCGGACTGGCCGTGATGGGCCAGAATTTGGTCCTCAACATGAACGATCACGGCTTTACCGTCGTGGCCTTCAACCGCACCGTCGCCAAAGTGGACGAGTTCATTGCCAATGAAGCCAAAGGCACAAAGGTCATGGGCGCTCATTCAATCGAAGAAATGGTGGCCGTATTGAAAAAACCCCGCCGCATCATGCTCATGGTCAAGGCCGGCAAGCCCGTGGACGAATTTATCGAGCTCCTGCTGCCCCATCTCGGACCGGGCGACATCATTATCGACGGCGGCAACTCCCTGTTCGACGACACGAACCGCCGGACCAAATACGTGGAAAGCAAGGGGCTGCTCTATATCGGCACAGGTGTTTCCGGCGGCGAAGAAGGCGCCCGGCACGGCCCATCCATCATGCCCGGCGGCTCGCCCGCCGCGTGGCCGCACGTAAAAGACATTTTTCAGGGCATCGCCGCGAAAGTAGATGATGGAACGCCCTGTTGCGATTGGGTGGGAGAAAATGGCGCCGGCCATTATGTAAAAATGGTCCATAACGGGATCGAATACGGCGACATGCAATTGATTTGCGAGGCGTACAACATCCTGAAAAACGGCCTGGGCATGAGCGCCCAGGAGATGCACGAAGTCTTTGCCGAATGGAACAAAGGCGAATTGGATTCGTACCTGGTCGAAATCACCCGCGACATCCTGGCCTATAAAGACACTGACGGCACGCCGCTCGTGGACAAGATTCTCGATACCGCCGGCCAAAAAGGGACCGGCAAATGGACCGTCCAAAACAGCGCGGACCTGGGCATGCCGATTACGCTGATTGCTGAGGCCGTTTATTCGCGTTGCGTTTCCGCATTAAAGGAGGAACGCGTCAAAGCCGCGCGGAAATTGAAAGGACCCCGGCCGCTGTTGTCCGTCGCGAAAAATGACGCGAAGAAAAAGCAATTCATCGCCGACATCCGCGACGCGCTCTATGCCTCGAAAATCATCAGCTATGCGCAGGGTTACATGTTGATGCGCACGGCCGCGGCCGAATACAAATGGAACCTGAACATGGGCGGCGTCGCGCTGATGTGGCGCGGCGGGTGCATCATCCGTTCGCGGTTCCTCGGCAAGATCAAGGAAGCCTACGACAACAATCCTAAATTGATGAACCTGTTGCTCGACGACTACTTTCGCGGCGAGATCAAGCGATGCCAGAAGGGCTGGCGCAACGTTGTGGGAGCGGCGGCCAAGAAGGGAATTCCCGTGCCGGCATTCAGCACCGCACTGGCATTTTACGACCAATATCGCAGCCCCATCCTGCCGGCCAACCTGTTGCAGGCCCAGCGAGATTATTTCGGCGCCCATACCTACGAATTGATTGACAAGCCGCGCGGCCAGTTTTTCCACACGAACTGGACCGGCAAAGGCGGCACCACCGCCAGCGGCAGTTACACGGTATAGCCGACTGCCACGTCTGACTTGCGCCGCCTGAGGGCACGCGGCCTACAAAATCGACCCGCCCCTGTGGGCCGTGTGCCCTCACACGGCGCTCCCGCCTGTTGCATCTATCTGATTCTGAGCTAGTTCTGATCAAAATTACTTTTCAAACCCCAGACTAATGGCATAGCGGGTGCTCACAACCTCTGGATTCTAGGTTTCTTTGAGCCACTATGCCGCCCCAATTTCAAAAGGTAGAACCGGATTTGAAAAATCTGGCGGCGTTCCCGCGTGATTCAGCGTCCCATCACCAAATCCGTGCCGCCAGGCAATGGTATTGGTTCGGGTTGGCAACTATCGCTCTCGTATTCGTTGCCGAAGCGGCGCTCACCTGGCGCAAATGGAGCACGCTTACGGGAGACGTTGGCGCTGAGCTTTACCTGCCCTGGAGACTTTCCGAGGGAGCCGTTCTTTATCGGGACCTGTTCTTCTTCGCCGGCGGACCCTTCTCACAATATTTCAACGCTCTGCTATTCAAAATCTTCGGCGCCTCATTTCTGACGCTGGCGATAATTAATCTGATAGCCGTCGCAGCAATGGTTCTGGTCCTGTTTCGCCGTTTTTCCGGAGCGGCTGACGTTTGGACGGCGGCCATGATTTGTCTGGCCACGCTAGTCGTTTTTACATTTGGTTACTATTTCTATGAAGGATTTAACTACGTTGCCCCTTATTCAAACGAGGCGTTGCACGGGTTGGTGCTCTCAGTTTTTACACTCGCTTTCCTGTCAGATTGGATCTCCCGGAATCGGCTGCGCTGTGCCATGCTGGCCGGTTTTTGCAGCGGCCTGGTGTTTCTTACCAAACCCGACATTTTTTTAGCGCTGGCAGCCTGCGACGTCACCGCTTTTGGCCTTTTGCTCTTTCAATTTCGGAAGACTGAATTTGCCCTGAAATCTTTGCCGGCGTTTCTGGTTGCCGGAATAACGCCGGCCCTGTTTTTCTTTTTCTATTTTCTTCGCGTCGAGAACTGGCACGACAGCATGCGTTCGGTTGTCTTTGGTTGGATTCCCATGTTCAACACCGCGGTGTTAAAACAACCGTTCTACCAATGGTGCATCGGAATGGACCATCCTTATCCGCATTTAAAGAACATTCTATTTCAATCGACTCTTATCGTCATCGTCACGGCTTGTTACGCGGTGGCATTTCGCGCGATAAGAACCCGGAATCAGGATTGGATCCGGGTTCAGCAAAGAGCGGTGCCGGCCGTGGCGCCGGTGATCGCTATATTGATTTATGCCTGGCATTGGCGTCAAAGCGGAGAGTGCTTCTCGGCTTCATTTCTAGTCATGTTGGCCTGCCTTTGGCTGTTCCTTGCCGTGGCAGTTTTCCTTCTGAGTGCTATCGTGTCGCGTTGGAAACCCGATGTCTATCGTTCGCCGTGGGCCATCGTTGTCATGCTCATCACGCCGCTTTTGACCGTCCTCTACGGTGCCGACTGGGTTGATTGCGGCTATTCACTTCCCCTGCTATCGCTGGCTTGCTGCGCTTTGGTATTTTGGAACCGCGACACGCTGGCGGACCGGCAGAAGTTCCTCTTTCCATTTCTCTGGAGCATTTATGGACTCTTCATGCTATCCAAGCTCGGAATTTATCCGCGCATTTGGCAATACGGTTTTGTCCTGGCCATGCCCGCCTTTGTCGCCGGGATTTACTGTATTTTCTGGTTGCTCCCACGGTTATTGGAAAAGAAATGGCAGGTGCCGTCGTCTTATTTCCGGGGCACGGTATGGATCGTATTAATGGCCGGGTTTTGCGCTTTATTCTATCAATCAACCCGAAATTTCGCGTCGCAAACCATTGCGGTCGGTTCCGGCGGGGACCGGATGGTCAATTCCGACACTGTGGAGCACGCCAAAATTTTTAACGCGACCCTGGCGTGGATTCAAACGAATGTCCCTCCCAACGCCACGATGGCCGCCCTGCCTCAGGGTACCATCATCAATTTTTTAACTCGCAGGATCAATCCAACGCCGTGCGTATTTTGGGACCCCAATGTCATGTCGGTCTTTGGGCAAACCAGGATGACCTCCGCATTCGAACAATCGGCCCCTGACTACATTATCCTTGCGGAACGAAGAGTCGGGCCGATTGATCGAACCTACTTTGGATCGCCGGGCTACGGTCGCGATGTCATGGAATGGATAAAACAAAATTACCAGACGCAAATCGTGATCGGCCATGAGCCTCTCAAAGATGGACAATTCGGAATTGAGATTTTGAAACGACTGAGCGCGCCGGCCACGGTCAGGCGCCAGCAGTTAGCCACTGGGCATCAGACATGAAAAATCCGGAGACATGCCACAGCGCGGCCGTCCCAACGAACCTGACCGGCTTGTTCACTGGAATCGGCAACAATTCAAAAGTGGGCAGTTATCTGGCTCTTAGCACCAGACAATGGTACTGGTTCGGTTTGGGGATCGTGGTTCTGGTTTTCATTGCCGAAGCCGTCCTGACGTGGCGCAAATGCGGCACGGTAAGCGGTGATATTGGCATCGACCTGTACAATTCGTGGCGACTGTCGCACGGCGCGGTGCTCTATCGCGATTTGTTCTTTTTTTCAGGAGGGCCATTCTCGCAATATTTCGACGCATTGCTTTTCAGGATTTTTGGAGCGTCAATCCTGACCATCGTCATTTCCAACCTGGCGGCCGCAGCCCTCACACTATTTATACTGTTCCGGCGTTTTGCGGCGGCGGCTGATACGTCGACCGCAGTTGCGATTTCCCTGGCATTCATTATCGCCTTTGCGTTTCCTTATTATTTCTTTCAAGGATGCAATTACCTGGCGCCCTATTCTGAGGAAACGGTACACGGGTTCGTTCTCGCCATCCTGGGCATCGCGTTCCTGGCGGACTGGATGCAGAAACGACGGTTATATGCCGCGTTTTTAGCCGGCCTTTGTAACGGGCTGGTGTTCCTGACCAAACCGGATATTTTCCTGGCACTGGTCGTCACCGACGTCGCGGCTATCGGCGTCCTGTATTTTATCTATCGGGAAACGCGGTTCGGACTGAAATCGTTGGCTGCGTTTCTCGCCGCCGCAATGATTCCATTGCTGTTTTTCTTTTTCTATTTCCTTCGTGTTGAAAACTGGCGCGACAGCCTGCGTTCTGTTGGCTTTGCCTGGGTTCCCGTGTTCAACTCAGCCGTGATAAAACAACCGTTCTATCAATGGTGCACCGGCATGGACCACCCTTATTTTCATCTGAAAAACATTCTCTTCCAATCCGTTCTGGTCATTGCCGTCACGAGTTTTTATGTGGCGGCTTTCCGCAGGATTAAAACGCGCGAGCAGGATTGGACCCGGATTCAGCAAAGGACGGCGCCGGTTGTTGCGCCGACTCTTTTGATATTGATTTATGCCGACCACTGGCGTCGAACGGGTGAACTGGTTTCATCGTCCTTCATGGGCATGCTGGCCTGCCTCTGGCTGTTGCTTGCCGGCGGGTTCTTTTTGATAAACATCGTGGCTGTAAACTGGAAGCCGGAGATTTATCGCTCGCCGTGGGCCGTCGTGCTCATGCTCCTCGCGC
The DNA here is from genome assembly GCA_035933915.1 of Verrucomicrobiia bacterium. Lineage (GTDB taxonomy): Bacteria > Verrucomicrobiota > Verrucomicrobiia > Limisphaerales > UBA11358 > UBA11358. The sequence continues at coordinate 16,007 of DASYYL010000166.1, forward strand.
CGCTTTTGGCCGCCGCCTACACCGCCAATTGGATTGATTGCGGCTATTCACTTCCCCTGCTCGCCGTGGTTTCCTGCGGGCTCATTTATTGGAACCGCCAATTATTGGTCAAGCAACAGAAGTTTATATTTCCATTCCTCTGGAGCGTTTTCGCCCTGGTTTTGCTCTCCAAGATGGGCTTGTTTCCCCGGATCTACCACTATGGCTTTGTGCTGGCCATGCCGGCATTTGTCGCCGGGATTTACTGCCTCTTCTGGCTGCTTCCTCTGCTGCTGGAAAAGGGATGGCAGGTCCCCGCCCGTTATTTTAGAGGCACAGTATGTATCGTTTTGACGGCCGGGCTCTGGACTTTATTCCAACAATCGGCGCGAAATTATTCGTTGCAAAATGTTGCCGTGGGTTCGGGTGACGACAAAATGTTCGCTTCCAGCAGCGTTGAACGGGCAAACGCCTATAATGCCGCGTTGGACTGGGTCCGGACCAATGTCCCCCGAAATGCGACACTCGCCGTTCTGCCCCAGGCGCCCATGATTAATTTCCTGACCGGCCGAATCAATCCGACGCCCTGCGTGTTTTGGGACCAGATCGCTATCTCCATCTTCGGTGAAGCTAAAATGACTGCCGCATTTGAAAAGTCCCCGCCGGACTACGTGGTGCTGGTAGACCGGAAAGTGCTGGTTGACTCGGGCGACCTGGGGTCACCGGGCTACGGCCACGATGTCATGCAATGGATAAAACAAAATTACCAGGCGCAGGTTTTATTCGGCACTGAGCCTCTCAAAAGCCGCCAATTCGGAATTGAGATTCTGAAGCGCCTGCCCGTTCAATCGGGCGGTTTGAGCCGGTCCAAATCGGCGCGCTCCTTTGGCGGCAGGAAATTCATTCCCACCGCGAAAGAAGCGTCGGTCCATCCGAACCCTTCCTGCGTAATGTAATTGAATTTCGTGCCGACGTTTCCGTATTCCACGAAGACCTCGTGCGACCCGGTCACGACGTTATATTTCTCGGGGATTACGCCGTCATAGTCGTGCGCATTTTTGGCAATCGCGTAAAGCCACCGATACGCCAGGCGCGCGGCATCGCCATCAAAACCATAATTTTTATACCCCTGCCATGCCAAAATCTGTTCCGGCGGCCAGCCATACGGATAATCCCATTGGCGCACGTCATGAGCGCGCGCGGCGGCTACCGATTCCCGCGCGCTCGAAGCAAGGCCGGCGCGTTGTTCGAGCTTTTTGCGCGCATAGGCGATCATTCGCCGGGCGCGTTTGCGGTCAACCGGATCGGCGGCATCCAGCAACTTTGCCCACAGCGGAAACAGGCTCGTGGCGCTGATATACGTTGAACGGCTGTGGCGAACGAAATCGTAATCGAAGAAAAACCCGCGCTTTTCGTCCCACATCGAGGCCATCATCGCTTCCCGGCGAAGCTGCGCCTGCCGCCGCCAATACTCTGCGCTCCCCAAATTTCCATTCATGCCCGGCAATTTTCCGTTGAACTCCTTTTCCAATACCTCGGCGAAGTCCATCTCGTATCTGTAGAGGAGCGAGTTTAAGTCCACTGGAACGAAATCAACGGCGCGATCATCGAAACGATGCGTTGTGTCGTGGCCGGACTCGCGCATAGCGCGGTCATTCTTGAAAAATTCATCCAGCGTCATGCCATCGACGGTCAATCTGGAAAAATCCCCGCAATAAAGATATTCATTCAGAAAGCGATAGGATGTGAGCGGGAGGCTGTTCCTCGAACTGGCCTGAATCAACCACGGCTCGATTTTTTCGTCATAATGTCCAACCTCAACTTCCGGGCACGGTCCATGCCCGGAATCGTAATAGCGGCTTAATTGATAGGTGCCAATCCGGACCAATTGATCCGGCGCCATCCAGACGTTTTGATATTCTTCCATCGCGGTTTTGATGGCGGACGCGAGCCAGCTTTTATCGGCGGCGCCCGAGTCATAGACCGCGCGAATGGTGGAAGTCAGAAACGGCGGTTGCGAACGCGTGAGATAGTAGGTGCGATTCCCGTTTGGAATTTTTCCGTAGTGCTCCATCTCGTAAAGAAGGTTGTCCGCCATGCCGCGCGCGAGGTCTTTGCGCCCGTCCTGCAACAGCCCAAGCGTGATGAAATAGCTGTCCCAGTAGTACAATTCGTTAAAGCGGCCGCCGGGTACGACGTAAGGCTCACCGGAGACGGTTCCATCCGCATTGGTCATCAGAGCGAGCGAGAGAAGTCCGTGCGCGCCATCGAGGCTGCGCACAAAGTCGCCGGTAACATTTTCCGGCGATGGCAACAGGACTATATTTAACTGAGGCGACCGGTTGGCCGCAGCGGCAGTTTTTCCAACTGCCTCAAAGTAAACGACGGCATTCGCATCGGACGCCGGAACGTAAAGATAGTCATCCCTGGACGCAACCTTCGTGTCATGGATAACTTGTTCAAGCCCGCGCGCGTCAATTCGCCGGGTGAGCGCGTTCCAGTAATCATCTTTGATGAGCCGAAGGGTGCGCGCTGTCACCGGCTCATTGAAATCAATGTCCGCAAGCGGCATTTGGAGGCGATTTTCGTCACTGGCACGTTTCAGTTCCTGCAACAGCACGGACAACGGATACGCGCCTTTGATTTCATCGGCCACGGTGCCATTTGTTTCGTCAATTTGAAATGGGGTCAAATGATCGTGGACGGTAATTTTTTTATCGCCGTCAGTATCTTCCTGAGCGATGAGCCGGGCCAAATTGTCCGGCACGTCAATCATCTGTGGAAAAACCGGCGTCGCCGCCAATCCCGGCAACATCGCCAGCCATAGCCACGCTCCTCGTGTCATAAAACGATATATCGCATGTTTCGGGTCCCGAGTCCACAGTCCCGAGTCCATAGTCCACAGTCCGAAGTCGCGAGTCGCACGACGCCAATGACTGTGGACTGTGGACTCAGCCTGACTTCGGACTGGCAAATCGTTGGGCGTTTTTCTAGTGTTGTGCTACTCAAATGAAAAAATATCTCACGGAATTTATCGGCACATTTTTCCTGGTCCTCACGGTAGGCATGACGGCCGTGGCTGTCTCACCGGGCACAAGTGCGCTGGCGCCGCTGGCAATAGGCTCGGCGCTGATGATCATGGTCTATGCAGGTGGCCATGTTTCGGGCGGCCACTACAATCCGGCGGTTACCCTGGCAGTCTGGCTGCGCGGGCGTTGTGCGAAGGCGGACGTAATACCATATTGGTGCGCCCAATTCGCCGGCAGCGTTCTTGCCGCAATCATTGCGATGGCGCTGAAAGGCAATCCAACCGTGTCGCCGGCGGCATTGGCCGTGTTCCCGTCATTGATCGCGGAATTTGTCGGAACCTTTGCCCTGGCCTATGTGGTCTTAAACGTGGCAACGGCCAAAGGCACGGCCGGAAATTCCTTCTATGGGCTGGCGATCGGGTTCACGGTCATGACCATGGCCTTCGCGCTGGGTGCCATCTCGGGCGGCGCGTTCAACCCAGCCGTGGCCGTCGGCGTCATCGTCATGCACGCCGTAAAGGCATCCAACATCTGGATTTACCTCCTGGCCAACCTGCTCGCCGGCGCGGTGGCCGCAGGCGTATTCCGGTTTGTCAATCCGGAGGACAAATAGACGTGCCAGCGCCGGTCCCGGGCTACCTTCGCGCGCAACCAGACGGACTGCTATTGTCCGTCAAAGTCCAACCACGCGCTTCAAGAAATAAGATTGGACCGGCACAGGGTGGTGAGTTGAAGGTCTACGTCACAGCACCTCCGGTCGACGCCGCGGCGAACGAGGCGCTCATTCAATTGCTCGCCGACATCTTGAACTGCGCACGCAATCAAATTGAAATCATGCACGGGCACAAAGCGCGGCGTAAAATTTTGAAGCTATCTGGAATGACCGTCGAAGCGGTCATTTCCGGGCTAAAATAATTTTCCTGTCCCTTTTTCAACGGCGGCGGCATTTATAGGCAAATGCTGGATTTGGACGACAACAACCTGCTAAGGCAATATGAGATGGGATTATCAAAACGATCCGCGGCAACAGAAGTTGAAAGATGCGCTAAAGAAACAACTCGGGCTGGAACTGGTTCCCGGAACCGCACCCATTGATATGCTTGTCGTGGAAAAAGCGGATTAAAACTACACTTTCGCCTTTTACTTTTTAATCCTTTCCGCCAGTTCTTCCGCCGGATAGGTCCAGATTTCGGACAGCGTGGGATGATAATGCGGCAAGGTCGCCAGCTCGCGGACGGTCATGCGTTTGGCCATAGCCGCGACGATTTCGTGGATCATTTCGCCACCGATCATCCCGGCGCATTGACCGCCGATGATTTCGCCGGAATTGGGATCGGCCAGCAATTTCACGAATCCATCTATGCCATTCATGATCATGGATGGGCCATGGTCGTTGAATGGATAGCTCGCGGAGACAAAAGGGATGCCCTGCGCGGCGGCAGCCTTCTCCGTAAGCCCGACGAACGCCAGTTGCGGGTCAGTGAATACCACCATCGTGATCAGGCGATAATCCATTTGCGCGGAGTTGGGATTAGTAATGTTTCGCCCGGCCACTTCGCCCTGGTTCACAGCAATATGAACAATTTCGTGGGGGCCGGCGCAATCGCCCGCAGTATAAATATGCGGCGCGCTCGTCTGCATGAACTCATTGGCAATAACCATTCCATTATCGGTTGTTTTTACACCTGCGTTTTCCAGGCCCAGTGAGGCTGTGTTAGGGATACGGCCCAGGGCAAATAAAACTTCTTCAGCAGAAACTGAATCCCTCTTGCCATTTTGCTCAAATTCAATCGTCTTCAGTTTTCCTTTGCGTTTGGAATTGAGCAATTTCGTTCCCGTGTAAAGCCGGATGCCTTCGCGGCGAAAAACGGTCTCCACGGTCGCCGAGGCGTCCTCATCAAAATACTGCAGGATATGAGGGCTGCGCTGGATCATGGTCACGCGTACGCCAAACCGGGCGAAAAATTGCGCAAACTCGCTCGCCGTTGGTCCGCCACCCAAAATAATCAGTGAATTGGGCAATTTCTTCAGAGTTAACGCGGTGTCGGTGGTCAGGCAGTCGATGTCGTTTAGCCCACAATAAGGCGAGGGCGCGACGGCCGAGCCTGTGGCGATGACAAAGTGATTCGCAGTAATGGTTGACGCTCTTTTGCCGTTGCCGGGAAATGGCGTCAATTCGAGCGTATGCGGATCCCGGAATTTGGCCGTCGCACGGACGAACTTGAATTTTCCTGAGTTAAGCTGTTGAACCCGGTAACCGGCGAAGTCTTTGATGAGCAGGTCCTTTCGCGCCATGGCCTTCTTGAAGTCGAACGAAATTTTTCCGGCGCGCACGCCGAATGGCGCGGAGTGTTTCACCATGTACGCCACTTTGGCCATGTAAAGCAGAGCCTTGGTGGGCATGCAACCGCGGAGTATGCACAGGCCGCCCACTTCCTCGCCGCCTTCAATCACGACGGTCTTTAATCCCGCGGCCACGGCCGTCCTGGCTGCCGCGTACCCCCCGCTCCCGCCGCCGATGACGGCCACATCAAAATTAAATTGGTGCACGCCAGAAGATGGCCGGATTATCGGGATTTTCAAATCCAAATTGCCTGGAGCACATTTGATCGAGCCCCGTCTAACCTACCATGAAACGAACGATCCTTTTTTTCATGATTGTTGCCGGCGTTGCCTTTTCAGTGTTTGCGCAGCCAGCTCTCACTATTTATAACCAGAATTTCGCGGTCGTGCGGGACACCCTGCCGCTGGACTTGAAGTCAGGCGTGACGCAGGTCGCTTATTCTCAAGCCACGGCGCATGTGGAACCCGATTCCGTCATCTTGCGCGATCCATCCGGCCAACACCCTTTACAAATCCTGGAGCAAAGCTACCGCAACGACCCCGTTTCACAGGAACTACTGCTCTCGCTATTCGAGGGGAAGACCATTGATTTCCAGGCCGGCGGCAAAATCATAAAAGGCAAAATCGTCCGCAGCGGCTACGTGCCGCACTATTCGGCGATGAATGATTTCGGTGAGGAATATCAGCAGCAGCAAATGGAAATGGCGTCCCAGGGCGGCCAGCCAATCATCGAAGTGGACGGCCAAATGCAATTTGGCCTGCCGGGCCAGCCGTTGTTTCCCGATTTGGGCGACGATACCATACTCAAACCTACGTTGAACTGGCTCATTCAATCCGATAGTCCGGGCCAATTCGACGCCGAGGTCGGCTACCTCTCCGGTGGATTTACCTGGGAAGCCGACTACAACCTGGTTTCGCCGGAAAAAGGCGACGACGTGGATTTGATCGGATGGGTGACGATTAACAACCAGAGCGGCAAAACCTTCGACGACGCAAAAATCAAATTGATGGCCGGCGACGTGAATAGAGTTCAGCCGCCCGCAGCGATGATGGAACTGGCGGACTCGGTCATGACTAAATCTGCAGCTGTGCCGGCAGTAACCGAAAAGGCTTTCGATGAATATCATCTTTATACCCTGGAACGCCCGACCACTTTGCGCGATCGCGAGATGAAGCAAATCGAGTTCGTCCATGCCGAAGGCATCCAATCTAAAACAATCTACGTCTATGACGGCGCCGAATTGTCACCGTATTACGGCTACAACATCGGAACTCCCGAATACGGCACTCAGTCGAACACGAAAGTCCGTGTAATCCGGGAATTTTCCAATTCAGAGTCAAATCATCTGGGAATGCCGCTGCCCAAAGGAAAGCTCCGCTTTTACCGCCGGGACGCTGACGGACAGCTCGAATTTGTTGGGGAAGATCAAATTGACCACACGCCAAAAGATGAAACGATTCGCGTCACCACCGGTAACGCTTTCGATTTGGTCGGCGAACGCAAGCAAACGAATTTCCGCGTGGACAACAACAGTCGTTGGGCGGAAGAATCTTTTGAAATCAAACTACGCAATCACAAAAAGGAGGCAGTGAACATTCGCGTGGTTGAGCATTTATATCGCTGGAACAATTGGGAAATCACCGCTCACACTGAAGACTTCACAAAAACCGATTCGAATACCATTGGGTTTAACGTGCCGGTGGATCCTGACCAGGAGAAAACTCTCGATTACACGGTTCATTATTCATGGTAGGGACGCTGCGCTGCGACGTCCGCGCCGGTAAACCCGGCGCAAAGAGCGTTGTCGGACGTTGAACAGCGCAAGTTCCGCGCGCTTTACGCGCGGTGACGGCGCAGCGCGCCGTCCCTACCTGCCATTGACAGCAAGTTGCCCGCTTCCGATAATTCGCCCATGAGCGAAATCATCTATCCGCGCAGCCCGCGCGAGACAATGGACGGCTGGCGTCACCTGCCCCGATACGTGGACAAAATCCGGCTGCACCTTGCCGGCAAATTGCATTCCGATTATACCGGAAATCTCGGCAAGGGCTTTGACGGGTCATGGCTCAAATTCGCAGGCGTCACGCACGAGCAGATGGTTGACGTGGTCAAAAACTCCTGCACCGATGGCCAGGTCTGCGATTGGGTGCGCCAGAACGTCAAAAAATCCCCAGCGGAAAAAGAGGCCCACTGGCAGGCGATCCTGAGCCATCCAAAGCCCGGCGATGCCGAAAGCGCGGCGCGGTTAAAGATGCGCAAGGAGCAGTCCGGCATCGCCCATCGTGATGATATTCAGACCTTTGTGGATTATATTGACGCCGACGAAAAGAGGATTTAATTATTAGCGGCATTTGAAAAGGAGCGTTTTGAACCAAATGCCATTGTTTTGTGTCTTTATTGCACGGTCAAAAACCAAAATTGCTGTATAAAATATGAAAAAACTATCCGTTTCACTTACCATCATGGCCCTGGCCGCAAGCGCGTTCGCGGTGGAGGTCGGCAAACCTGCGCCGGATTTCACGGCGACAGACATCAACGGCAACACCGTTCATTTGAGCGACTACAAGGGCAAGATCGTGGTCATCGAATCCTACAATTCGGATTGTCCGTTTTGCCATAATCAATACGCGACCGGCGCGATGCAGGACCTGCAAAAGGAGCTGGCCTCCAAAGGCGTGGTTTGGCTCCTCGTCAATTCCGTAAATCCGAAGAACCCGAGCCATCGCACGGACGCCCAGGCGAAGCAGGAAATGACCCACGAAAAGATGGATGTCACCGCGTGGCTCGACGATAGTTCCGGCGCAGTGGGCCATCTCTATGACATGAAGACCACGCCCGACATGTATGTCATCGACCAAAAAGGCACCCTCGTGTACGAAGGCGCGATTGACGACCAACCGGACCCGTCCCACGATCCCAAATCGGCCCGTAATTATGTCAAAGAAGCAGTGGACGATGTACTGAACGGCAAGCCAGTCGCCGTAACCCATACCAAGCCGTACGGTTGCAGCGTGAAATATGCGGACTGATTAGAGATCATTCCATCCACCCGTGCCCCATGGTCAGGGCGATGGAGCGCCGCTGGGCGTCGAGGTCGTTCAATAATCGCAATGTTTCGCGCGCTGAAACGACTCTGGCGGAGGATTTTTCGACGATGGCCCCGCGATGATCTACTTGGGCTTCTCCAAGATAGCCGGCCAGCGCGCTGCGGTATTCGGCGGCCAAAACGGCCAATGAAGGCGTCATGCGAAATTGCGCGACTTCGAGATCCTGCAGTTTGGCGTGGAGGATTTGCATCTGAACCTCGGAACTGAAGTTTTTAATCACATCCTGCAGGGAAATTTCGGCGCGCACGGGCAGGCTGTTGGACGAGGACCGGAAATCGGCGGCGACACTCAGGATTTGATCCAGCTTTTCCCGGCTCGCAGCGGGGGTCCATTGCGGGCCGGGGTTACGGGCGATGAAAATCACCGTTTGCAATGCCCACCATTTTTCCACATCCAGGGGAGTGGAAAAATCTTCGTGAAAAGCCGAAAAAAAGGCCGTCTGCCAATTGTAAAAACGCGGCAACGAGTCAATGGTCGCGCGCAATTTTGCCGGTCCATCGCGCAAGTCCAGCAGTTCGTCCACGAACAATTGCGCGCTTGCCCGATAATCGCCGCCGTCCTCGCCGGCAAGCTCCAGGTCCGTCGGCCAGCACAGTTGCTGGAATGTGTCGATGGAATAGGTCTGCAGGATGCCGCGAACGGATGCCAGCGAATCCACTCCGTGTTTGGTAAAGCTGACCCTTTCAACCGGGATATTGTTCACCGTTTGACCGGGAACGGAGAGGATGACGTCCTGCATGGATTCGGCGAGCATTTCCTGGGACAAGCCTTCAGTGAGCCAGGCCGGAACGACGGCCAGATTCGGGCCGGCATTGCGGTTGGCATAGTCCATGAGAAAAACGCTCGTGAGCGCGCGAGCCAGGCGTTCGCGCGGCAGCACATCCGGAAGGGCCACGTGATAAACCCAATGGTTGCCGAATCGGCCCGGAAAAACATCCACATTTTCATCCAGCGCGCGGGCCGGCTGGAGCGTCAGATAGATCGTGCCGCCCTGCATCCCCTGGGATTGAATGCCGAGTTTTTGCAAGAGCAAATTTTTAACGCGCTCGGCGGAGACAGCCAGGAATGCCGGATCCAGCCGGACGAATTCCTGGTTTGTGGCAACTTCCGGCAGAGACGCCAGCGGCGAAGATTCCCGGGAAGCGACGACGACGAATTGGCCGGAATCGCTGTTGGCTGAAAGCATGCCCGGCACCGAGGCATCCGCCAGCGCAAGCCGCGGGCAGAGCACGAGGGAAAGAAAAGCGAGGAACGCAAAGACGGATAAACGCCCGAATAACACCCTATTCAACAACAATCCGTTTCGATTCGCTCCTGTATCATTTCCGAATGAAACGCCGAAACGCACGCAGTAATAGTGCCGGAACAGTAACCGGATGTCTATTCAATTCCGGCACATTAAAACGTTGAGGCGTTGAACTTGCGGCTAGGACGCTTGAGCTTTGGCCAATTCTGAAGACCGGCGCGATTAATGACTCCTTTTTATCTTGCCATGACAATGACATCAATTATAGCGTTTCACGTCACAGAATAAGTTCAGGGCTGAAAGCCCCCAATGTGACAGCCCGGCCTGAAAGGCTTGTCATTACCCACACCTTTTTTCTATTTGGTTGAAAATTTCTAATCCCTCATTCATCCACAGTAACCGTTGCAGTTTGCCAATTTTGATTTCCAGGATTTTCAAAGCCTGTTGGTTCAGTTGGTCCGTAGTGAGGGCCTTACCAGAGGTCCCTTTCGGGACCAATCCTCCCCAGCCAACCAGCCGTTTGATCTTTTCGCTTCACCAACAATCTGCTAAAAACCGACCGCCATGAAATTATTCGCCGGCGCTTTTTTATTTGCCCCTCTGTGGTGCATGAATACCGCCATGGCCACACCTCCGATGAATCCCAATCTCGAAAACTACACGCTGACCTATAGCACTCCGGTCGACCCCACACTACAGGCGCAACTTGAGAAGATAGACGCCGGCCTCCGCGCCAAATACGACATGACGACCAATCAAACGTCATTGGGCCTGCTCGATCTGCGGACGCTTCGCCTGGCCACGACTTATCCCGACCGCGAAGATTACGGTGCAAGTGTAGCCAAAATCGGAATTCTCTTCGCCTATTTTGATTTGCGCCCCGATGCCGCCACAAACCTGGACGCCCAAACACGCCACGAACTCGGCCTCATGATCAAACCTTCCAGCAACGAAATGGCGGCGAAATATTCCCAAATGTTGGGGCTCAAACCAATCCAGAAGGCTCTCGAATCCTATGGTTTTTACGACGCCAGCCACGGCGGCGGCATCTGGGTAGGCAAACACTACGGTATCACCGGCGTACGCATCGGTGATCCCGTAGGCGATAATTCACACGCCATAACGGTGCGGCAGGTTTTAAGGTTTTATCTTTTAATGGAACAGGGCAAACTCATTTCACCGGCCGCCTCGCGCACCATGCGGGAGATTTTTGCCTCGCCGGATATCCCGGCCGAGGACATCAAATTCGTCAAAGGCCTCGACGGCCGACATTTGGAAATCCTTCGCAAGTCCGGCACATGGGAAAACTGGCTGCACGACAGCGCACTCATCACCGGACCGGACCGGTGCTACATCCTCGTAGCCCTGACCAATCACCCCAGGGGCGACGATTACCTAGCGGATTTGGCCATGCAAATAGATAATTTGATGATTCAAGCTGTTGCAAAGCAATAGTTTGAAATAAAATTGGTTTGGTTTTTGAGAATTGACGACATCGGATAGGGTTGGACAGCCAATGTCCAACCCCATCCATTAAACTAAAAATAATGAGCGATAATTCGAGAATTGAATGGACAGACGCAACCTGGAACCCGATTCGAGGTTGCACAAAGGTCAGTCCGGGATGTGCGCATTGCTACGCCGAAACATTTGCCGAACGCTTTCGCGGCGTGCCAGGACATCCTTTTAAGCATGGCTTCGATTTGCGTCTTGTGCCGGAAAAACTAGGTGATCCACTTCGATGGGAGTCGCCGAGGATGATCTTCGTGAACTCGATGAGCGATCTCTTTCATCCAAGCGTACCGGACGAATATATTGAAAAAGTGGCTCGTGTTATGGTCGCAGCAAGTTGGCACACTTACCAGGTCCTGACAAAGCGCGCTGATCGAATGCAATCCTTGCTGAAAGTGAAGCTGAACTTTGCCGCGAGAAATAACCATATTTGGTGGGGTGTAAGCGTGGAAAATCGGAAGCATGGCTTGCCGCGACTCGACTTGCTTCGCAACTCGTCGGCACGGATCCGATTTCTCTCTGTCGAACCACTTTTGGAATTTCTTGGGCCGCTTGATTTACATGGGATCAATTGGGTCATCGTCGGTGGCGAAAGCGGTCCCGGTGCCCGGCCGATGAATATTGAATGGGTGCGGGACATTCGTGACCAATGCCAAAAGGCGAATGTTGCGTTCTTTTTCAAGCAGTGGGGCGGCGTTCGAAAGAAGAAGACCGGTCGGGAACTCGACGGGAAAATTCACGACGAGTTTCCAAAACTGCAGTATGCTTAAACGTCTCCGAGATTTAACTCCGGAGCCAACACACCTTTGAGCGATTTATCCCAGAACTCTTTGCCTCGCGGATGTTTGCTGGCAAATAGCAAGAGGTAAAGTGGCGTGTTTTTGCTGTTTGAAATTAGAACCGCCTTGCCGATATGGTCAAAACCGAGAGATTCCAACTGGTTTTTATAAAGTTCCAAAACCTCACGGAAGAAATCGCCTGGATTATTTCGCTGCAGCTTTTTCCATGAATCATTTCCCAAAAACCGCGTCAGGGCAGACTGTTCGTCAGCATCCTCGGTGTACTGGTGGAAATTCATTTTGATTCCCATGCCGTGTTGAATGTTGATCAACAGGTCGCACCGTGTCTTCGAGTGTAATTTTTGGATCAGCGAGAACGGCGCGTGTGCAATACCAGTTGGGTCAATGAATGCAAATGTCAGGGAGCCTTGTGGAATTCGGAAATGGTCGATCGCCTCGGCGCAGTCACCACACCATATTTCAGCGTGGCGGGAGTTCGGATAGGGTGCCAGTCGCCGCGCCAGCGCTTCAGCAGCCGAAGCGTTCCGTTCCGTGAAAATAAATTTTGTAAAGTCGTGCTCTATAACCTTCAACGGCGAACCCGATTCCTCCGCGTGATGCCCGCGAACGGAACATTTGCCCGGACCAGAAAAAAGTTCAAGGTATACGCGGCTTGTCCAATGGTATTTCATTCCCGTCGCGAACAGTTCCGCATAATAGGCCAGCAATTGGTGTTTCGTCTGAATCCAACTGCCGCTATCGCGCAGAATGAGCCCATCCTTATTGGATACAGGATCTTGCGGGATACTTTTGTCGGCAGATGGCAAAAGATGAACTATGGGCTTCAATTTTTGAGAGGAATATCGATTTCCAATTAGATTTGCAATGTTTTCGAATGCTTTCGCGCCAAATTTTCTTTAAAAAACCGTTGCAATCGTTCCTCCAGTTGATATAGTTTGCGTTCCATTTTAAGAAAAATGCCGACAATTAACCAACTCGTTCGCAAAGGCCGGCGCAAAGTAAAGTATAAGTCCAAGTCGCCGGCCCTGGAAAACTCGCCGTTCCGCCGCGGTGTGTGCATTCAGGTCATGACCCGCACACCCAAAAAGCCTAACTCGGCCATGCGCAAAGTCGCTAAAGTGCGCCTCACCAACGGCTACGAAGTCATCGCCTATATCCCGGACGAAGGCCACAATTTGCAGGAACACTCCATCGTCCTTGTACGCGGCGGTCGTGTGAAAGACCTGCCCGGCGTGCGCTATCACATCGTGCGCGGCACATTGGACGCCGCCGGCGTGGAAAAACGCAGGGTCAGCCGTTCCAAATACGGCGTGAAACGGCCTAAAGAAGCCAAAGCCGCGGCCGCCAAACCCGCCGCCTAGCGCCTGGACTCTCCAACACTCTAACGTTTCAACGATCTCATGTCCCGACGACGACAAGCAACAAGACGGACCATCGCCAAAGATGGAAAATTTCATAGCGCCCTGGTCACACGCCTGGTTAACACCGTAATGATCTGCGGCAAAAAGAGCACCGCGCAACACATCGTTTACGGCGCTTTCGACACCATTTCCGAAAAGAACCCCGCCAGCAATCCCATCGAGATTCTACAACGGGCCGTGGATAACGCCAAGCCTCGCATTGAAACCAAGGCCCGCCGCGTGGGCGGCGCAACTTATCAGGTGCCCATGGAGATCCCTTCGGATCGCCAGAACGCTCTCGCGTTGCGTTGGATTGTGGATTTTGCCGATGCCCGCAAAGGTATTTCCATGCGCGATGCTTTGGCCTCTGAAATCATGGAAGCTTACCAGGGCCAGGGTAATGCCATCCGCAAGCGCGACGAAGTCCACAAGATGGCCCAGGCCAACAAGGCCTTTGCCCATTTCCGCTGGTAGGGCGGACGATAAAACGTTGAAACGTTAAAGCGGGTTTCCACTCGCGGCTTTATCCTTTTGCACATCCGATTCGTTTTAACGTTTCATCCTTTCAATGATTGTGCTCGCTGTCCACGCTTTAGCGTGCCCCCGGTTTTGTAGCGGGTCTGTAGCGGCCTGTAGCGGCAAATGTAGCGGATGTAGCGGGTTTTTCAACTTCTCACCCTCATCTATCACTAAAACGCGTTCGGTGCCCGCCTCCGTTTCAACGTTTTACGGTTTCAACCTTTCGGCGTTTCAACGTCTTCATTTGCATCGTCCACCTTTTGGTTCTAATATCATTTGTGGAAAATGTCGATCCAATGAAACACGGCCTTTACTTGTTATTCGTGGCGGGTATGTTCAATACGTCCGTCTTCACCTTGTCTGCAAAAGCTATGGATACCAATAAAACTGAAATCGCGGATTTTGGCGGCGGCTGTTTCTGGTGCATGGAAGCCGTCTTTGAACGGGTGCCCGGCGTTGTCTCCGTCACCAGCGGCTTCGCAGGCGGCACGACGCCCAATCCAACTTATGAACAGGTCTGCACTGAGACCACCGGCCACGCCGAGGTTACCGAAATCGTTTTTGACCCGTCCAAAGTTTCCTTTCCGCAACTGCTCAACATTTTCTGGCAGGCGCACGACCCCACGACATTGAATCGCCAGGGCGCGGACGAGGGCACTTCCTATCGTTCCATCATTTTGTATCGCGACAAAAAACAGGAGCTCGAAGCGGAACAATCCAAACTGGCGGCGCAGCAAAATTTCAAAAACCCCATCGTCACTGAAATTGTGCCTCTAAAAAAATTCTATCCCGCCGAAGATTACCATCAGAAATACTACGATAACAATACCGGCGCCGGTTACTGCCGCGTTGTCATCACGCCCAAACTCGACAAACTGAAGTCAAAGAAAGTCATCCAACCGGAACCGCAGACCAAGCAATAGATTTTATTTTCCGGAGGCGGGCGCAAAAATCACGGGCTGTTCCTGATCGGAGCGGGCGCTGCGGACCCAATCGCCGGTATCAAAAAATGCGATGTATAGCATGAACCCAATCAGCAGCAGGGCAAAACCAGATTGAATGCTGTTCAGCAACCGGGCGCTCACCGGCCGGCGCCGGATAACTTCGATCAGTGACAGCAAAATATGTCCGCCATCCAGTACGGGCAATGGCAGCATATTGAGCAGCGCCAGGTTCACGTTCAGAACAACGCTAAACCACAGCACCTGCCGCCAGCCGTCCGGGCTTTGGAAAAGGTTGTAGTACACCCGCGCAATCATCACCGCGCCGCCCAATTGCTGAACGCCCACGTCTGTCTTCGGTGAAAAAACGGCGCCGAGAGTCCCCATAATTTGATCGATGCTTGATTGCACCTGCTCATACGGTGTCGGATGGACCAGCGAGATATTCGTATCGGCGAACCACTGAAGAATACCCAACGACGGCGGACTGTTAGTGGGCTGGACGGGTTTGACAGCGAGCAACGTGCGATCGAAATGGGCATCGCCCCGGCGAATGCTCAGCGTCAATGGTCTCACCGGGCCGTTGCTCATTTGTTCCACCTCCCACGCAACTGCTTCCGGGCTATAAATTTTGTTATGGTTGATGCCCGTTATTTCGTCACCGTTGGTCAGTCCGGCCGAAGCCGCGGGGCTGTTGCTGATAACTCCGGCGATAATGGACGGAAAGGCGGATCCAATTTCAAGTTGCCTCAATGATTTGCGCTCATACCAGTGCGTTGGCTGATAATACGGCGAGACGTACGCCATGTTCTCTTTTCCATCCCGACTGTATTTCACGGCGATTTTCGAACCTTCGCTCGTAATGACGCGCCAGATGACGCTGTCCTGGGTCGTCGCGGCAAAATGCCTCACCGGGTAGCCGTCTATCGCCACAATGGTATCGCCGGCGCGAAGACCCGCTGCCCAGGCCGGACCGTTAGGGTCTACCCAGCCGATTTGCGTTGTGTTATCGCCCTCAGTTGTCGGTTTGCCGATGCCCCATACGATAAAAGCAAAGAATACGGCGAGCAAAAAGCTAAACAGCGGCCCGGCAACCGCCACGATTATTTTGTCCAGCGGCGAAACAACGGGAAGTTGTTCAACCGGCATATCGCTTTTGCCCTCGATGGCTTCCATCGTGGCCATTTGAGGCAGGGCCACGTAACCGCCGGCGGGAATCCAACCCAACGCGTACTCGACTTCGCCAACCTTCGTTTTCCAGATCGGCTTGCCGAACCAAATGGCGAACCGGTCGATCTTCAGGCCGCGCCATTTTGCGGCAAGAAAATGCCCCAGTTCATGGACCCCGATCAGGAGGTTGAACAGCAACACCACTTCCAAAGCGATAAAAATGTAGTGAAAAGCCATCATGCGAATGGACGTCTAAACTATATCAGCAAATTTTTGTTTCACAATCTGTTTAATCGCGCCTTCAATTTGAAGCGGGTATCGTGCCAGTTCGATTTGCGGTTTGCGATCTATGGGTGCAAAAACATTCAAACCTCAAGCACCAGGCGCCAGAGAAACTTCTATAATCCAAATTCCAATTTTCAGCCTTGGTGCTTGAGCATTCTCTGGGGCTTGAGGTTTGAAATTTGGAGGTTCCAGGCAGTCGCAAATCATAGATTTCAAAGTGCGGTTTGCCGCGCCCATGCGTCAGCTTTGAGAATCTGCTCCAGCGTGGGATGATCAACGACCCGGTGCGCACCCATGGTGCGCTGAACAATCTCACTGATCTGAGCAAAGCTGATTTTCCGGTTCACGAACGCTTCGACCGCGACTTCGTTGGCCGCGTTCAAAACTGCTGGCAGCGTCCCGCTGACTTCGCCCGCCCGGCGCGCCAGGATAAGGGCCGGAAACCGGTCAAGGTCCGGCTCCTCAAAAGTTAATTGGCCCAGCTTCGCAAAATCCGTCCGCACCTGGTCGCTCGCCGCGCGGTCGGGATAAGTCAACGCGTATTGGATGGGCAGGCGCATGTCCGGTGTGGAAAGTTGCGCCACCACCGAGCCGTCCACAAATTCGACCATCGAATGCACCACGCTTTGTGGATGCACCACCACCCGGACCCGCGCCATCTCGATGTCAAACAACCATCGCGCTTCGATCATTTCCAGCGCCTTGTTAAACAGCGTGGCCGAATCAATCGTGATTTTCTTTCCCATCACCCACGACGGATGCTTAAGCGCGCGCTCAACAGTGATTTCCGGGAACTTTTCTTTTGGCCAAATCTTTTTGTCACGGAAGGGTCCGCCGCTGGCCGTAAGCAAAAGTTTGCGCACCGAATCCGCCGGCCTGCCGTCCAGGCACTGGAAAATGGCGGAATGCTCACTGTCCACGGCCAGGACGCGAACACCATGCTTGCGCGCCTCACTCATGACAATCTCCCCCGCCATGACCAGGATTTCCTTGGACGCCACGGCGATGTCCTTGCCCGCGCGAATCGCCGCCAGCGCCGGCTTGAGACCAGCAGTTCCCACGATGGCAATCAGGACTATGTCTGCATCCGGCAACGTGACCAATTCAATTAATCCCTCCTCGCCGGACAAGACCCGCGTGCCGTTACCGACGCTCTGTTGCAATTCCCTGGCCCTGGCGGGGTCAAAAACGGAAACAGCCACGGGCTTATGCCGGCGTGTTTGCTCAAGCAACAGTCCCGTATTGTTCCCGGCCCCCAGCGCCAGCAACCGAATGCGATCCGGCAGGTCTTCGGCCACTTTAACGGTGCTGGTGCCAATCGAACCCGTGCTGCCCAATAAGACCACGTTTTTCATTTACGATTTACGATTTACGATTTACGCGTCGAACGCAATGCGACCGGTCCTGGCTGGTAGAACGAAATTCGCGCGACGTCACATTCTTGCGGACTTTGCGCTCGAGACAATAATTGCCAGGATTTCGTTTGGCTCTTGCATCAATGGCGTCAGTCGCTGAATTCTCATCAATTGATTATCGGCAAGCAATTCCATCCAAATAAGGGATTCGCCGCACTCTTCCTCAACGATACGAAGCTTGTTAATGAAATCTGATTTAGATTTCGCCCGGCAAACGGCGCGATAATTTGCGCCGACTGAAGTCCCGGATCGCAGAAGGTGTTGGCCGATGACTCGCGCAACCCAATTGCTTGGCAATGCCGAGCAATGTTTTACAATTCTGTTTGCATAAGCCTTGGTTCGGGCTTTCATTTCATCGCGTGTCATATTTCAATTTATATGTTACAGGTTGGGTCTATTTGGGTGACAGCAGAGATTAGCCGGTTTTACGGTTTCTCCAAAGGTCAATGTGTTCGCGTAAATCATAAATCGCTAGGGATGCGTTACGCCGGGATGCGTAAGAATATGTCTCAAATACAAATACATGATCGGAGCGTTGAACAAAAGGCTATCCAGCAGATCGAGCAGTCCGCCAATGCCGGGAAAAAATTTTCCTGAATCCTTAACTCCCGCTTCGCGCTTAAATAACGATTCAATCAAATCGCCAATAACCGCGGCCACACTGAGGACCACCCCAAGGATGACGGCGTGCATCCAGTTCATGCCGAACATTCTGTCGCCGAAAAAATGAACAAAAGCCAGGCTCGCCGCCGTGGACAGGCCGATCGCGCCGGCAAAACCTTCCCACGTTTTGCCGGGGCTGATTCGCGGAATCATTTTATGTCTGCCGATGAGCGAGCCGACCGCATAGGCGCCGGTGTCGCTGAACTTGGTCACCAGCACGAAATAGATGAGAAAGAATTTCCCCTGAACGTGGGGAAAAAAATTGATTTCCTGGATGAAGTTCATGAGCCACGGCACATACATTAGGCCAAACAGCGTCGTGGAGATCGCGGCCATTCCCGCCGGGTTCTTTTTCGAGAAAAGCTGGCGCACGCAAAGGCCCAGCACAAAGAGAATGATAAACCCGGTTTGAAAATCATTCACCCGCGCCGGCGAACCGGTAATTCCCAAATGTCCGGTCAGGTTGCAGAACGTGCCCGCCACCAGCAAGATCCCTCCCGCTAGGCCGCACCATTTGAAACAGGCCAGCCCCCGTTTTTCCGCCAGGCCGTAAAATTCCATCAGCCCGGCGGCTGAAAGGAGGACAATGACGCACGCAAAAACGCTGTCGGATACCAGGTCACTGCTGAAAAACAAAGCAGCAATGATAACCGTCCAGAGAATCACCGTGGTGATTAGCCGGCGGAAAAAAGTCGTCGCCTTGGAAGGCGCATGGCTTGCGGCAGCCCCGTTGGACATCCGCCACAGCGTAACAGAACCCACCGGCAGCGGGCAATCCTGCTGAAGACCGATCCGCCAGACCCGTCCGATCCGACAGATTGGAGCAAAAAGGACGGGTGACCCAAACATGCCATAGTAAAACCGCTCAACAACGTTTCACATCGCGGCTTGCCCGTTTGAAGGAGAAGGAATCGCAATGGTGCTGGTTATGCGTGCAATCTTAAACGGTCGGGAAATCAAACCAAAACACCTGTCACGGATGCTCATGCCGGGGCTGTGTCGTTTGTCATTCGCCTTATGCCTCTTCACGTTCCATGCGGCCCCTTTGGCGCAGGCGCAGACTTATAAAAATCCGATACTGTATATATCGAGTGATCCGGACGTCAGCCTCTTCGATGGGCAGCACAACATAATCAACCCAAGCGGCGACCACTACCTTTATCGCACCTCCAAACACCTCATCAACTGGAGTACGCCGGTGAACATTCTCACTAAAGCGTCCGGCGACGTGGTTTGGGAAGGTTACATGGCCAAGAACACAAAAAACGGAGAATATTGGTTGTATTACACCGTGGAACACACGTTGCAGGGACCGGACGTTACCGAAGTAAAAGTGGCCAAATCCACAACCGGCCCGATGGGCCCCTGGCAAATCATGGGATTCTCGATTCCCAGCGCGATTGATCCGTGCTTCTTCCACGATAGCGACGGCTCGAAGTATCTGTATTACAAACATGAAGTCACCGGGCTGAATATTTGGGTGCAAAAACTTTGCTCTTATGACTGCATGAACGGCAGCCCCATCCTGCTTCTCAGTCCGGACTGTAGCGCCGGCACCGGCGACCCCGGATGGGAATGTTGCGGGGAACCGCAACTCGAAGGCCCCTGCATGGTAAAGTTCGGCTCCAAATATTTCCTGCTCTACGACACAGGATACTCTAATGACATCAACTGTTACTGCATCGGTTTCGCATATAGCACCAGTCCGGTCGGACCGTTTACCCGGCGCTCGGGCGGCGATCCGATTATGTCAAATTGGGAAAGTCCGAACTGTTACTCCATTGGCGCGCCTGATGTAGTTCCGGACGGCGACACCAACTATTGGGTGGTATATCACAGGAGGGAAGGCAAGTTGGCATTTGACCACATACTCAAGATATTGCGAAAGCAAGGATGAACCGACGTGAATCCAAGCCACTTTATTTCGGCTCAATGACCGTCAGCCCCTTGACTTGGGTAAAATGTCGTCGGTTGAATGTGGCCACTTCGCTGCCGCGTTCCAACGCCGTCGCCGCTACGATGAGGTCATAATATCCAATCATCTTGCCGGACGATTCCAATTCCGCCCAAACGCGGGCATGTTCGCAGGCCGTTTGCTCCGTGTAGGGAATGACGGGCAACGAAGCCAGAACGGTCTGGAGGTATTGCTGGCGCTTCGCCCGGTGCGCTCCCGTGGCCCGTTCCACGCCATGCCAAAGTTCGGCCACGGTGACGGCGGCCACTTCGAATTGTTCGTCCGGTCGAGCGGCCACCCAACGCTGGAGATCAAACGTGCCTTTCTCGCCGCGAATGATGACATCCGCATCCAGAATTATCGCCATTTGTCCGCCGGGGTTTTGAGGGTTTTGCGGGCGGTTTGCAAATCACGATGCCAGACGGCGGCTTCATCTTCAGCCAATTTAGTTTTGGCCAGTGCCGCAGCCAAGTCCCGGCCCGCGCAGACCTTTTCGCTGTCCGGCACCAACCGGGCAACGGGCGAGCCATTCTTGAGCAGGACAAAGGTCACGTTTTGATAATGGGCGCGGTTGACGCAATCGGCAAAATTGCGCGCGGCATCCGTGACACTGATAGTCGTCTTTCGCATAAAATCAGATTATCAGATTTTCACTCAATGTCAACCCACGGTTACGCTCATTTGGATATGACTTGGGCACCTTGTTTGAAATTGATTGAACCTAAATCCAGACGCAGCAGCTTCGTTAAGGAGGGCAATTTCTGTCTAACAAAAGCCAAAATCCGTGGAGCATTATTTAGCGGTTTGACTAATTGTAAAAGCGGTGAATATGACTGCTACCGCACAAGCTGAATACAAAGCAAAGGCTCGAATCATCAAGGCGCTCGCGCACCCCACCCGCCTGTTCATCGTGGACGAACTGTCACGCGGCGAACGCTGCGTTTGCGAACTCACCGACATGATCGGCGTGGAAATGCCGACAGTTTCCCGTCATCTCAGTCAACTCAAGAATGTTGGCATCCTGGAGGACGAAAAACGCGGCGCGCAGGTGTTCTACCGGGTGCGTGTGCCGTGCGTGTTGAACTTTTTCAAGTGCGTGGAGGCGGTGCAAAGCAATGGGAGATGAAACGCCTGATTTTTTGCCCGCGTATTTAGCGGGTTGGCTAAATGAAAACAAATTGGAAGAACGAACGGAAATTGCTGGCCGTCACGGTAGTGGCGTTTGCGGCTTTCTGTAATCTGACCGCACGCGCGGCGGATACAGCGGCACCGACGAATGCTGCGGACGAGGTTTTGGCCGAAGCCTGAAAATTTATGCCGAAATACAAAAATAAAGTGGAATGGCGCAGCGCTCATCTCGACCGCACCTCGTGGTTCAAGCAGGTGACAATTCGTCCGCGCATTGTCGTTCGCGGCAAATCACGCGAAGTGGTGCAACGCGCTTTGGACATGGCGATGAAGTATTCGACCATCAACCAGTCCTTCAAGTGCAAGGTTGTTGTCGAGCCGGACATCATCATCAACCCGCCAACGCGAAGGAGCCATGAATCACTTTCTCAAACGAACAACGACAAACACTGACAGACTATGAATGACAAAACTCAAACGTTCCTGGAAAAATTCAAAACCGACAGCGAGAAGATGAAACAGATCGCGCCCGACATCGTGAGAGGTTTCGGCGCGCTGTTCGCTGGCGTCATGAAAGACGGTGCGCTCAAGGCCAAGGTAAAGGAATTGGTGGCACTGGGCATTGCCGTCGCGCAGCGTTGCGAGCCATGCATCCGCCTCCACGTCCAGAAATCTCTGCAAGCGGGAAATTCCGCGGCGGAAATCATCGAGGCCGCCGGCGTGGCGGTGATGATGCAGGGAGGCCCGGCCTACACGCACGTGCCCGTGGTCATGGAAACTCTCGAATCGCTTGCGCCGAAAATTTGAAGCAAGGAAAAGCCGTCTGAAAATCCAAATCCTCGGCACCGGCGACGCCAAGTGCAACGCGCTGACGACGGCAGCCGAACAAGCCGCACAATCGCTCGGCCTCCAATACGAACTCGAAAAAGTCACCGACCTGAAACAAATCATGTCGTTCGGCGTTATGACGACGCCAGCGCTGGTGGAGGACGGCCAGGTTAAAGCGGCAGGCAAAGTGCCGTCCGTGCCGGAACTCAAGAAACTGCTGTTCGCATAACCCTCAAATACCGCAAACACCCAGCCGATTATGCGCGAACCATTAAATCTTCAACGTAGCGACAGCACCGATTGTCCCCGCTGCCATCAGCTCGGCCGGGCGGTGTCGGCGGTGACGATTGAGGCCATGCTCATTGCCGAAGCCAAGGCTCGGCTCACGCAAACCGACGGCTTTCATTTCTGCGCAACACCAGAATGCGACGTGGCCTATTTTCATCCAGCTTCGCGTGAAGTGTTCCTCCAGCGGGACGTGCGCGTGCCCGTTTTCCAAAAGAGCACGAACCCGAACCGGCTGGTTTGCTACTGCTTTGGGCACACGGTCGCGGAAATTCGAGCGGAATTTCGCGCCAAGGGTTCCTCGTGGATTCGGGAAGACATCAAAACCAAATGCGCCCAGGGATTAGACGCCTGCGAGCGCAACAATCCGCAAGGCTCCTGTTGTCTGGGCAATGTTCAGCGCGTGATTCGCGAGGCCGGGGCCGGCAACGTGCCGCCTGACCCCGGTAGCTCCGGCTGCTGTTGTGGCGGCTGACGCAGGAAACACATTTTGTTCAAATTAAATTTTTCGAACCAACGACCATTAGGCATTTGTGAAAACTCCCATCAAGCTCCTCATCGTGGCTGCTTTCGCCGTGGCCGTCATCGCCGCCATCGCGCTCAAGAAAAGCAAGACCGCCAATGAAACTCAAAACGCCACGCCCGCCTTGACTGCTGCGGCTATGGCTTCCGATCTGCCGCAGGGCAACGCGGTCGCCACGGCCAAGCTGCCCAAGCTGCTCGACCTGGGCGCGGACAAGTGTGTCCCGTGCAGGATGATGTTTCCAGTTTTGGACGATTTGAAAAAGGAATACGCCAGGAAGCTGAACGTGGAATTCATTGACGTTTTGAAAAATCCCGACGACACGAAACCATACGGCATCGAGGTGATTCCGA
>DASYYL010000188.1:0-24554 GCA_035933915.1 Verrucomicrobiia bacterium
CATGATACGCACGTGGCCCTCGGCAATAACCTCGCCCGTCGCGGGGTTCACTTTGGCGCTATCGGCCATCAGTGACGCGTTTTTGTACTGTAATAACTCGTTGGTGGCGTAGTAGATGCCCGTGGACGGGTCCCATTCGACGCTGCCTGGAGGATACTCCGGAAGAAAGTCGTGTATCTGCTCGTTAAAATATCCCGATAATTCCTGCGCGTGAGAGATGAAAGGAAGAGTCAGGGCCAATAGTAACAGGGGCGCAATGGCGGAAACTCTTCTCATCAAGCGCGGGCAATTAAACAGAACCGACCGTGACTGCCAAGCTGATTTGCTGCTACAATTGCATTAACAACAAAATAATCATCCCGACGATAGTCGTGAGCACAGTCACCGGTATGCCAAATTTCGCATAGTCCCAGAAACTCATTTCCAACCGGCGCCGCGCCGATTCCATAACAATGATATTTGCGACTGATCCCAAAATGGTGAGATTGCCTGCAAAAGTCGTCACCAGCGCCATGACTTTCCACATCAGCTCGGGCTGGGCGAAATTGTGGATCCATTTGCCCGCTACCAGCACGAACGGGACGTTGGAAAAAATATTCGAGCCAATGATCGAAAACCACGCGAAGTTCCAGGCCTGACCTGCCGCGCTCGCGCCAAAAACCGGCTCGAGCCTATGATAAATGGAATCCGGCAATCCCGTTCCATTGAGCCCCTCCACGACTATGAACAATGCGGCGAAAAAGACCAACAAATGGAAGTCAACTAGCTTGAGAACCTCATGCGTATCCCGCCGCGCCAGCACCATGAGCAGTGCCCCGCCGGCCAGCGCCGTCCAGGACAGGTTGAATCCCAAAATGAATCCCGCAAAAACCAACCCAAATACCATAAACGTGAGGACCAAAAGCCACTTATCCGGCTTTCGTGGCCTTGCTTCGGGGCGATGAATCACTGCGCACGCCAGCGCCTTGCGGAAACCGATTCGCAGAATCGCATATTCAATTGCCAATCCAGCCAACGCCGCCGGCGCTAGCGCCAGCGAAAAGTGCAGGAACGGTATTTTCGACATATGACCGATAATCATATTTTGCGGATTGCCGACAAGCGTGGCCGCGCTTCCCAAGTTTGCGCTCATGGCCAATCCGAGCAGATACGGCGGCAACGGCAATTTGCCACGCTCGATGACCGCCACTACCAGCGGTGTCATCATGAGACAAATGGTATCGTTGACGAGCAAAGCAGATAAGATTCCCGAAACACAAATCAGCAAAAGCAGCAGTGACGCGGCACTTTTCGCGCGAAATAGTATCCAATCCGCCGCCCATTCAAAAAATCCGGCGATGGAAAGATATGCCGTGATGACCATCATGCCCAGCAACAAGACGAGCGTGTCGTAATCCACCGCGTGATAGGCGGCGTCAGGCGTCATCACACAGCTGGCCACCATGAGCACCGCGCCCAGCAGCGCCGCCGCCGGGCGGTTCAACGGCAGTATTTTAATCTGCCGGCCGCTGATCAGCAGATACGTCACGCAAAATATCGCAATGGCGAAGACTTCCTTGTGTTCCGCGGACATGTCGTGATTATAGTTTCCGATAACCCGGATGCACGTTTGCTGTAAGTCCCTGTTGGTCGGTGATTTTGCGGCATAGCGAGGCCAGAGTGTGGCGTTCTTCCACGGTCAGCGCCGCGCAAAGATCGGTTTCATGTTCGGCCGCCAATCCGGATAGCCGCTCTAACACGTGGGCCCCTTTTTTAGTCAACACGAGCGTGTACTGGCGCCGGTCAGTTTCGCTCCGCTTGCGTTCGACCAGGCCCTTCTCCCCTAATTGATCAATCAAAATGACCATGCGACTTGGGAACACGCCCAATTTTCGGCCCAGCGACAGTTGATTAAAAGACGACCCCGCAGCAATCAGGCGGAGAATTCCGGCCTGCGGCGGAGAAATGCCCAGTATTTTGATCCGGTCGGCAAAACGGTCCGCCGCGTGCGCCCCGAGTTGGGCCAGCAGGAACGCGGCGCCCGTCGGCGCGGGTTTGTTCAAAATCATGGAGATAACGTATCAAACAATTCCAAAAAAGACAGTTGCAATAATATATGATTCATGTGATGAATGATTTATGCAATTAATCACTATCGTCAAAGGACGGGCCGGCCCAAATCCGGGTTTTGTTGCCGTTATCTTCGCTCTTTTGTTCAATGTCGGCCTGTATCAGGTCGTCACCTTCACCGGCGGACCGCATTTCCCGGGGCCGGGGGAATCGGCTGAAACCATCGTCGCGTATTTTCAGGCCCATGCGGTGGATGTTTGCCGATGCGCCTTTTTGCACTTCGGCGCGGCAATACCGCTCGGAATATTTACAGCCACAATGGTCAGCCGTCTCCAGTTGCTGGGCATCCGTGTTGCCGGCATTTACATCGCTTTGTTCGGCGGCCTGGCAACGGCATTTAATATGATGGCCTCCTCGGTGTCGCTTTGGGTCATGGCGTATCCGGGCATCGCCTCGAACCCCGACGTCCTGCGCGCGCTATATTATCTTGCCTTTGCCTTTGGTGGCGTCGGGTTTTCCGTTCCGCTCGGACTTTTGATCGCAGGTATTTCTATTCCTTCCGCATTCATCAAATTACTCCCTAAGTGGCTCGTCATTTTGGGCATCGCCCTTGGCATCATCGGCGAATTAAGCTGGCTGGACATGATTACACCCCACGCGCTCTTCCTGATTCCCCTGACGCGGTTTCCCGGTTTCCTCTGGCTGATACTTGCCGGTTTTTTGCTGCCGAGGAGCCGACCTTCCACCGAAAACGCCCGTTGATTCAAATTTATTCCGTTCTGTCGGCGCTGCTGCCAACTGAGTGCCCTTAAAGAAGGCGAATTCTACAGAGCCTTCGCACGCAAATCGCCATTAACCAAAATCTCTAAATCGTAGCCGTTTTGAAATCCGCCAACTTCCACGGGATTTCACCACATTCCTTGGCCAAATGATTGAACTCCTCAATTTCAGCATGGGTAAACAATAGACCGCCATATTTCTTTGATAGCGCGCCGGAATTGGCTTCGGGCTGGCCAGGCAGAATACTTTTCTCGTTGCCGTGGCCGAGAATGTCGGCAATTACAGCTTTGACATTTTGCGTCTGGGACCGATTGTTCGCGAAGCTGTTCCCGTTGATCGCATCCGGATGGATGACCTGAAAGTAAAAGGTGGAAGCGTGCTTCTCCTTCGGGTCGCCCAGGGCCGTGCCACGGATTTGTGGAAGTCCGCCGCCGATGTAGGCTGCGTACAATTCGTCAATCAAACCCATCCCGTAGCCCTTGTGCAGGCCAAATGGCAGTAGTGCGACGGCTTTATTCGCATCCGTGGTTGGATTGCCGTCCGCATCTACCGCCCAGCCGGGGCCCAGTGGTTTGCCTTCGCGTTTCATCACCTGAATACGGCCCATTGCGACCGTGGACGTTGCCCAATCGATGACAATTGGAAATCCGATTGCGTCCTGCGTGGGAAATCCCCAGGAATGCGGATTTGTCCCCATCGTCGGCGTCTTCCCGCCAAAGGGAACTACTTCGGACGTCGCAGACGTACAATTCGTGTAGGCGAGATAGCCCTTGAGCGCCACGTCCATGACATAGCCGCCGCCCCAAAGATAATGCGTGGCGTTGTCCACGCTCACCATGCCCACGCCGTATTTGTCCGCCAGCTTGATGCACGTTTCCATCGCCTCATAAGCAACGGCCTGGCCGAGCTTGAAATTCCCGTCCCAGATTTCCGCGGCGGCAAACCGCGACGGCTTTTTGTCAATCTTTGCGCCGGGTTTCCAGCGGCCCACTTTGCTGCCAAAGAGTTCATCCAGATGCAGCGCCTTGATCCCGTTATGAGTCCGGATGCCGTACCAGGAGGCGCTGGAACAAAAGCGCGCGCCGGCGGCGGCTTCATCCTCGTTGTATCCACGGAACAGGTAGGCCTTTTTGATGAGAGCGTCGTGTTGCTCTCGGGGAACGACATAATAGGTTTCAGGCATAATTATCTGTTGCTCACGAATTCCTGCGGCGTTATTCCAATGTCTTTGGCGATTTGCCGCAGCAGCACCGGTGAAATATCACGGCCAGGGTGAAACGGAACAGTCGTACCGCGTCCGTCCGAGTGCCGGAATTGACGGTGCGACCCGCGCTGGCGCACCTCGGCAAAGCCAAGATTCTCCAGGATCCGAACCACCTCACGAGGTTTAAGAACCGGAAGGTTGCTCATTCGCCTGCGGCCACGGATTGTGTCCCCACAAATTCTGATTCCAACTGCGGCTCGCCATCTTCCAGGAGCATATCAATGACCTCACGCAAATTTCGATTCAACTCGTCAAGCGTTTCACCCTGCGAGTGAGCCCCGGGGAAACCCGGGACATAGCCAACGAATAAATTCGTAGCCGGGCATTTTTCAACAACGGCTGTATAGGTTTTCATTTTAATTAAAGATTATCCGTTTCCACTGATGCGTCAATGGCACTTCCGTGCGCTCTGTCCGTTGTTCAGGCATTTTTTGCTTTTTGGCAACGGGCTCAAATCCGGCTCGACAAACCGTTGTTTTGCTTCCGCCGACATGATGTAGTCTCTCGAATAAAAAAACAATAGGGCGCGCTTGGCTAGGAGTTGCGTATGTTTGTCCACGAACGCGTCCGCGTTTTCAGCCGGTCCAAACTCCTCAAGCGTGCAATGAATCAACCGCATCCACGCCTGGGTCATCGTTTCGTGATAACCGCGATCAGGCCCATCCGGCACCTTATGAGCGGCGTTGAATGCCTTGATACTCGAGCAAATTCTCGCCGTCGCCGCGTCAAACGGATAACGGCAAAGATAAAGATATGCCAGTTTCACATGCTCACGATGATGCATGTTCTCCAGCGGCCAGGTCCCGGCTTCAAATTGCGCCAGAAATGTTTCGTCGTTATCTGAGGTCACGGCGGATACAAAAATTAAGTAATGCGTTGAATGACTTTGAAGTCACCGTTTTTCATTCGCCATGCCTCAACCCAGGGTTCGGAATCACGAAACGTAAGGACCCTCAATTGACCGTCAATCAGATCGGCCCTGTCATCATCCTGACCTGGAAAATGCCAGCCGTCAAACATGGCATATATGTCGGATTTAGAATATAGTGGATACTCTTTAAAAAAGATCTCTCCGTAGGCCTTGACTGTTGCCTTGTCCTTGAAGTTTCGATTATACCGCCGTCCGCGTTCCCAATTGTTGGCGCGCAGCCATTCATCGACGGCTTCCGAACCACGAGCAAAAACAGCGTCCAACTGCGGCAGGATCGAAGCCGGATGAGCGTAAAGTTTTGTACCCGTACTTTCAGGCCAGGAACGTGAAATATCCACCTTCCCCTCTTCTAAACTTTTCGTAAAAACGCTGATAAAACCCGTCATCGGTGGAACCAATCCTGGCACAAACCGTGCATCAATGGTCAACCAACATTGAAACCCATCTTCCGAGATTTCTTCGTCATCGCACCCGTGCCAAAGGGCGGCGACCTCGCCGGATACTTCGGGTCGAAGAAGAGAACACGGCCGTTGTAATCTTCGGCCTTCTTGGATGAGCTGTTCACCGGTCATAGTTCAAACCATTTCCAACTCAATTTCGGTCAGGCCGATAAAGTCATTCTTGTCCAGAGTCAGGATTTTTTTCGCGCCTGATTTCTTTGCTGCCACCGCGTGAAACAAATCATGCACCCTGCCACCGCGAACTCCCAGCTTGCGCGCCGGCTTTAGCGCCTCAAGCATCTCCACAGCCGTCAGATCAACGAAATCAAGTCTCGATTCAAGGCTTTTCAAAAAAGCCAATGCGTCGTCAGTATCAATGCGGGTCGCGGGATTTCCCGTAAGTACCGAAAAGGCTTCGGCCAACGCGTGCGGACGAGTGAAACCTCGTTCGTGCTTCAACCGCAATTGGAGAGCCGGTTCCCAAAGCGATTCAATCAGCGCGGAAGAGTCCCAATAAGTTCTCATTGAGTATCCCGGTCCGCGCGTATGGCGGCGCGAATCTCTTTGCGGCTCAATTTCACAGGACAGGAAAAGGTTCCATCTCGATTTCTCTTCAATTTGACTACGGGCACTTGTTTTTCAGCAAGTTCAACGACCCGTATGCTGCCGTCAGCCTGATAGCTGACATCGAAGGCCGTATTTGGTCGAAATATATCCGCCGCAGTTAGCCGGCCACGTGAATCCGCAATCAATTTCATAATGGGATTATCCCACCTTGCGTCACCCCTGTCAATATTAGCGTTCTCACACGGCCTTTCTTACCGGCGCCTCCGGATTCACCTGCGCTATCGGCTTTTCTCCATTCATCGCCAAAATCAAATTCTTAACACTGGTTGTCGCCTGCCGCACCACACTCTCAAACGTGCGTGAGGCTACGTGCGGCGTGCAAACGACATTTGGCAACTTCAACAGCGGATGGTCTGCCGGCGGCGGTTCGTGGTCCAACACGTCTGTGCCGTAACCCCCAATCTGGCCGGCATTCAACCCGGCGACCATATCCCCGGTGTTCACAATTTCGCCGCGCGCACAATTCAGAATCAAAACGCCTTTCTTCATTTTAGCGATGTTGCCGGCGTTGATCATGTTGCGCGTTTCGGGCGTCAGATTGCTGTGCAGAGAGATGTAATCGGCTTCATTGAAAATATCATCGAGCGTTTTAGCGTGCCGCACGCCGTGTTCCGCGGCGAATTTTTCATCGAAATAGGGATCGAACGCGATGGACTTCATCCCGAACGCCGCGGCGCGGATCGCGACTTCCTTGCCGATACGGCCAAATCCAATAATGCCGATGGTTTTTTCCAGTAACTCGTGGCCCGTCCTGCGCTTCCAGCCGCCACTGCGCGTTGAATCGGTGTGAAAAAGCAGATTTTTCTCCAGCGCGAGCAGCAACAGAAATGTGTGTTCCGCCACGGTCGTGTGATTCACGCCGGGAGTAAAGAGAACCGGTATCCCAAACTCCGTCGCCGATTTGACGTCAATTTTATCCACGCCAATACCATACTTGCTAAGGACCCTCAGCTTCGGCCGCGCCTTCTCCAGCACCTTGCGGGTGATGGCGTCGTCGCCGCAAATATAGCCGTCCACGTCCCCGACCAGCGCCAGCGTATCGGCTTCGTTCAGCGGACCGCGGGCGCGAATAATTTCCCATCCGGTTTGAGCAAGCATATCGTGGTGAGCGCCGGGCGTGTCCTGAAACGACGTCGTCGTAAGCAAAATTTTCATGGCCAGCGATTATGATTTCATTCCATGAAATGTCACCATTGAATTTTTGCCAATCAGTATGAAATAAAGGCCCTGCTGGGGTTTCATCACGAAAGCACCCGATGTGCTCCAAACATCTTTTTGCGCCCCTTGCGTCCTTTATGTCCCTGCCACATTTCCTGGCGTTTCTACCGCTTTTGCCTTCACCGTCGCCGGTTGGAACCACGCCGCCAGGCACAGCAGGACAAACGACGTAGCCCATACATAATACCCGACTCTCAAGTCGCGCCCAGTGTGGATGGCCGTCAGTGTGGCCAAAAACAACCAGACCAATACTGTCGCAGCCAGGCTCAACCCACGCAACCAATTCACGAACCGGGCATCATCCATCCCCCACCTCATAAAGAATGGCGACACGACCATTACCAGGTTTGCAAAGGTCAATAGAAAATAATGGACGGCGAGCAAATTTCCCTGCACAGCAAACGGCCAAAACAAGCTTTGCAAAATGGCGGCTTTCCAGCCGGGCGCCTGATCAAACGCGGGCAAAAAGAATGAAACGACAAAACTCGCCCAGGCTATGATGGCGATCGCCCAATGACAAATTGTGGTTTTCATAATTTCTCAGTTCGCCGTCCACTTGTAATCATAACCGGGCGGAGGCTCGTTAAAGAAGGGAAAGTCGTTAACGCCGCCGATTCCATCCCAATAAATTTTTACGTAGCTGACATGGCCGTCCACAAACCCTCCCTCGCCGCGGGCATCCGGGCGCTGTTGTCCCAACGGCTTCGAATGCCAGCTTTGACCCAGGCCGCCCGCGATTTCTCCATTTAGATCGGTCTTGCCAGGATCGTGGACCGTGGAAAACAACCGTCCGGCCATGCCATAATCGTTGGTCGCCCGTTCCACCCCATTGAATCCATAGCTGGAATAATAGGTGAGAGCCATCGTATACCACAACGTATCAGACGGGCACACAAACACGGCCGCGTTGGTAAAACCAACCGTGTTGGTGGAAGAAGCCGCGTTGATATACCCGATAATGCTCGGCTTATAGGTATAATACAGCGGGCTGCCAT
The DNA here is from genome assembly GCA_035933915.1 of Verrucomicrobiia bacterium. Classification (GTDB taxonomy): domain Bacteria; phylum Verrucomicrobiota; class Verrucomicrobiia; order Limisphaerales; family UBA11358; genus UBA11358. Next base: position 8,305 of record DASYYL010000188.1, read on the forward strand.
TATACGGAAATTCGTCCCCGTGATCATCGGCATACATATGGATAGCCATGTTGATCTGCCGGACGTTGTTCGAGCACTGAGTCCGTTTGGCGACAGAGGTGGCATTATTCAAAACCGGGAGGAGCAACGCAGCGAGTATGGCGATGATCGCAATCACCACCAGCAATTCAATTAACGTAAAACCCCTCAACGCTCTATGTTTCAATTGAGACATTTGTAGATCGCTTCAAACGTAGCTCAAGGCCCGGGTCAAAGGCCAGCGCCAGTAACGTTTATTTGCGTAGCAACCGACGTCAGGAGGCTCTAATTATAGATACGCTGCCTTTTTGCCTGCATCTCGCGTTCCCGTGGACACCTACGCCCCCGCGCGTGTAAATTTTTCCAGCGCATCAAACAGCACCGGCGGATTCGGCAGGTGCCCCGGCGCGCCCTTACCCCCGACAAGGCCAAAGCCTTCGCCATAAGCAGGACCATTCACAACACAGAGATCCGTCGAACAATCGGCAAGCTGCTTTTGCGCCGCGGCCAGCGCGTCCGAACGGCTGCCGTCGGCCTCAAACTTCCAGCCCACGATCTTCGTCTTGGGGAACCACGTCCGAAGGTCGGCTATGATTTTGGCCGTCGGCAATAACTCAACAAGCAGTTTGCCGCGGCGCGTGGAGATTTTTTTCGCCTCCTTGCCCTCAGAAAGTTTGCCGTTGTCATTCGGCTCAAAAACCCGGCCGAACGAAAAATCACTCACCGCCGCCGCATGGAAAATGGCGTCCACTTTCTTTGTCGCAAGCGCCTTCAATTTGTCCCGCAAATCGGCGGTCGTCGTAAACGTCTCGACGCGCCGCGCTTTCCGATAGCCCGAATAGACGGAAGTTTCGCCGATGAGCAGCGTGACGTTATGACCGCGAGCGGTCAAATAGTTGCCCAGTTCGGTTCCCAAACGCCCCGTGGAAAAATTCGTGAGACGACGAACCTCATCCAGCGGCTCGTACGTAGGCCCGGCAGTCACCACGCAGTTCATTGCATAACGATACTGCAATCGGCTCAATTGTAAAAAAACAAAACGCATTGGGTTTGCCCGCATTTCATGGTTAAATCTACCGACGCAGTATGAGCAAAATCGTCGGCATAGACCTCGGCACCACCAATTCTCTCGTCGCCACCGTGGATTCCGGGATTCCATTCGTCATCGCAGATGCCAATGGTCGGCGCCTCACGCCTTCGGTGGTCCATTTCCCGTTTGCCGATTCAGAACCGATCGTCGGCCATGAAGCCAATCGCGTCCGCGTCCTCAAGCCCGCTGAAACAGTCTACTCCATCAAACGGTTCATCGGCAGGCGCGGCTCGGAGATTTCCGACGAAGAAAAGCCGGAGACATATCCGCTGAACCGCAATAGCGGCGTGGTGACGATCCCCATCCACGGGAAAATTGTTTCTCCGGAAGAAATCTCCGCCGAAGTCCTGAAGAAACTAAAGCGCGACGCGGAGAACTCTCTTGGCGAACCAATCACGCGAGCCGTGATCACGGTGCCCGCCTATTTCAACGATTCACAGCGAGCGGCGACAAAACGCGCGGGAGAGTTGGCCGGATTTACCGTCGAGCGAATCTTGAATGAGCCAACCGCTGCCGCGCTCGCCTATGGCCTGGACAAGCTAAAGGAAAAATCAAAGATCGCCGTCTATGATTTGGGCGGCGGCACATTCGACCTGTCCATTCTCGAGTTAAATGAAGGCATCTTTCAGGTGCTTTCAACAAATGGCAATACGCGGCTCGGCGGCGATGACCTGGACAAACGCATCGTCCAATTTCTGGCTGACCAGATAAACCGCGCCTCCCGCCTCCCTTGTTTTGATGACCTCACGATACTATCGCGTCTTCGTGAAGCGGCGGAAGCGGCGAAAATAAAATTGTCCACGGAGATAAAAATCAATATCGAGCTGCCATTTTTGAAGCCCGATTTTTCCTTTCATTACACCCTCACCCGGGAAGAACTGGAAAATCTCACGCGCGACATTATTGCGCGGACGCGCTCTCACTGTCTGCGGGCCCTGGTGGATGCGAAGGTTGAGCCGCGCGACCTGGACCAGGTCATCCTCGTGGGCGGCCAGACCCGGATGCCCCTGGTCCGGCGATTCGTGGCTGAACTGTTTGGTTGCGCCGAATTTGAAGAAACGCGCGGCTCGCTCCGCCTCGGGACCGATTTTCACAAAGCAGACGGCCCACAGCTAAACACCGCCCAAAATCCGGACGAAGCCGTCGCGCTGGGCGCGGCTATCCAGGCGGAAATCCTGAGCGGCGGATTCCGGAACATGCTGCTGCTGGATGTGACGCCGTTGTCCCTGGGCATCGAAACATTCGGCGGCCTGATGAATGTGCTCATCCCGCGAAACACCACCATCCCGGTCAAAGCAGGCGAAATGTTCACAACCGCCGTGGACGATCAGCGCTCAATGCTCATCCACGTTTTGCAGGGCGAACGCGAACGGGCCATAGACAATTGGACCCTCGGCAAATTCACCATCGAGTTTGAACCCGCCCCTCGCGGCGCAGCCCGCGTGGGCGTGCAATTTGAAATCGACGCCAACGGAATACTTCACGCCCTGGCCCGTGATACCAGGACAGGCAAAGAACGCATCGTCGAAATCAAATCAGCAGTGGACGTGGACGATTCAGCGGTCCAAAAAATGGTCGAAGAATCAGTCGCCCACGCCTTCGAAGACCTGGACGCGCGTCGCTGGATCGAGGCCAAACTCAAGGCTAACGACGCGGTAGCCGCCACCAATAAAGCATTGGCGGCCAATGCCGCCGAAATCGAAGAGGATTATCGCCGGCAAATCCAGGGCGTCGTCAGCGACGTGGAAAGCGCGTTGGCGGTCGATGATCCGAAGGCAGGACCAGCCGAGTTGAAACGGTTGCAGTCCGCCGTTGCGGCTTTGGATGAAGCGACCAAACCGCTCGCCGATTTCCTAATGGATAAAGCGATGGAAGCCATGTTGAAAAAGCGCGGACTTATTCAATAAAAGAATATTTTTGAATTTATCCGGATTTCACTGCACATTTCCGGCGTGAAACCACTATGGATTCTCACGGCGTGGCTGCTCGGGTTTGCCGCCGCAGCAGCAGATTTAACTTCCATCCACCACAACGGCTGGTTTGATTTCGATAAAAGCGGCAAGATGGATGTTTACGAAGACCCTTCGCAACCCGTCAAAAAACGAGTCGCCGATTTGCTTCGGCGAATGACACTGGAGGAAAAAATCGGCCAGCTTTGGCAGAGCGACACGCCTCCTGACGCGGATGTCACGCTGGCCAAAAAAATTCGCGACGGAGGCATCGGCTCGTTCATGGGTGGCGCGGTGACGATCGAAACCCCCATGATGCGCAACCGGCTCCAGCACATCGCCGTGGAACAAAGCCGGCTGGGCATCCCGCTGATTTTCGGCCACGATGCCATCCACGGCTTCCGCACGGTATTTCCAATTCCGCTGGCCATGGCCTGCTCATGGGAGCCGGAATTATTTGAGCGCACACAGACGATTTCCGCGCGCGAGGCGTCGGCCGCCGGCGTTGATTGGACATTTTCGCCGATGGTCGATCTGGCGCGTGACCCCCGCTGGGGCCGGATTGCCGAAGGATTCGGCGAGGACCCCTACTTGGGTTCCCTTTACGCCGCGGCAAACGTGCTCGGCTTCCAAGGCACCAACATGGCGGACACCGATCGCGTCGCCGCCTGCCTGAAACATTACGTCGGCTACGGCGCCGCCGAAGGCGGACGCGACTACAACACCACGGAAATCTCAAAATTCACGTTGTACAATTTCTATTTGCCCCAATTCAAAGCCGGCGTCGACGCCGGAGCGCTAACAATCATGAGCGCGTTCAACGATTTAGACGGCATCCCCTCCAGCGCAAATCGGTTTACGCTCACAGACGTTTTGCGAAATCAATGGCATTTCCAGGGCTTCGTCGTGAGCGACTACCAATCGGTGAGCGAATTGATTGACCATGGACTGGCCGCTGATGACGCCGAAGCGGCGCGATATGCCCTGACTGCGGGCGTAGACATGGAAATGGTCTCAACAACCTATAAGGATACACTCCCGGCGCAGATTAAGGAAAAGAAGATCCCCATGTCGGTTATTGACGAGGCGGTCCGTCGCATCCTCACGGTGAAATTTGCCAAAGGCCTTTTTGACCGTCCCTACACCGACGAATCCCGCTATAGAGCCGCCTATCTCCTGCCGGACGCTCTCGCTCTGGCGCGCGAAGCCGCCGCCAAATCCTGCGTACTCCTCAAAAACGACAACAATGTGCTACCGATTTCGAAGCAAACGAAAACGATTGCGCTTATCGGGCCGCTCGGCACCGATGCCGAACAAATGGTCGGGCCCTGGTACTCCCGCGCTCACAGCCAGGACGTCATTTCCCTCGCCACCGGCATCGAACAAAAACTTCCGGACACTCAACTGCTCATCGCTCGCGGCTGCTCAATTATCGAGGCCGGACGGACACGCTTTCACGTGGGAGATTACACGCAGATAACCGAGCATCCCACCGAAAGCAACGAAATTGCCGGCGCCGTCGCTGTGGCGCAAAAAGCGGATGTGGTGATTATGGCCCTGGGCGAACCGTCCGATTGGAGCGGCGAGGACGGCAGCCGCAGCACGCTCGATTTGCCCGGCCTTCAAATGGATTTGCTGAATGCCGTGGCCGCAACCGGCAAGCCCATCGTCGTCCTCCTATTCAATGGCCGCCCTCTCGCCCTGCCCGCCGTCTTTGCGAAAGCATCCGCGGTCCTGGAGGCATGGTATCCGGGAATCCAGGCGGGTAACGGCCTCGCCGACGTGTTATTCGGCGACGTGGATCCGTCCGGGCGATTGACCACCACATTCCCTTACAGCGTCGGCCAGGTGCCGATGTATTACAATCACGCCAACACCGGCCGCCCGGGCTTCGGACATTGGAAAGGCAATTACATGGACGGTCCAAGCGTGCCCTTCTTGCCGTTCGGCTTCGGACTGACCTACACAACATTTGAATACGGCAGCACGCAACTGAATTCGGGCGTGTTAAAGCCCGGCGGAACGCTCATAGCTCGTACGCAGTTGAAAAATACCGGCGCCCGCGCGGGCACCGAAGTCGCGCAGCTTTACATCCGCGCGCTGGCGTCTTCCTTCGGAGCGCGCCCGGTGCGCGAGCTCAAAGGCTTCCAGAAAATCCTTTTACAACCCGGCGAAACCCGCGACGTGACATTCACGCTTTCCCCACAGGAACTCGGATTTTACGACGCGGACGGTCACTGGATCGTGCAACCCGGCGAATATCAGGTTTGGATTTGCGCTGACAGCGCCTCCGGCCAACCGGCGGCGTTTGAGCTGAAATGATCAAACAAACTTCCCCGGATTCAAAATCCCGTTTGGGTCGAGCAGGTGCTTCAATTCCCCGTGTACATCCCGGACTTCCTCGGATACGGCAAGCGGCCACCAGCGCTTTTTCGCCAGGCCGATGCCGTGCTCTCCCGTAATCGCGCCGCCGTGCGCCAGCACCCAGCGGAACAATTCGTCCAGCGCCGCTTCACTGCGTTCCTGGGCGCCGGGCTTTTCAAAATCTACCATAATGTTCGTGTGAATATTGCCGTCGCCCGCGTGACCGAAACACGCGAGCTGCAAGCCGGATTTCCGTTGTAGCCGCCCGGCAAACGCGAACAATTCCGCAAGGCGTCCGCGCGGCACCACGATGTCCTGGTTCAGTTTCGTCAGGCCGGTGGCGCGCAGTGAAAATGAAAAATCGCGTCGGATTTGCCAGACCTTTTCGCATTCCCCATCGCCCAGGCCGCGATCGGTAAATTCAGGCTTGAACCGGCGCACGATTTTTTCCAACTGGGGCAATTCGCCGCGCACGGATTTTTCCTGCCCGTCCAATTCCACGATTAAATGCGCCTTGCAGATTCCCAATCGGCGACTCTTGGTGTATTTGGCCGCCGCGGCCAGCGTGAACTCGTCCGCCAATTCCAGCGCGCACGGCAAAAATCCCGCCGCCAATATGGCCTGCAACGCGCCCACGGCATCTGACATCGAGCAAAAACCCGACGCTAGCGTCGCCCGAAACGGTGGCAACGGAATCAATTTCAAGGTGGCCTCAGTAACTACGCCGAGAAGGCCTTCCGAACCCACAAAAAGCCTTACCAAATCGAATCCGGTCTTATTCTTATGCGTGCGCCCGCCCAGGCGCAGGATTCGGCCATCCGCCAATACCACTTCGAGACCCAGGACATAGTCGCGCGTGACGCCATATTTCAAACACCGCGGGCCGCCGGCATTCGTGGCGATGTTGCCGCCGATGAAATTGTTTGCCCGGCTTGCCGGGTCCGGGGGATAAAACAATCCCTTTCTTTCTACGGCATTCTGGAGCTCTTCCGAAATCACGCCGGGCTGCACAACGGCCACGAAATCTTTCTCGTTAATTTCCAGGATGCGGTTCATGCGCTCGAGCGAGAGTACGATGCCCCCGCCCATCGGCACCGCCCCGCCTACGTAGCCGTAGCCCGCGCCCCGGGCGGTCACGGGAACCTTATGCCGATTGGCAAACGCCAGAACGCGCGAAACGGATTGCGTATCGCGCGGCAGAACCACCGCCTGCGGCTGATGGCTGGCGAACCACTTATCACCCGAATATTCCGCCAGCCGCCGTTGATCAATAATTATTTCGTTCGGGCGAATGAGTTTCCGGAGTGGCCGAAGCCATTGTATCGAGTGTGTCATTGAACCAGGCACGTGAGAGAATATTCCGCATTCCGCATTCCGCAATCGGCAATTTTTTTGGGTTGGCTTGAACGCCATATTCTGCTTTGCTGTATCAGTATTTATGAGAAATTTGCTCCGAATCATCCTTCCCGCCGCCCTGATGCTGGCGGTAACCGGCGTCCCGGCTTTTGGACAATCCAAAATCGCCACCGTAGACCTGAAAAAGCTTTTTGAAGACTACTACAAAACCAAACTCGCCACGGCGGCCGTCCAACAGCGCGCCGACCAATTGGACAAAGATTACACCAGCATGGCGACGGATTTGAAAAAGCGCAACGACGATTACCAGACAATGCTCGAGTCAGCCAATGACCAGGCCGTATCTCAGGACGAACGCGACCGACGCAGGCTAGCCGCGGCTGATCAGTTGAAACAATTGCAGGATTCAAAGGCCGCCATCGACCAGTTTGAGCGCCAGGCTCAAATCCAGATTTCCGACCAGCGCACGCGCATGCGCGACAATATCCTCCAGGAAATTAAAAAGGCCGTCGCCGAAAAAGCCAAAGCCGCCGGGGATACCATCGTGTTTGACACAGCTGCCGAAACCGTCAACGGAACGCCCACTGTTCTGTTTGCCGCGGGCGACAATGACTTGACCGACGAGGTGCTTAAGGAATTAAATTCCACCGCGCCGCCCGATTTGCCGGATACCACTGCGCCCCCCGTATATCTGTCGACCAACAGTCTCCCCTTTGAAACGCCAGGCAATAGCAGTCCGGCCACGACGACGCCTGCTCCGCAATAATTTTCAAATCTCGGTAGAGAAAGCGCTCTTCGCAAGTGGCGCTCCCACCGCGCCGTTCCTGCTACTACCCAGTCGAAAACTTGTAGACGATGGTGTTTTTATACGCCTGCCCGGGTTTCAGTTCGATTGAGGGGAAATGCGGATGATTCGGAGCATCGGGGAAATGCTGCGGTTCCATGCAAAAAGCGTATCGCCGTTGATATTGCTTTCCGCCTTTGCCCTTGATTGTGCCGTCCAAAAAATTTCCCGAGTAAAATTGCATTCCCGGCTGCGTGGTGAAAACCTCCATGCTGCGCCCGCTGATTTTGTCCACGACGCGCGCGACGGAGCCAAGATGGCCCGCCGGTTTGTCGAAAACCCAATTATGGTCGTAGCCGCCGGCTAATTGGAGTTGCTCATCACTATTGTTGATGCGCTCTCCTATGGCTGTAGGTTTCCGAAAATCCAGCGGTGTCCCGGCCACAGACCGCAATTCCCCGGTGGGAATCACGTCAGCGTTAACGGCCGTAAATTTCTCGGCGTTTATTTGGACCATATAGTCCAGCACATCGCCGCCGCCGTGAAAATTGAAATAAGAATGGTGGGTCAGATTGCAGATCGTGTGCTTGTCCGTGGTGGCGTTAAAATCAATCCTCAGCCCGTTGTCCGCTGTCAGCGTATGAATTGCCGTCACGGACAAATTTCCCGGATAACCCTCCTCACCGTCTTTGCTCAAATAACTAAGCTCCAGCGCCGGACCATTTGACGTCTCAATGGTCTTTGCCTTCCAAACGACCTTATCAAATCCTTTGAGCCCGCCGTGCAAATGATTCTTCGAGCCATTGTTTTGAGCCAGCGAATACGTCTTCCCATTGAGTGAAAACTTCCCGTTCGAAATCCGATTGCCGCAACGGCCAATCAATGCGCCGAAATAAGGATTGCGCTTAATATAACCTTCCAGGGAATCATAACCCAGGACCACATCGTCGAAATGACCCGCTTTATCCGGCGTCTTGAGAGAAACCACAATGCCCCCATAGGTCATTATACGCGCTTCCAACCCATTGCCATTCCGTAACGTGTAGATTTCCACCGGCTGTCCGTCGGGGGTCGTGCCAAAAGGAGCCTTAGTAATCGCCGCAGTTGTCATTGGGGAATCTTACAGTTCGACACGGCAAGATTCAATTTTTTCAAAGAGAAATCAACTCTCGACGACTAAAGAGGGTAAGGCCCGCCGATCTTTTCAATTCTCAGCTCTCCCGGTCCGGCGGGCAGTGTGATTTGCAACAACCCGTCGTTGACGTAGCAGGCTTTGCGCGGATATCCGTCATTCCATAAAACCCGATACCGGGAATCCGGATTCATGCATGCCAGCACGTTGAAATCCCGAGCCGCGCCATGAACCGGTTTCAATTTGACCCGCAGTCTGCGATTGTTCCGGCTAAACTCGCAGCTTTCAATCCAGACCTCAAAACCGGTCGTAAACCGCCCGGGCGTGCAGAGCGCCGCGAACCACGACAACGCCGGAGAAGAAAGGCTGCTGAATTGGCCCCATCCCGCGCCAAATGGCTCGCGCGGTTCAAAATGCTCCATGCAGTTATAAGTCGAATTGGTCACTTTCTTCCAAAGATCCAGCCCGGTCTGCGCGATACGAACAGCCAGGTCGCCGCGCCCCAGGTCGAGCATCGTCTTCCAGAAAAACCATTGATGCGCCAGCCAAACGCTGCCGTTCCAATAACCAGTCGAACTGTAATACGGAGCCGATTGGTCAACCGTCGTGATGCCAATGTCCATCCACAGATGTTGCGGCGAAAACAGGCGATCAAGAATTTGCCTTTCCTGCGCGGCTGAACAGATGCCCGCCACCAGCGGATATGCCCCGTCCATGCCCATGTCAAAGTTGGCGCCGCTTTCGTGCCGCAAAATGCCCGTCGGTTCGCCCCGGTTATCGTGCATCACATATCCGAAATAGCCCGAAGCTTCGTCCCAGGAATATTTTTGAAGCGATGCTGAAAGTGTCGCGATGTCATCGTCATATTCGGAAAAATCAGCCGTGCGTCCCAGAGCGGCCGCTGCGGCCCGCAGGATTTTGGCGCATCGAATCGTGTGCGCAGAGTTAATCACAGGCGTGGCGCTGGCTTCCAGATTGTTTGCATGGACGTATTTTTGCGGCGCGTAATCATCCCAGCCACCCGAGTTATAGAAATAATCCCATGTGCAAATCAGATTGTCACGGTGTCGGCGCGTGGTGGAACTGCCCAGCCGCCCCGCCAGAAATGCATGGTATTGCCGCAGCCGCGGGTAAAAATACGCCAGCAGTTCGCGCGATTGCGTTCGGTTCCATAGCTCCCAAAAAAGATAGATTTGCACCGGTACGGGCGAGCCATGATGAATAAACGCCGATTGCGCGCCGGTCGGCGTCAGGTAGGCATTGAGAATCTCCACGGCATTTTGCAAATCGAGTTCAAGCAGCCCCAGCCCGATGAATCCCGCGTCCCACGTGTAAAGGCAGTCCCAAATCCGGCCCGGGGAATAATGACGAATATAATTTCGCTGGGTATAAAGCGGATAGACCAGATTCGACAGCGTCACCGCAGCCATGAGTTGCTGGCCCAATTTACAATCGTTGCCCGCAGGCGTTGTGGTATTCTTAAATGCACTTTTGCGAGCCGCGCGATAGATTTTCTCATGACTAGACGCCTGGGGGTCAAAGCGAGCCAGGTTCCGCCGAACTTCGTCTTCTGAACCAGAGCAAATCAGGCCATAGATGATCTGCGTGCTATGCGGAGGCACGGTCAGCGGCTGCGACGCCGCATGGATAAAAAGCGAATCCGGATCGCCTGCATGGCCGCGTCGACTATCGCCAAAGATTCGGACCCAGGTGAATGAATCCGGCGCCATCTCCGTACCGAGCGCGGCATCCAGCCCGTCCCATCTCAACTCACGGTGCCCGGCCATCGGAACGCCAATGGCAAACCCATAGGCATCCGGAACATCATCGTATTTCAACATCAAGGCTTTCGAGAGCGCTTCAATTTTCGGAATTGGATGCCAGGGCCTTTCTACAAACCGAACATCGTTGGCCTGTTCGGATTCGACAAGAACAAATCCATTCAATGCCACCGCCCCGCCGCCACGCGAAACAAAACGAAGATCCAATTCACCGGCATCCAATTTGCCCAATGGCACGGCCACGGTGGAAAAGCCTTCGCCGCCTCGGAAAGTGATGTCAGGTATCTCATCGCCAGCGCAATCAACCCATGTGCGGCATTTTACACAGTTAAACGTAATGTTCTCGCCCTTTTCCATCTGAAACCTCCAAATTAGAGTCGCGTTTGAGAACGATTTTTTAAAAAACAGGCGATAAATGACCCGATCGCCGAAATCCATTCCGAATTTCTGGGCGAGAACGGAACCTCCCACACAATCATGCCGTCGCTCTTCACCACGCAACAGGCCATCCCAAACCAAAGTATCCGTTGGACGCGAAATCGCGAATCCCTGATCGGCATAATCGAGCGCATGAACCCAAACGGCTCCGTCTGGCAATTGAACGTCGCAAAGACGAATGGGCTCCGCGCTCGACTCATGCAACGGTGGAAACACGAGTTGAGACAGGTTGTTTAACGTGATTTGCTGCGGCGCTCTGGTTTGATTGACGCATTCGAGCCGCATGAGACGGTTGTTCGTTGACAATTGTGAAAACGAAATGTCAGTGTAAAACTGGTCCTTCCAAATGGTTTCAAACCGCATCGAATAATAGCTCATGTCCGGCGCCGCTTCCCACGGGTGAACCCCCGAAGCCTCTGTCACCGAAGGCAATTGCTTCTTCGCCGACGGGTCCGTCAGCAAAGGGAAAATGCTGAAATCGAAAGAAAGACCGCGCTGCACGTCTGGAATATGCGATATCCCGAAATGCTTCTTCGAATACGGCCCCCAATTAGACAACGACGGCAAATCGTGCGTTTGCGCCAGTTTTTTGAAATTAAAACGCGGTCCCGACTTTTCGAAAATCCCATGGGATGCCGAGCCCGGCAAACTCAGCATTGCCGCGCCCGCGCCGGCAAGTTTCAGGAAATCACGGCGGGAAAACGAATTATTTGCAATGGACAATGGTTTATTTGTCTTTTTTCGCTTCATGCGCTCGCATAGTTTGTCGCCGTCACGCCGTGAATTCAAAGGCAAAAGCAAAAAAACCAAAATCAACCGCCGCCTTCACTAATGCGATCATCGCGCTGGCGCGGAGCAAAGATACCGGACAGTACATTCAAAAATTGCTCGTCGAACTTTGCCGGATTGACACCACTCCAAATCCCGACGTGTCCGTCATGCGCGTTGCCGAAGACCATTGTTTTCAAATCCTGGAAAGGGAATTAAAGAATCTGCCATTTACCGGCGGACGCCTGGGGCGGCGGCCCATCAATCCGCGAATCCAATCGCATCCTCATTATTCACTCCCGCACTTCACAAAAACACCCCAACGGCCAGCCGGCCACTCGGCCGAAAAGACTTACGCCGGCCGGTCAAATCTTGTCTATATCGTTCCCGGGCAGAACAATCAGGAACGTGGCCAATCGATCGCGCTTAATGCGCACATAGACGTCGTCGCTCCATATTTCCCGCCGCGCATAAGAGGCGGCATAGTCTTTGGCCGCGGCGCGTGCGATGACAAAGGGCCTGTCGCAGCCATTGTCACCGCCCTGCGCATCTTATCAGCCGCCATGCCCCAGGCCGGCTTGCGTTGGAACCGCAACGTCGTGGCAATGTTCGTCGTGGAAGAAGAGACCGGCGGTAACGGCTCTCTCTCATTGGCGACCGATCGCGAACTGAAAAGATTGTATGACTCCGTCCTGGTCGGCGAATGCGCCGGGCTCAAGGTTTATCCGGCCAATCGCGGCGCGGTCTGGTACAAAGCCGAACTAAAACCGCCGCCGGGCGTTTCAGCATTTGAGATGTCGGCATCCGTCGTCGAAGAAATGGAAAAGGAAGGCGCGGCCATTCGCGCCGAAAGCCGGCACAAACTCTTTCCACAACGCCCCGTCCAAACTTGCCACGGCATCATCGGCCCGTTCGGCGAGCACCCCAGCCGGATTTGCGGCGAGACTCGCTTCATCATTCAATTCGCTCGAAAACCGGACGCAGATACCGAACTGCTCGTTCAAGATTGCCTTGCAAGCGGCCTAACCCAATACATCGGCCTTTACGGCGACAAAACGAAAGTAATTGACGCCGCAACCGGAAGGCCAATGGTCGCCCGGCATTACTATTTTAAGCGCCGTGGCAACCGCTTTGAAGTGGCCGTTCATGGCGCGACCGGCCATATGGGCGCAATCCGTGAACGTGACGGCGCCATCACCAAAATGGCACACATGGTTCGCAGCCTCTCTTTATCGAAAGCGAACCTAACCGCCTTCGCCGGCCCAATGCGCCTCGAATTGGCCGGGCGGTCCGACAAAACTCTGATAATGGAGGGCGGCCAGGGTTTCATACCGACTCATACCATGGAAGAAGTAATGACTCGAATGCGCCAGGCCGCCGAACGCGGCGCGGCAAATTATCTGCGCCGATGCGGTCGATCTGAGCCTGGCGCGCCATTCGTCAAGGTCACTTACGAAAAATTGCACAATGCTGCCTTTGATGGCGACCCCGATTCACCGGCCATGCGCAATGCGATTGCCGCCGCGAAAATGTCTGGCATCTGGCGCAATGAACCTATCGCCGGTTGGACGGTTTCGTGCGACGCCCGATTGTTCGCCACTGAATATCCCGGAATGCCTGTGCTCACGTTCGGCCCCGGCGAATTGGCCTTCGCCCACTCGGACCAGGAACAAATTGCCTTGCGCGACGTCGCAAAAGCGGCTGAATTTCTCACGCTGTTCCTGCTGCGGCAAACCGGAACGATTTAAAATGAAAGACAAACTCCGAATTGGTGTCATTGGCGCAGGCTCTGTCGTGCGCGAAATCTATCAATATCTTTACTTTCGCAGCGAATTTTCGCCCATGCTGGAAATTTGCGCCGTCGCCAATCCAGGCGCAAAGAATCGAAACTGGTTCGGCGATATGGCTGGCCTTCCCCGCAATCGCCGGTTCGCCGACTATCAAGAAATGCTGGCGAAGGTCGAATTGGATGCGGTTCAAATCAACACGCCTGACCATTTGCATTGCCAGCCAACCCTCGATGCGCTGGCCGCCGGTCTGGACGTTATCCTCCCCAAGCCCACTGCGGCCACGATTGCCGACGCGCATGCAATGATTCAAGCCGCAAAAAGGGCTCGGCGGTTCCTGGGCATCGATTTCCATAAACGCGGCGACCCGCGAATCAAGGAAGCCGAGACACGATTCAAAGGCGGACGTTACGGCACTTTCCAAACGGGCGTTTTTTACATGGTTGATAAACTGCTCGTCTCCAATCCAAATCATTCGCCAAGATTCTTTTCGTCGCAAGACTACGCGGAACAGAACACTCCCGTGTCCTTTCTAACTGTCCATATGGCCGATGCGCTCCTGAAAATTACCGGCCTCACACCGGCTCACGTGCGCGCCACCGGCTATTCGCACAAATTGCCCTCGCTCAAACCGCGCGCGGTCAAAGGCTACGACCTCGTGGACACGGAAATTCTCTTCACCACCGGCGCCCTCGCGCATGTCATCACCGGCTGGGCATTGCCTAACACGGCATGGTCCATCGCCGTCCAATCCGGCCGCCTGGTTTGTTCCGATGGCCTGCTGGATATCGGTTTCGATACGCCCGGCCTTCGTGAAATTCACGCGGATGGAGTCAATGAAGTGAACCCGCTGTTCCGCAACTTTGAAAAAAGCGGCAACGTGACCGGGTATGGCATTAGCAATCCTGGCCGCCTCTACCATGCGATTTTAGCCCGAAGAAATGGGGCAAAGTTCGAAAACATCGAAACCCTGCTGGATTTTTTCTCCACTGTAATTGTGGAAGCAGCCGAACGCAGCTTGAGTGAAGGCGAAAAAATCGGAACCGGCGCGACCCGGGGCAAAACAATCGATCTAAACAAATTTGTTCGCGCCCAAATTGGCAACGCCGCCCGGGAATACGGATGGAAGTAAACACAACGTCATATCGCATTTCGGCGAACTTAAACGATTCGCAATTCGCGAATATGGGCCATGAACCGATGCAGACACCCGTCGTTACCAACCATCGACGGACAATTCTCCCTCTCCCAGCGGGAGAGGGCCGTGAGGGAGAGTCTTTCGCACGCCAGTGTTTTACGGGATTATGGAGAGCCGCTATAATCGCATTTCTCCTCTCAACCTGCCTGTCCCGCGCCGAAACCATCGACCTCTCAGGCAAATGGAATTTTCAACTCGGCGGTCCGGTCGCAGGCCCATTTACCGACACCATCCACCTGCCCGGCACCGTCTCGCAAGGAGATAAAGGCGCGCCCTTCACAATCCAACCATACTTACCCGCCCTGCCCTCTGAAAATTTAATTCCCGGCAAAGGAATCCTCTTCGGCCGCGCGACAAATTACGCCTCTGAAAACGTTTCGCTGATGCATTTGCAACAACGATTCTCTTATATCGGACCGGCATTTTATAACCGCGCTGTTGAAATCCCAAAAAGTTGGGCGGGCAAGGACGTCGAACTTGTCCTGGAACGCGTAATCTGGAAGTCGCAGCTCTGGGTCAATGGCCAATACATCGGCGACCAAAACAGCCTCACCACACCGCACCGTTACGAAATCGGCCCAGCGCTGAAACTAGGCCACAACGAAATCACCATTTGCGTGGACAACAGCCGGCAGTTGGCCATCGGCGATCCACACGCATACACAGAACAGTCACAGACCATTTGGAATGGGGTCATCGGACGTATCGCTCTGATAGCACAGGACAAAGTCCGCGTTGATCGATTGGCGTTACGCCCTGATTTGCCGCACAACTCCGTCGACGTCACTTTCAATTTCCATAACGGAACCGACAAAGAAACTAAAGCCGAACTGTCCCTGCAAGCCGGGCCTGATAATTTTTCAGCCGCGAAATTGCCGCGACTGAATTCGCACGTCACGTTGCCACCCGGCGACAGTTCGCAGACCGTTTCGTATCCCATGGGCACGAATTACATCACGTGGTCGGAATATTCTCCAAAGCTGTATCGAATGACTGCTGATTTGAACGGTGACAATTGCCACTCAAAAATCAGCGATACATTTGGAATGCGCCAATTCAGGACCGATGGTCATCAATTCACCATCAACGGCCAGCCGGCCTTCCTTCGCGGCACGGTGAACTGCTGCGAATTCCCAAAAACCGGCTATCCGGACATGACCCGCCAACAATGGCACTCAATCTTCTCTAAGGTGAAAGCATTCGGTCTAAACCACCTTCGCTTTCACACCTGGTGCCCGCCCGAAGCCGCCTTTGAGGCGGCGGATCGCCTCGGCATCTATCTCGAAGTCGAATTGCCGGATTGGAGCTTCAACATTGGCGGAGACCAGGCCGTAACGGATTTCTTTCGCGACGAAGGCGAACGCATGATTCGCGAATATGGCAACCATCCTTCCTGGGTCATGTTGACAATGGGCAACGAATTGAAAGGCGATTACACCGTATTGGACGGCCTGGAAGAGCATTTCCGAAAGCTCGACCCGCAATTGCTTTACGACAGCACCACCTATCCGTCTTCACGAGAGCGCGGCAAAACGCCCGGACCCGCGGATGACTATTATATTTCACAGGACACCAAAAGCGAACG
>DASYYL010000208.1:0-41261 GCA_035933915.1 Verrucomicrobiia bacterium
TTCGTTCGATCACCGTTTCATTCCCGCGATGCCTAAAGAATGAATGCGTGCCCGGGTGGCCATCCAGCCAACGACGGACGCAGACATCAGGTTGACAATCGTCTCTTGCATTTTACTTTAAATTGGCTAAACCAATTAGGCGTATATGAAACTATAACCGGCACCGATTGTCAAAAAGAATTTCGTGCAAATTGCATTTTGCTGAACAAGCCTGTAAATTCACTGTAGCTATGAGCGATAAACCCTTGAAAATGGTCAAGTGCGGCTGGTGCGACAACACCATGTTTATTCCAGGGGAATTGGCTCCGCTGGCCACCGAGCCGTGCACCAAGTGCGGGCATCCGGTCATGATGCCCATGCAGTTGCAGCAGTTCGAGTTGCGCAGCCTCATTGGCTCGGGCGGCAATGGCAATGTCTATCGAGCCTGGGACACTACACTCGAGCGATTTGTCGCGATCAAGTTGCTGAAAAAGGAGTTGATGCAGGACGAAAAGGCAATGGACGGCTTTTATCGAGAGGCCCGCGCATGTGCGCGATTGAACCACACGAACATCATTCATATTTACAGTTTTGATGAGTGGGAAGGCCAGCAGTTCCTGGTCATGGAACTGGCCGACCGCGGCAGCCTGGACCAGAAAATCGATAAACTGCGCCTGTTGCCGGAATTGGAAGTGCTGGACATCGGCATTGCAATTACTTCCGCGCTGGACATGGCGCTCAAATACAATTTGCTCCATCGTGACATCAAGCCCGGAAACATTCTGTTCAACGCCGACCATGAACCCAAACTTGTCGATTTTGGGCTGGCCCGTCAGGTGGACGCAGACGTGGAAAGCAGCGACGTGACCGAAGGCACACCCTATTATGTCGCGCCTGAAAAAATCAAACGTGAGCCGGAAACATTTTTGTCCGACATGTACAGTCTGGGGGCGACACTTTACCACGCGGTGACGGGGCACGTGCCGTTTGACGCGCCCACTGTTGAAGAATTGGTGGCCGCGCAGGTCCACACTCAATTGACCCCGCCGAACCTCGTCATACCGGAAATCACACAACCGACGAGTGACGCGCTGGTACGGGCGCTGGCAAAGAACCCGGCGGACCGGTTTCTCAGCTACGATGAATTCAGGATGGCCCTCGAAACGGCGCGCAGCCTCCTGCTGCGGGCGCAATCGCAGGGGCCGCCGCAAAAACCCAAAGCGCTCACCAGTTGGTGGAGAAGGCAGTAAGAATTTGATAAGTGGATAAATGGATTTACGGATTGATGCGGTGCGACTCGGGGAGCGCATTGCGCATTAATCCACGAATCCAAAAATCCATTTACGAAAGCTTGCCGTAGGTTTCCTCGATGACCTGCTTGAAATTATTGTCTCCGATCTGAATGATGCCCATCTCGCGTTTTGCGTTGTCCGCAGAATCGCTGGCGTGCGCGGCGTTGACCATGATGGTTGAGCCAAATTCGCGGCGGATCGAGCCCGGTGGCGCCTTGGAAGGGTCGGTGGGGCCAAGAACGTCGCGGATTTTTCGCACGGCGTGGACTCCCTCGTAAACCAGGGCAACGCATTTTTCCGTGCCTGGCTTCTTTGCCTCCTGTTCATCGGCCACTTCAGACGGGGAACGTCCGGACATGAAACGGACAATATTATCAAATTGATTGTCCCCAAAAATTGGTCCGAGCGTGTCGCCCAGAATCTTTTGCTGGGCTGCCGGAATCGTAAAACCAAATTCCTTTTCCAGCTTCTCCTTTGCCTTGCTGCCAATCGTGTCGTTGAGTTTTGAGCGAAGAAATTCGCGCACCGGGCCGTAAAACTCGAGAGCCTGGGCGGTGCTCATGTGCAAGACTTTCGCCGCGACAATGTAAAGGCCCGTGCGGGAAAAGAAGTCAATTACGTTGCCGGGGCGCCCGGTGGGAAAACGAAAATTGTCCGGCTTGATCAGCACCAGCGTGCGTTCAGGCGTTTCCGTAGCCGGATAGGCAATCACATTTTCCAGCACACCGCCATCGCTGTCGGAATAGCGCGCCCATAGTTTTAGTTTGGTTTGCGCCTCGGTGTCGTTGGGCGAAGCCAGGACGGCAGGCTCGAAGTAGCGGACCTGACCCGTTTCGTCGTCGGTGATCAGGTCGCCGTAGGTGCCGCGGATGGTTTCTCCGCTGAACCGGCGTTCGGGGCTCAAATTGCCCACCACGCTGCGGACTTTGCGGACGGCCTCATCGCCGCGGAACAACATCATCATGACTCGGCGGCGGCGTCCGGTCTTGGGATCGGCGGAAAAGTTATGGAGAATGTACTCTTTGAGGAGTTCTTGGATTTTCCGGTCCTGAGGATCATGTGCGGAAATGACGTTTTCGGCATATTCACGGACCAGATCGGGTCCGGGAGCAAACATACGCATCGCGCACAATTCCAGCCCGGTGCGGGAAATCAGGCGGCTTAAAACTCCACCTGTGCGCGATTTATAGAGCGAATACGGCGTGACAATAACATACGCAAGCTGTGATGGAACCATATTAACCTGTGGCCGGAGTATTGGACGGGGTTGGTGTTGGAACTTCAGTCTTTGGAGCTTCGGTCCTGGCTGGACGCGATTCGCCGGCGCAGGCTTTGCCCAATATCTTAAACATGACGGTGCCGCAAGTGGGGCATTTGCCTTTGATTGCCTTGCGCCCGTTTTTCATTGTCTCTTCGACGCCGTTGGCGATCTCTTTTTTGGCTTTGCACTTAACGCAATATCCTTCGGCCATAAAAACTCTACCATTCGCGCTTCATGCCCGAATGGTCCAAACAGCTTATCGAAGCCGGATTTGAAGCGCAATCCGGAAAAGGCATCAACGCAAGTATCTCTACGTCAATTACTTGTAATGCAGTCAATAAGCTCGCCTTCAATAAGCGGTAGGGAGCACCATTGCATTAAGCCATGGACCTGGAATCGGCAAATGAGTTCAGCCGCGATTGGATTGATGCCTGGAATGAGGGCGATCTGGACCGGGTATTATCGCATTATTCCGACGATTTCCAAATGAGTTCGCCCTTCATCTGTTCGGTTCTTGGCGAGCCTTCGGGCAAGCTTACTGGTAAAAGAAAGATTCGGGCGTATTGGCAAATGATGTTGTCCAGATTCGGAACGCCTCAAATGGAGTTTTTGGACTTCTTCGCCGGACCCGATAGTCTCGCGATTCATTATCGAAACCGAAACCGCCGATGCGTGGAGGTATTTTTCTTTGACGAATTGGGTTTGGTGACCATCGCGGCGGCACATCACGTTGATGAGGTCAGCCAGAAAGGACAGCCAGATTCATCAGTTGCATGATTGCATCGTGGAACGGGAAACGCTTCAATAAATCACGATCGTTATAAATCTCGTGCCATTTATAATAGACGCACAAGGCGCGTGCGATGATGATGAGAGAAGTCGCAAAGGCCGCTACACCCGCTACATCATTGCATACCAATCGTTTAGCCCGCTACACAGGCCGCTACACGGTCGCTACAAAATCGGGCCGCAGCCTGCGGCTGGTGAATTTTCATACAAAATACTTGACAAAAAACTTTCTGGTCAAAATGCAAATCGAAGCTCGAAGCTTATGGTTAAGGTCACAGCCACGGCTAATTGGCCAATCAATTATATGAAAAATTTCCTCAGAATTGCCACCTCTTTATTCTTATGTTTTATCTTGCATGGCGCGCAGGGTTCCCCGTTGAGCACCCTGCACTCCTTTTCAGTGTTCCCGCAAGGCGCGCAACCGGAAGCCGCGCTGATGGGGGCCGGCGACGGCAACTTTTATGGCACCACCGCATACGGAGGAACCAATGGAGGAAACGGGACAATCTTTCGATTGACCCCCGGGGGGCACTATCAGCACTTTGCACACATTCTCCGGCAATGACGGCGCGAATCCGGATGACGGATTGGTCGCCGGCAACAACGACACCTTTTATGGTATGGCGGAAAATGGCGGCGCGGGAGGATTGGGAACCCTGTTTCTCCTCAATCTGGCGCCCACGTTGCAACAGCCATCGGTAACCGGCGGAACAATCACTTTAAGCTTGGGCACGGTCGCCGGGCTCGACTACCAGGTCCAATCCACGACGAATTTGGCCCAATCCGTTTGGGTCAATCTTGGGGCTCCAATCGTTGCGACCAACCAGACCATCCAGATTCAGGATTCGACAGAATCCGGGCCGCGACGATTCTATCGCGCGGTCCTGGCGCCTTGAGGCCGTTTCAAACCTCCAAAACGTCCTTGTAGTGGGGCACGAGGACTTCCGCCTTTGGCCGGGCGATTCGCAGGTTATCGGCATTGGCGAGGCATTGAGGTTCCTCACCGTGGATGCAGATGATTCTTTTCAGGTTTCCGGAGACCTGGTCCACGTAGTGTTTTAATTCGTTTTTGTCCGCGTGACCTGAGTAGGAATCAATGGAAGCGATCTTTGCGCGGACCTGATGGGGTTCGCCAAAGATATTTACGGGGCTCTTGCCAGCCAGGATTTGGGCGCCCAGTGTGTGTTCGGCGCAGTAGCCGATAAAGAGGATTAAATTGTTGGCGTAGCCGATGTGGTTCTTCAAATGGTGCCGAATGCGCCCGGCTTCGCACATGCCGGAAGCGCTGATGATAATGGCTGGCTCCTTCAGATCGTTCAGCTTTTTGGACTGCTCCGCGTCCCTGATATAGGTCAGGTTTGCCATGCCGAAGGGGTTTTCCTTCTCGTGCAAAAATTTGTTAACGGAGTCGTTAAAACATTCCGGGTGCAGGCGGTAAATTTCGGTGGCATTGACGCTGAGGGGGCTGTCCACAAAGATGGGCGCGCGCGGGAGTTTGCCGGCCAGGGCGAGTTGATGCAGCACATAGACGATTTGCTGCGTTCGCCCAACGGAGAATGCGGGAATAATGACTTTGCCCTTTTGATTCAGTGTTTCGGAAACCAGGCGGCACACGGTGTCGTCGGCATTGTCGCGCGCGGCATGCTCGCGCCCGCCATAGGTGGATTCAATTTGGAGGTAATCCACATTGTCCGTCGGCGCGGGGTCGCGCAGGATGTCATCACTGCCCCGACCGACGTCTCCGCTGAATAGCCAGCGGAATTTTTTGCCGTTTTCTGCCACGTCCAGAATGACCTGCGCCGAGCCAAGAATATGGCCGACATCGCGAAACGTGACGGTCACGCCGTCCAGCACCTGAACGGGCCGCTCGTAATTGACGGACAGAAATTGTTCCAGGACTTTTTCCGCGTCGGCGACAGTGTAAAGGGGGTCGACGGGCGGGAGATGCTGTTTGGCGCGTTGCTTTGAAACAAACGCGGCATCGTCCACCTGTATCCTTGCCGAGTCCACGAGCATAATGCTGGCAAGATCGCGGGTGGCAAAGGTGCAATAGATGTTGCCGGTATATCCCTGACGACGAAGATTCGGCAGGTTGCCGGCGTGGTCCATATGCGCGTGGCTCAAGACGGCGGCATCAATTTGTTTGGGATCAAACGGGAAACAACAGTTACGCGCGGTTTCCTCCTCGCGATGGCCTTGGAACAATCCGCATTCGATCAGCAATTTTTTGCCATTGATCTCAAATAAATACATCGAGCCGGTGGTGGTGCGCGTGGCGCCGAAAAAATGGATTCGCATGATTCAACTCTATTGTAATCTGCCTGCCGGGTTCAATAATTTCAGTTAGGGCCTCGTGCCTCGGCTGCAAAGAGTCCGCCCTCATCCCGGCCTTCTCCCCCAGGACAAGGAGAATCATCCGCCGATGATTTGGAACGACGGAAGAGCATCCCGGTTCATGAGTTGGATGATGCGCGATGTGTCACAGCATCATGGGTGGCGGTAAATGATGCGCGCCTTATTCAGGTCGTACGGGGACATTTCCACGTTTACTTTATCGCCTACTGAAATACGAATGAAATTCTTCCGCATCTTGCCGGAGATATGGGCGAGGACTTCATGTCCGTTGGACAGGGCGACACGAAACATGGTGCCGGGAAGCACTTGTGTCACGTTACCGGTCAATTCGATTGGCTCTTCTTTAGGCACAAGTTAATTGAGCCATCTAATGTTGCGGCTGGCGGTTGGAAAATCAATTTTTTTCAGGAAAAAAACAAGTGGACAATCGCCGTCTTTGCGCTAAATTCCCGCCCACCATGAAATCTGAAACGTTGAACGGAATTTTAACCTTTATATTGGGGATATTGGTGGTTGCGGGCGTCGTTTTGGCCCTAAATGTGGCTTTCGTGACGCACAGCAGCCGCGCATTGCAGCAGGCGGCGCTCCTGAGCAAAGTGAATTTAGCGCGGGTGCAGGGTGTTTTCACTGATACGAAGGCATACTATGAAAAAAACCCCACCCCGGAACTGGCCCGCATTCTTCAATCAGTACAGACCAAAACCCCCAGCACCACCCCCACCCGTTAAAACAACATGAATGATGTCATTTCTCCAACGAGCAGCCCGGATTTAATGCAGCAAGTTGCAGCGTTGCAGCGGCAGATGTTTTTGCTGTTAATGGCGCTCATCGTAGTGACGGCGACCCTTGTGTTTTACCTGTATTACCAGAGCCGAATTGACAGCAGGGATTTGGCTGCGATGCGCCCTGGCGCAATTCAAATCATTGATCAATATCGCCGGAACGCGATGGAGATTCAGACTTTTGAAAAGCAATTAGTCAGCTACGGCCAGACGCATCCGAGCTTTCAGCCGATCTTGAGACAATATGGATTGATCCAGAGTCCGGCTGCTCCCGCAACTGCGACGTCGGCGCAATAGCACCCAATTTTGCTCCACAGTGCGGGCAGAAATTTGATTGCGGCGGCGCCATTTTCCCGCATTCCGCGCATTCCAAATACTCCTTTTGGTGCCGATAGTGAATGATTAGATTCCGTGTATAGGGGATCCATGGGAACAGATAAGCCACAATAAAGACTGAATCGAGCTTGTGGAATGAGTAAATCAGGAGCACGAGAGAGCCAGTCAGGCTCAACCACCAGAATAGAGCCGGGACAACCACCTTTTTATGCTTTTCCGTGGCATACCATTGGACGAAGAATCGACTGGCGAATGTGATATTGCCAATCCAGCCAACCACTTTCCATACGGTCCAGTCGATGCCGAGGAACTTGCCGTTATGCCAAATGGCGTCACGCCAGACAAAATGGGTTAGCCAGTCCATGATTGAGCAGTTTAATGAAGTTTTGCAGCGGATGAAACTTCCAAATTCCAGGGACCAAGCTCCAGAGAACCTCCAAAATTTGAAAGTCCAATTTTGCGAGTTTGAACCTTGAACATTCCCTGGATGTTGGTTGTTGGAATTTGGATGTTTTCTTCACCCGCCGGCGACGATTTTGACAATTTCCAATTTGTCGCCCGGCATCAGTTGGCGTTTGGAGAATTCGGAAGGAGCTACGGCATTTCCGTTGTGCTCGACAACGACGCTCCTCGGTAAAAGTTTTTGGGCCAGCAGAAATTCCTCGATCGTAGAGGGAAGATTAGCCGCCACAGGCTTTCCGTTGGCAATAATGGATCCAGTATTCACGGAGGGATTGGAGAATACTTAAGGATGAGGACTACGACGAGGATGAAAATGAGATAGCCTCCTCAGGCGAGGGCGGTATCCCAGTCCTTCCAAACTGGTTCGTAACCGAGCTTTTGAAGCAGGCTGGCGACTTCCTGCGGGGAACGGTCATCCGAGACTTCGAATTGCCCGGTCGCCGCCGTGGCATGACGGTTTCTATTCGCCCACTCGCTGGCGCCGTCACCGTTGATACCGGTCGCCGGGGAAAGTTCGACCCTTCTTCCGCGGACAGTTTGGTGTAATTTTTCCCGGCCCGCGCCCGTGTAACCGCCGGGCTCGGTATGGCTGCCGGCGCTCATGAGGGTGATGCCCAGCGGAATCAGGCCGTCACGCAGGCGGGCGGGCTCGCGTGTGGAAAGAACAAGCCCGACGTCGGGAAACATCAGGCGAAAGGCGCAAACCAACTGTGCCAGGTCGCGGTCGGACATTTGCGTCAACGGCTGAAATTCGCCGGCGCAGGGACGCAAGCGCGGCAGGGAAATTGTGAGTTGCGCTTTCCAACAGTGACGCAGCAGATGAGCGGCGTGGGCGGCGACGCAAATTGCCTCATAGCGCCAATCGGCCAATCCGTATAATGCGCTAATCCCCAGGCGCCGAAAACCGGCCGCGTAGGCGCGTTCGGGTGTTTCGAGACGCCAATCGAAATTTTTCTTGGGTCCGGCGGTGTGCACATCCGCATAGACCTTGCGGTCGTAGGTTTCCTGATAGACGACCAACCCATCGGCCCCGGCGCTAACAAGGGGGCGGTATTCCCCGGTTTCCATGGGGCCGACTTCAAGTGAGACCGATGGAATTTCCTCGTGCAGGAGGGCCACGCAATCGCGTAGATAATTGTTGGAAACAAATTTGGGATGCTCACCTGCCACCAGAAGAATGTTTCGAAAGCCCTTTTCAAGCAAAGCGCGGGCCTCGCGCTGAACCTCCTCCACGGACAGGGTCACACGGAAAATCAGATTATCGCGTGAAAACCCGCAATAGGAACAATTATTGATGCACTCGTTGGAAACATAGAGCGGGGCAAACAGCCGAACGACTTTGCCAAAGCGCCGGAGAGTCAATTGCCGGGAACGGCTGGAAAGTTCGGGTAAAAAAGCGGAAGCCGCCGGAGAAATCAGGGCGGCAAAGTCGTTCAACGACAACTTGCCTTTCGCGAGGCTATTGCGGACGTCCGCCGATGTTGCAGCGAGCGAGAGCCGGACAATATTGTCCGGCGCCCATGAATTGAATTCAACAGCAAAACTCACACGTCAATTTAACAAACACAGCTAAATTTTCAAAGTGTGGTTTTGTCGTTAAGGTATTGAAGCAAAGAATAAACTTTCTCCTCCAATCGATCGCAATCTCGTTACATTCGGGCTGCTTTCTTTTTTTCGTACAAAAGGACAGACCCGGCGGCAAGTCCGATTCCGAACAGTGCGAACTCCGAAGGTTCCGGCACTGGCTGGATGGCCAGAGCGGCCAATCCGGTCGACGTGGTCGCGAAAACGCTCTCAGATCCGTTTGGGGCAAATTCATCAATAGTGTCACCATTGGCGGCAAAAAGGTCGCCCGCGCTATTAAAGGCCAGCCCCCCTAAACTCGACAGTCCGGTAGCAAAGGTGCTCCGCACTCCGGCGGTCGTGAATTCATAAATGTTACCGCTGTTTGCATCGGCCTCAAACAGAATGCCCGCACTGCTAAAAGCCAGGCCAATGGGATTATTCACCTGAGTGGTAAAAGTAGATTGCACACCGGCTGGCGTATACTCATAGATGTAGGGCGACTGATTGCCACCCGCGACAAACAAGTCACCGGCACTGTTAAACGCAAGTCCTTGCGGCATACTCAAACCGGTGGCGAATTTACTTTGTACTCCGGCTGATGTGTATTCGAAGATATTGCCATTATGATCCGATTGAAACAAGTTACCCGCGCTGTTGAAAGCCAGGAAGGTGGCGGAGCCGGCGCCGGTGGCGAAGGTGCTTTGCACCCCGGCCGGCGTAACCTGCAGGATATTGTTAACCTGGGCCATATATAGATTCCCGTTGGGGCCGAAAGCCAATCCGTCCCCTGAAGGTGTCACCGTAGCAAACGTGCTTTGGGTTCCTCCCGGCGTGAATTCGTAGATATTGTTGCCCCCGGTGGCAAACACATTCTGCGCCTGCGCTGCACTGCCGGCAAGAAGCCATGCACATAATGCTCCGCAGATTATAGTTGATGTTGTTATTGTATTTTTGATTTTCATAACGTTAACTGAGTTGGTTTTATGTTTTAGTTGAGATGGAGATCGCAAATCGCAAGAAAAATTCAGGCCATTCTTCAAAAAAGGTCAAAGCTTCTGATAGTTCCGTTTCATTACAACTCTTGCGCAAGTCTAATATAAAAAATGCAACTGTCAAGCGATAAATTCCATAATGAAAATAATGCAAAAACGACAAGGGATCCAAAAACAGGCACCGGAGCTGCAATTACGGCTTGTTTAAGAGCCGCGGGGAAAGATGACAGAAAAACCGATGACTCAAGTAGCCACGCTAATGTCTTCCAACTCGAAAAAGATCGTTGGTTTAACCCAGGCACAAACTCGATAGCCGTAACGTTTCAGGAATCCGGTCATATCAGAAGCTGCAATTGCTTCGAACTCGGAAGAATCATGGTCCGCTTCAACCAGGATCAGGCGCGGTTTATATTTCGACCAATTATTGGATTTGATGACTTCAAAGTTATGATTTTCGACATCGACTGTAAGAAAGTCTATCGTTTGTCCTTTCGGAAGATATTCGTCGAGAATTTGTTCCAGGGTGCGGGCTTTAACAATGATCTTTTCCGGCTGTTGCCCTCCGTTGCGGACGACTTCCTCCGCGGCTTCTTTGGACGTCGTATTCATGACATTCGGCACACCCCAGCAATAGTATGTCAGTTCACCACCCTGGCTTGATACGGCGAGTTCCAGGTTAACGTCACGGCGGCGAAGCCACTTAAAGATGCGCATGGAGCCTGGAGTCGCATCCACATTGATTCCTCGCCAGCCGCGCCGATAAAACCAATACGTATTTGAATGCTGCAATGGAGCAAACGCCCCGATATCCACAAAAAACCCGGCGCTACTTTTGACTTTGCCGGCTTTGTCGCTCACTGCCTTCCGCCACGCTTGTTGTCTGAAAATATTTTGCAAGACGGCGTCTTCGCCAAATTGCCCAAAATAACTTCGTTTCCATAAAAAACCCATTGATTCGACCACATCCCGGATTGTTTGCACGAGCCAGCCCGGCAATAATTTCTTTAGCCGCTGATTCCATTTCATCAATGTATACAGAAAATCCATAGAGAGTGAAATTCTGAGGCCGGCCGGGCGTAAAGTCTAATCAAAAGGGGGGTCGAGCGCCTGGATGCGAACAAAGAAGGGAATTATTCAGCCACTTTGTTGGCCTAGGTCATGGCGGCGGGAGCCAGACGAGGCGGTAGAATTTCATCGCCACCGGCGGATTGTTGTCGGTAAAGATGAACGAACCCGTGGTCGAAGTCACGACCTGGGGCAATAGAGTCCACGTGCTCGAGATAATATTGGTGGTCCATTCGACCTGGAACAAGTCGTTCTTTGAGGCGGACCATTGGACAGTGACGCTGTTGGTCGTGGCCGTGGCGCCGGTGATAACCGGCGTTGGACGCACAAAGACGGTAAAGGAGTTGGTCGCTCCGGCGGGTGGCAAGCCATCGTCAATCACGACAGTAGTGAACGTAAATGCGCTGCCGGCATCGGCCGGGCCGGGTGTCCAAGTGATTATGCCATTGGTAGTGACCAAGGCGTTTGTAGCCGGCGTCGGGAAATCAGCAAGATTATAGACCAATGTAACGTTGGTGCCGGAATCCACGGCGGTGTTGGTAACGACCAACGGCTGTGAGACGCTCAGCACATAATTGCTTTGGACGGGCAAATAAAGGGCGTTGGCTTCGAGCAACAACAGCCGGTAGAACCGCATGGGGCCAAACGGATATTCGGCGCCGTTATCGAAGAAGCTAAACATGCCATTGGTCGACGTCACCGGCCCGTTATAGCTGATAATATTCGTAAATGTAGTCCAGGGAGGCGAACTGACATTTGATGTTTCCTGGACCTGGAAATAATCATTGGTCGGGGCGAACCAGGTCAGCAGATAGCCGTTTACGCCACTGATGTTTGTAGCAATGATGCTGACGCGCGTGACCGGGATTGGTGGCGGATAACCGAATATCACTTCCAACGCGTAAGTAACGTCGAAGTTGTTGGTGTTTTGGATGCCCAGGTAATAAACGCCCCCGGGCACGAGGTTGGTGGGCACCGTAGACAGGTTAGTAAACAGAACGCTGGTTCCGCTCTTTTCATTCGACAACAAAATGCTCGCATTGATTAGTGTCGGCGAGGAATTCGTCGTGTATAGCAGGTTCACGGGCATGGTTCGAGCAAAGAGCAGGATGTTTGTGGCCCACTCGGCGTTGGTGGGGACGTTCACTTGCACCCAACTAACGCTGTTTGGCAAAATTGTGTTCGTCTGCGGTCCCTGGCCGATCGCTGGCGAAACAACCGTGACCGCAAACGTATTCGTGGCGCCCAGCGTCGTGACGGAATTGGTGATGACGGTGGTGAAGAGGTAACTACCAGGCGCCTGGTTGGTCGCCGTGGGCCAGGTGATGATGCCCGTGGTTGAAATGGTGGCGTTCACCGGTGGCGCGGTTGTGAGCGTGTAGGCCAATTGGCCGACGCCATTCGTGTCTGTGGCTGTATTCGTGACCGTCAGCGTCGTACCCGCAACAATGGTCTGGTTGGGCACTGCCGGGAGCGATGGAGGCGAATAATAGCCAAAGTCCACTTGGAGAGCATAATTAACCGGGCTGCTATTGTTGTTTTCCACGCCGAGGTAATAGACCGAACCCGGGACAATGTTCGTAGGCGCCGTATTTATGCCCAAAACGCTGATGCCGTTTGTCAGGCCCGACATCAATGTATAGGCGCCAGTGGCGGTGGGCGGCGAATTGGTGGTGAACAGGACGTTTACGGGTTGATTGGTTGCGTAGAGTAAAATATTCGTGGCCCAATCCGCATCCACCGGAACGCTCACAGCCACCCAGCTCACATTGTTGGTCGGAATGCTATTGGTTTGGACCGGCTGTGTGGGCAACACCAGCGGTATCACGGTGACACTGAACTCGTTGGTCGCAGTCATCGTCGTGAATGCATTACTAACGACGGTCGTGAACAGCACGTTTTCACCGGGCGCATTGGTGGGCACGGTCCAGGAAATTTGACCGGTGCCCGAAATAGTCGCGTTAACTGGCGGCAGGTTGGTCAGGTAGTAGTTTAATGTGCCGGCATTGGTATCGCTGGCCTGATCATTTACGTTCAATGTGTTTCCAGCGACGATCGTCACGTTTGTCACTGGTGGCAGGACAGGTGGCGTGTAGTACAGATCAAACGTCACCTCGAAGGCATCCGTGAGGGTGGTAGTCGTCGATGTATTTGTGATTGCAATGTAGAAAAGCTCATTAGGAACAAAGAACGGCGACGTAGCCATGTTCGTGTACAGGATAACGTTGGTGGGCGTTGTGCCGTTGTAGTTATTGATCAATTCATAATCGCCCGGGAATCCATTGAGTGGCGCATTAGTCTGGTTGAACCATATGCTTGCCGAACCGCCAGTGGCAAAGAGAAGCGTATTTGTCGCCGCGATGGCGTTCGGCGGCGCAAAGAATCCGTAATAGACCGGATTGGAGCTGCCACCGCCGGGGCTGCCACCGGGGCCGGCAGCGCCAGGACTAGTGACGCCCGGCGGAATGACATTCGTCACCGGCTGGCCCGGGTTAATAATGATTATGATCGGAGGAATGTTGCCTGTATCAAAGGTCACCTGGATCGCATAATTTGTGGAAAAGTTGTTCGTATTCTGGACGCCGAGATAAAATTGGCCGCCTGGAACAAGAATGGGCGGGAGCGGGGCGCCGCCCGGGTTAATGACGGCGGAGCCGTATGTAGAATCCGTTAGTAACGCAAAGTCGCTAGGGTAAGCGGTTGTCGGCGGCTGGTTCGAACTGTACAAAAGATCCACGGGCGCGCCGGCAGTCAACAGGGTGTTCGTGGCCTGGACGGCATTGGTGGGCACGCTGACTAAATACCAAATTGTGGTATACGGCGGTACGGAGTTGGTCAGCGGCAAATATAACGGCAGATAGCCAGCCTGTTCGGAATAGGTCGGCGGATGGGCACTCACGAAAACATTGACGGTGACGGGGCCAAAATAAGCGGCGGTATCGTTGTTGGTCACAAAGACGCCAAATGAGGCGAAGCCGGAGTAATTCGTTCCACCGGAAGCCCCGTTTGTAGGAGTGAAGATGGCGATACTGTTGCTGTATTGTCCCTGGTTGGTGTAGGCACCCAGGACGTTCGTAAGGTAGACGGTACCGTGGAATGCATTAGTTGCCATGAAACTCAAATTGCCGGTCGTGCCAAAGAGCTTTTGCAGGTCAACACCCACCGCCAAATTCGTCATGGTGAGGGCATGAGGCCCGGCCAGCCAGTTGTCAAATTCCTCCAACTCAGAGTAACCGGAACTGTCGGGCCGATAATTATTATACAGGTTGGTCACGATCTGGCCGGAGGTGAGTTTCCAGAAATCGGGGATGCCGTCCTGGGCGTTGTATTGGAAGATAAAATTCGTGCTCAGGGTCGGAACTAGGCCCGGCGCGGTGATGACCCCGCCGCTTTGACTGCGCACGTTTTCGACAATGTTGGTTTCGGCGGGTTCGCGCCTAAACATGGAAACACCGGCAAAATCCAGGACTCTTTCATAAGCCAGATACGCTTCATCAACTCTCGTTTGCGGCAACCGGAATTGATTCGTTAAAGTGTAGAGATTGGTAAACCCGTTCCAATTGGTGAACAGGTTCCATTCACCGCTCGCTCCGTTTAAGGCCTCGTTTCTGTCGGCATCCAGGAAGTTATTGGTCTGGAAGAGCCAGGTTGTGTTGGTACCACCCCAGAAGGCGATGTTCGTCGTAATCGTATTAGGACCGGCGATCAGATAATTGCAGATGTAATTCAGGCAGTTGGTGAAACCAGCCGGGTTGTTCGTAAGGTCGTCCGCAGTCGAATAGCCGGCGTTAGTGACCCAGTTGTATATGACGTTGTTGACAAAATCGAGAGTCACGTTGTCGCCGAGGCGCGGGCTGCCGGTCTCATTGTCAGCGAACAGATTGTGATGCAGGCTCACGGGCCCGCTGCTAAAGCGGACCAGCACGCCATTGGCCGCAGGCTGATTTGATATGCCCTCGGAAAGGATGGACCATTGAACAGTGACATTGGTGGAGTTAAGGATGGACAAATCGTCATTGGAAC
Organism: Verrucomicrobiia bacterium; assembly: GCA_035933915.1. GTDB lineage: Bacteria > Verrucomicrobiota > Verrucomicrobiia > Limisphaerales > UBA11358 > UBA11358. The sequence goes on from DASYYL010000208.1 coordinate 14,903, forward strand.
TCCACAGAGCGGAGATATGGTCGGCAATGACGTTTGAAACGGTATTGAATTGCAAGGCATCGCCGCCCAGGCCAGTCGTCAATCCGGGCACGGGAGGACTGAAAGCCACAGTGGCAACGCCATTTGGGAGGGTTGCAAACGTCGATTCTGTTCCATTTTGGGCAAACTTAAGAATACTGTTACCACTACCGACATACAGGTCGCCAGCGTTATTAAAGTTGAGTCCCACCAAATTCGGGATTCCGGATGCATAAGGGATAGGTACTGCGGTGGGTCCGAATTCAAAAATATTACCGCTGCCGGCGTCGGACTCGAAGAGAATTCCGGTGCTGTTAAAAGCGATTCCTATGGGATTGCTCACCTGAGAGGCGTCAAATGAAAATTGCGCGTTTCCTGGCGTGTATTCATTTATATAACTAAACCCCGCCGAAAATAGATCACCGGCGCTATTAAACACCAGTCCCTGCGGCTTGGTCAATCCGGTAGCAATGGTGCTTTGCACTCCGCCCAACGTGTATTCATAGATATTACCGTTATGGTCCGCTTCAAAAAGATCACTCGCGCCATTATTGAAAGTCAGGAAAGTTGCATCATCTGCGACGGTAGTGAACGTACTTTGAACTCCGCCAGGCGTGAATTTGAGGATGTTATTGTGCTGTGCCACATATAGATTCCCGTTAGGGTCACACACCAACCCGTCGGCTGACACCGTCAGGGTCGCAAACGTGCTTTGCGCTCCATTGGGCGTGAACCTATAAATAAGGTTGCCGGCGTCAGTATACGTGTACTGTCCGGAATAAGTCGGCCGGAAACGGATGTAGCGGATGACAACGTCGTGCACATTGGTGGAAACAATCGTAGAAGCGCCCGCGATTGTGATGCCACCCTCAGGCGCAGTTTGACCGGCGATGGTCAGATAGGAATTGGTAATTACCAACGGCGATTCCAGATAGATGACACCGGAGGTATCAAAGATGATAGTGCGATTTGTCGAACTCACGGCGTCACGCAAAGTGCCAGGACCGGCATCATCCAAGCTGGTGACGTGATACACGGTGTTGTTCGTATATCCATTTCTCCAGCTTCCGCCCAAAGCGCCCGCGCCCGCGCCCTCCGCGCCCGGGAAGGCTGGGAAGTAATTGTTCGTATCGATGACAGCGATGATGGTGAAGCGGATTTCGTTGGTTGTCTCGTTCGGAACACCCAGATACCACGTCGCCGCGAGATTTGTCAGGGCGCTGTTGGTGGTGATCTGGATAAATTCGGGTGTCACTCCCGGTTCATCGCTGCTCTGGAAGAACGGCGGGGCGAACGGCGGGGCATTGCTCTGCACCGTCAAATCTCCATTACCACTGAGATTATACAACTCGAAATGGATGGAACTGACATAGTTCGTGACGGAAATGCCGCTAGTAATCGTGATTGAATTGGTCACGGGGAAATAGAAGAAATTGGTCAACGCAGCCCCCGGCCCGGCTGTGTAATTAAACGGCACGCCGTTGGTCAATTGAATCAGGGTCAGGGTGTTCGTGGTGGATGCCGACGGCGGGTTCAAATCCAGTTCCTGCGCCAGGATTGTGTAATCGACGGCATGGGTATCGCGATTGAAGACGCCGAGGTACCAGGTGCCGGGCGAAAGCGCGACGGGCGTCGAATTAGTCAGCACGTAGATGTTTTCGTTGGCGATGCCACTATTGAAGCTGCCGTAATCAGCGCTGGTCAATGTGGGCAGCACGCCTTTTTCCAGGACGAGATCGGCGTTGCCGTCCATGTGCAAGAGCTGGAAGATGGCTTCGTAGGCGTTGGTGGACGTTACGTCAAAACTGAAGTATCGGTAGGAGTCGTTTGTGGCCAGCGTGTCGTTGTAAGACACGTCATTGGTCAATGCGGTGATATTAAAGTCCACGTGGAAGACGGCCGAAGCGGCATGGGGCCCGGTGTTCTGCAGGCCGACGTAAAAGGTCGATCCGGCATTGAAATAGGGCAGAGGAGGATTCAAAGAAGGATTGTTTGTGAACAGCGTAGCGCTTCCTGTGGTCCCGCTAAACAACAGAGAATCGGTCGGAGTATTGCCGGTCGGCGGGTTGTTTTGGTTGAAATACACGTTCAACGGCTCGGTGGATGAATCCAGAATATTCGTGGCATCAATGGCCCACACGGGCGCGGGAACTGCGAGGGTAACGATCCCGCCGGGCGGAATCGTGACTTCGGTCGGCTCCTCCAAGCCAATCGTAAGCGGTGGAGGCGTGTTGGTTTGCAAAATGAACTGCATTTGCCAGCTTAACAACGCAGAGTTCGTAAGCAGAACATTGTTGCGGGTGTCCCAAATTTCGAGCGTCCAGTCGCCAGTGGGAGTTTGGCCCTTGAGTTCGTCCAACGCCTGCTCGGGCTGATAATACAAATTGCCCAGCGGCGCTTCGCTAACTCCAAAAGCATCGAATAACATACCCGGTTCGATGCCCTGAACCTGCATCGGATATGCATTGCTTTCCGCCAGGAATGTGAAGCCGCCCTGCTGCCACATATTGTTCTCTCCCAAAATCGTATTGGTCATATTCCCCAACACGACCTGGGCTTCGGCCAGGCCCAACGGCGGTGTAATCGCAGGATCAAATTTCCCAATCAGACGGTTCGTCGTGTAGGCGGACACAGAATAGATCGCGGCGATTTCAGCGTCAGACAGCGCGCGATTGTAAATGCTCATTTCGTCCATGAGACCGCCGTAATAATTGTTTGTCTCCAGGCTCATATCTCTGCCGAGCAAAACGTCGCCGGTCGTCTTGGGCACGATGTTCATGCCCCAATTCGTTGTGGCGACATTCGTGCCGTCATAGAACAGCATCGCCGTGCCGGAGTTGGTGTCGTAAGTGAGGGCGACGTGCTGGAAGACGTTGCTCTGGATGAGACCTGGGCCTGAATAAATCCAGTGCGAGCCGTTCGTGACGTCCACCAGGTTTGCAAAGAGGCAACCGTTGTTGGTCATGATCAGGTTGGTGGTACCCGGCACATTGGTCACAGATATCCAGAACTGAACACCATTGGTCTGGAGGTTGGTCACCTCCACGACGCCATACATGATATTGGTCACCGGACCGCACATGACACCGTTGTTGTCCGCCAGCGCCCAGAGGGTGGCATACTGGTTGGTGACACCAAACATAAATGTGAATTGCCGCGTGGGGTCGTTGCAGTTGGTCGGCTGCAGGTACAGCCAGTTGGTATAGGACACGTTGGTTAGACCGCTGGAATACGCAAAATTATTGAAAGGACCCACGATGGTATTAGTCAGTCCAATCCACAAATTGCGGTTTTTCCCGCCGTAGCCGGCGAATGTGTCAAACACCCAGTTCTGCTCGTCGGCCGAATCCAGTGTAACGAGATGGCCGCCCAGTTCCTGTGCCCACGTCTCGGAAGTCGTCCAATTGGTCGGTCCGAGCAAATAATAATAATTGCCCGTGCCGCGGTCCAGAAACGGTCCGGCGCGAATGGTAAGATTCGTATCCGAACCATTAGTAGGAACACGGGCGAGCCATTCGACGAGTGGCTGCTGGAATGAGACATTCGTGGGATTAATCCAGCCTTCCACGGTCATTCCGGGCCCGGCCCCAACATCCAGGTAAGTTGACTGGACAGAGATTGGCGGTGCGCTCTCGCTGTTGGTCCCGCTGTTGGTAACGACCTGCTCGAGGAAGGGTTGCTGGCGGATTTGAACGTAGCCATTGGTGCCGGCAAAGTCGTATTCCTGCCCATTGTTTTCCATGGAAAAAGCCTGGCTGACTTCACCCGCCGGGAAGCTAAATCGGCCGATGAGCGATCCATTTTGGCCGTGCTGTTCGGCATCGGAACTGTCGCGCGCATCACCTTCGCCGCGCCACCAGCCAGCGATGCCGGGGCCGCGATATTGGTAGGAAACCGTGACAAAATGATTCCTGTCGAAGGAATTGGTGCGCTGGATGATGCCGTAGCCCAACGCCAGGAAATTGCTGCTATTGGTATTGCTCTCAAAAGCTATGGACGGGTCTGACACGACGCTGACCTCGTTGTAGTTGTTGGTGAAGACGACGCCATTAGTGACTTGCGTGACCAGGTTGCTCGGCACACTCCACCCGCCGAAGGAATCATAGATGTTTGTCTGGCCGAAATAATCACCATTCGTGGCCAAATCAAATTCGCCAAAGGTATAATTCGTGCCCAGGCTGCGGAGGTCGAAAGGCGGTATGGCGAATTTGATGGGTGTGACGGTCAGGTTGGTGTCGTCCGTGAAGGTCAGATAATTAAAGCTGGGGAATGTGCCGTTAATGGTATAAGTCCAGGCGTCACTGCCACCCACATTCGTATTGCCGAACTGGTTGACGATGAATGTCACATAGGTGGATGCACCGGGGCCAAAGGTTGCAGTCACATTTGTGGCGCCACTCATCAGGCCTGAATTGAAAAGCAAATCCGGGTTTCCTGAATTGGTGTTGAAAGTCGTTGGATCGTTTCCGTAGTAGATCGTCAATTGATCCGGAATAGTGTAGGCATTGAAGAATACGGACAGGGAACCGGAATTATTGTTAAGATTATAGGAATTCGTCTGCGGCTGGAAACTGCCATTGGCCGTGGTTGTGCCGATAGAATTGGTGATATAGAAAACCCCTCCGGCGTTGGTCGCAGTGGGACCGCCTCGATTCTCCATCAACAGGATGCGCTGGCCCTCCGGGCTGATCAGAGTAAACGCCAAATCGGATATTCGCGGATACTGCACAACAAAACCGACGTTCACTGAAGAAATCGTGTTCGTGTTGGAAACGAACATGGTCGTATTGGTCGATGAAGTGACCGCGTCATTGATGATCGGCACGATGTTCGTGGACGTAAAGAGTTGCGGCTGAGGCGGCGTCCCCGGTCCATTCAACAACGCCTGCAGATAGACGGTTTCGGCGATGGAATTTTGGTTATACAGGCCGATGAAATACCTCTCGGGCGGCAACGGCGGCCCGTCGGAAATCAAAGCCCAATCTCCAGCGAAGGTGGGAAACGGATTTGGAGCCGGCGGCGGTTGCACCAGGTTCGTTTCAAACAGGTAACTTGTGAACGTGGGGTACCCGCCGGTATTCAAATACATTTCCATTGGCGGTGGACCGAGTCCTGAGTTTGTCACTGAGCCATAAAGTTCCATGTTTGTATAGCCGTTGGGCACATCCAGGTAAGTGTAAAACCATGAGTTGGGTTGGACGGTCACAAAGATGCCGTTCTGCGGGTTCTGGTATTTTTGCAGGAACAGTGAGCTGTTCTCGACCATGCCGGTTTGTCCCAGCGCCGTGCCTTCCTCCGTCAATTGCCAGATGCCCTGGCCGGACGCGCCATCGTACGCCTGCAGATTGCCCGGGCCATCCGCTGAAGCCGAACCGGGAACGCTATCGGTCGTTCCACTGTAAACAAGGTTGTACGGCCCGGGTGGATTGGCCAGTGAATCATGATTATTTAACACCACGGATGTGCCACTATGCGTAAGGGAACCGACGAGATCGCCGAAATTCTGGTGCAGGATGAGATTCGTCACCACCACGTTTTGAATCTCAATCGGATACAGAGCCAGCATAAATACAAACGAGAGGCCCGGATGCGATGGCGTGCCGTCGGGAATGGGCGAAGGCACGTTGATAGCGTTCACGTATTCGTCGCCGTTTTGGTCTAAACTGCCGAAAGGCACGTCGGTAAAAATGGGAATGAAATCGTATTGAACAGCCATGTGGCTTTCGGACTTGACCCCGATGTAATAAACTTCGTCATTTGGAATATTGGTATACGCGACAAAGTCTGTGCCGCCGGAGACCAGCGAAGCCCCATCACCGCTCACCCCGTTCACGCAGTTGGAAACTTCAATTGGATCAAGATTCAACAAGTTGGCCGCGTTGGGGTCCGTACTGCTTCGCGTGACCAACAGGTCAAGATCGGCCCCCGGCGTCGTGGCGTTCGCATCCGAATTTGCAAATACACCCATGCGAGGAATTGAAAGCGTAGCCGCGCCGAATGTGATAAAGGCGGCATTGGTAAAGAGCGTCGAATTCGTGACCACGTAGAAATGCCACTGATTGGTCATTCCCACTGAGAACTGCCCGTTTGTACTATAGGCGACGGTGTTGGTCGTAAATCCGACGATATTCGTTGGAATCAAGGGCGTGTTCGCGCCGACAGTTTGATTCAACAAAAACGTGTTCGTCTGCGCTACGCTAATGTATTGGTCCCCAGTTGGGTTGGAGGAGAAATTGTCACTGGTCACCGACATGGCATTGCTGATTTCGCCCATATCGCCCGAGGAAATCACCAGCGCGAAGTCCTGGACATCATTCTCGGGCGCTTCGGACACGGCATTGACGTTCACCCTATTGCCTTTGACGGTTATGGAGTACTCGTTATCAGGCACGCGATTGGTTGAGAATGGGCGAATAAAGATGTTTTGAACGTTGTTGATATTATCTATGATGGGCGGGTTGGTGGCGTTTTGGAGATTGTTATAGCCGGTAGAGCCGATGTCGTTTCCGTAATAGACAAGACTCTGGTTGACCATATCGGTGACGACCAATTCGAGACTGTTGACCAGCTTGATGGCGGCGGAGGGGTCGCCCGGCGGGTCCGTCCACGCCAGCGTCACGCGCAAGGGCAAATAATTTCCGAAGGCGTTCGTGTTGAGAGTGACCATGAACGTCTCCTGGTCGCCCGTCGCCAGCGCATTCGTGGTGCTTTGGTCTCGGAAGAAAGTTGAACAAGGCGCGTTGATAATATTAGTAATCGATGCGGGCACAGAATTGGATAAGTCGGGCAAACCCCATCCTTCATAATTGATGGTGTTATTGACTTGCGGGGTATAGCCCGGCGTCGGCCGCGCGCCATTGATCGTCATTGCTTTGAGCAGCGCCGGGCTGGGGATAAACGGAGTCGAATACTGATTGGTGAAATAGTCCTGAATCAGCGCCATGAAACCGGCGACCGCCGGAGCGGACATGCTGGTGCCGCTCTCATAGCGATACCAGTTCCCGGGCGGACCGAGGCTATCGTTCATTCCCTGCAAGACATCGTAATAGTTTCCCATCCAATTGGTCGTTTGCACGTCCACGATTAAATCGTAAGCCAGCGGGCCACCAGTCACGTTGCTGCATTCCACAGACCAGTCCTGGTTCAGAGACTGCGGCGCAACGACAGCATAACTGGTCCCGACAAATCCAAATCCGGCATTCGGGACGTTTGTCTGAACAAAGATGGGCATGACCGGCAGAACGGGCGGCGAACTTTGGTTGGTCACAACGTAGAAAATCACGAAGACCGCGTTGCTCGGCACGAAAAACTGAAATGGATTCACGCTCACCGAATTACTCGGTATCAGGTCCGGGAAATCGTAATGAAAATTATTCGTCGGGTGGTAAAAAGCGTTCGTGTCCCATTGTTCCGACCGGGTGGAAACCACGAAGGTGCCGGGAGCGGCAACGTCGGGCTTGAACCGGCCAAATGTACCCTCGGTCCCGATCCCCGTATTGCCGTCGCTTGAAAACCCGACAACCGAATTGGAATCGTCGGTCAATCCTAGCCATGGCTGGGATACAGACATGTCCGCATTGGTAACCTGGTTGGTGATGTATCGAAATTCTTCGAGGGCGCCCACGGTCATAACGTCTTTGGCAGTGCCGGGCGATGAAATGGTATCGGCGTTGCCGCCATTGTCACCGGCGGCGAAGACATACATCACCGGTTGCGACCCGGTGACAAACGGCAGGGAATCGCGCGTGGCGGCGTCATAATTGGCAGCGGCGAGATCATAATCGGAGTCGCCGTTGCCCCAACTGTTATTGGAGATCAAAGCGTTTGTTTCGGCAGCGGCCTGCTGCAAGTCCTCATCCGAATCCAGATAACTCATGGACAGCATCAGCGCCATAGGCGCTTTTCCGCGAAATTGTCCGTTAGTCCCCGGCATAGGCGAACCATAGGCGTTGGTCACAGTGGATGATTTAAAGCCATCACCCGCGATAATACCGGCAACGTGCGTTCCGTGGCCGTTGGTGTCTACGCCCAGGTGCGGGTCCAGGTAAAACACACGAAATGGGCCGGTACCATTCCTGAAATCAGGATGGTTGGTGTCAATGCCCGTGTCATTAACTTCCACGATAACGTTAGAGCCATAAAGGTTCAGATAATTGGTTGGCGTAATTGAATCAGCCGATACTTTCATCGTGGTACGGGCCAAATCATTGGCCAATTTGCGATGGTAGTACGGCTCAACGATATGAACGCCGGGCAGCCCGGCAACGGCCGTCCAGTCTGATGGTGGCTCTACTTTAACGATAATGTACCCCGCCGCCGAGGTTTCTTGGGATAATATGATCCCTCCCAGCTTCTGGATTTGTTGGAGCGTATCCTGCGCGTTATCCGCGAAAAGGCCCAAATTCAGTTGCACTTCCGGAGGCAGTGATTGCTGCGCCATCGATAACAGCGGAGCCTGGACTTTAAAATACGGTTCGTAAGGGATGACTGTCTGGACCAAAGGGTTCCCGATTAGAGCATCGGCTACCCCTTCCGAAGCCCGGACAAGATAAGAATTGTTTGGAATATAAGATACGATGGTTGCGCCGGCGCCGGTCACGAGCGCTCGAAATGCCGGGCTGATTGGCCCGCGCGCCTGCACAAGCCAGGCACCCGGATCGCCCTGCGCCAAAAGATTCTTCGGGATGGAGATATTTAGCCTGGAATCGGTGTCAATTAGGGCATTTTCGAGCAGAATTGCGTGCGGATCGTGAATCAGCCGGGCGAGCGAATTGGTTGTATTGCTAAGACGCCAGGCCAATTTGTTGGTTCTGGCAGACGCCACAGCCGCCTTTGTCGCCCCGGCAGACGCCATAGTCGCAACCGACGACTGATGATGACCGGATTGAGCACCGGCAGAGGTTTGATTTCTTGGATTTTGGCTTTGGCGAAGGAAAAAAAAGAATGCTGCCGCGACTAGCAACAGAACAAAACTCCATGTAGGCAGATACCGTCTCATTTAACTGTTCTGGTCATTATTACACAGGCGATTTCAAAAAGCGAGTGTCAGTACAAAAATAAATACAATAGATCGTTTAATCCCTTTAAAATTGTGGTGTTTCGGGGCCTTACCTTATCATCCGGCTCAGTATGGTGGGCTGCATAGTTTTATTATTCACTAATCTATAAACGAAATCCAGGCAAAGGTTACAAGCCTGAGGGCAATATTCCGGCGGCGATCAACCGGAAATGCGCAAAATCACGGCCAACAGGCGTCCAAAGGCCTTATGACTGCACTAAGGTTGACATTTTTTTTGGAACCACTAAGGTGCGTGCGTTGACTGCCCGTAGACAAGCAACAGCCCGATTTTAACGAGCTGTAATGAAACAAATAACCAATTTTATGGCCGCAAAAACCGCTGAAAAAGCCGCTGAGAAAACCGTCGAAAAATCCACTGAAAAGTCCCCCGATAACAAGGCCGCTGCGACCCGTGCTCGCGAGTTGGAGGCTGCAATATCAACCATTACAAAAAGTTACGGCGATGGCGCCATCATGAGATTGGGCGAAGCGCACCTGAAAAAAATCGAAGTCATTCCCACAGGCGCGCTGGCGGTGGACATCGCGCTGGGTGTGGGCGGGGTCCCGCGAGGGCGCGTCATCGAGATTTTCGGCCCGGAATCGTCGGGCAAGACGACCCTGATGCTTCACGTTGTCGCCAATGCCCAGAAGGCAGGCGGGCTGGCGGCTTTCATTGACGCCGAACATGCGCTGGACCCGGGCTACGCCAAAAAACTGGGCGTGAACCTGGACGATTTGCTCGTCTCCCAGCCTGCTTCCGGCGAAGAAGCGCTGACAATCTGTGAAACGCTGGCCCGTTCCAACGCCCTGGACGTGATCGTGATTGATTCAGTGGCTGCGCTGGTGCCCCGGGCGGAACTGGAAGGGGAAATGGGCATGGCCACGATGGGCATGCAGGCCCGGCTGATGTCGCAGGCGCTCCGCAAGCTGACCGCCGTTTTAAATAAATCCAGGACCACGTGCATTTTTACCAACCAACTGCGGGAAAAGGTCGGCGTTATGTTCGGCAACCCGGAGACGACACCCGGCGGCAAGGCCCTGAAATTTTACGCCAGCGTGCGCATAGACATCCGGCGCAAGGACACGTTGAAGGACGCCGCGGGCAATGCGGTCGGCAACCACGTGAAAGTGAAGATCGTAAAAAACAAAGTCGCCCCGCCGTTTGCCGAGGCCGAGTTTGACATCATTTACAATCACGGCGTCAACAAGGAAGGCAGTATTTTGGACGCCGGCGTGGAAAACGGAATCGTGGAGAAAAAAGGCGCGTGGCTCCAATTTGACGGCGAGTTGATCGGCCAGGGCAAGGAATCGGCGCAAAAAGCGCTCGAGGAAAAGCCGGCGCTCGCGAAGAAAATCACCGATGCGATTTGGGCCAAACGGGGCTTAAATTCAAATTAAAGAAGAAGCGCAGGCGTAACCAGAAACGCAAACACGTCGGAAATAATCGGCGGCGTGTCGCGTCATACGCGATGTTCTCCAGACATTCCTGATGCAATTCACGCCACTCGCCACGTCGATGCGAAACCAGGGATGAAGCGCCGCCGCCGAATTCCCGTACCCGTTACGCCGTCTCTTTCAGAATCGACAGGAACTGCTTCATGGCGGGCGAGAGCACTTTGCTCTTTTTGTAGATGGCAGCCAGGGGACGATAGAATTCGCCATCTTCGATCGGCACGGCCACGAGCGTCTGCTTGGAAATCTCCTGCTGCACTGTGCCCATGGGCACGATCGAAATACCCGCGTCAATTTCAACGGCGCGCTTGACGGTTTCGACATTATCAAATTCCATCACGTGTTTTACTTCCACGCCGTGCTCTTTCAAGATTTTGTCAAGCGCCTTCCGGGTGGGAATATCCGGTTCGAAGCCGATAATTTTCTGGCCGGCGAGCGCTTTCAGCTTTACGTCTTTCTGTTTGGCGAAGGCGTGGGACGGATGACAAATAAGCGTGAGCGGCTCTTTGCGAAGCGGGACAATTTCCAGTTTTTGCTCCTTCACCGGATAGGCAACCAGGCCGATGTCCACCACATTGCTCAACACGTCTTCATAAACCTGATTGGCCCGGCGATATTCCACGTGGACGTTCACGGTCGGATAATTCTTCATGAACCGCTTGATGTACGGCGGCAAATCGTGCAGGCCGATGGAGTAAATCGTCGCGACCCGGATCGTGCCGGATATAATGTCCTTTAATTCCTGAAGCTTGCTGTGCAGCGATTCATACGATTGGATTATCTGTTTGCTGTAATCATAGAGCGTTTGCCCTTCACGCGTGAGGCGAAATTTCTTTTTGCTTCTTTCTATCAGAAGCGACTTGAATGTGCGTTCCAGCGCGCTGATCTGCTGGCTGACCGCGGATTGTGTAACCCCATTAATTTGAGCAGCTTTTGTAAAACTTTCCGTTTCAGCCAGGTCGCAAAATACTTTAAGACTCTCAATTTGCATATACTCAACATTACATCAAAACTCCGAATTGTCAGTCAATAGAAGTATTATATTTTTTTTAATTAATCAAAACCTCCATTTTGACCCGAAAAGGGGAGGCCGCGACAATTTCTAATACTGGCCTTTGCCAAGCACATGGCGCGCTTTGGCCAAAAGATCGCGGCTGGTGAACGGCTTTTGCAAATACGCCCGGCCCATCTGCTGCTCCGGCGGCAGCAGGGTGCCACTCATGCAGACGACTTTGAGGGTCGGCTGAAGCTGGCGAGCGCGTTCAATCAACTCGCGCCCGCTCATCGCCGGCATGACGAGGTCCGTCACGAGTAGATCCACTTTTACGTCACCCTTGGAAAGCATCGCCAGGGCTTTTTGGCCGTTCCCTGCCGTCACGACCTTGTATCCGTAGTCTCCAAAGATCGTCTCAGCCATTGTGAGCAGCATGCTCTCGTCGTCCACCACCAGAATGGTTTCACTGCCGTGCAACTCCGCGTCCGGGACGGAGCTTTGACTGACCAACTGCTTTTCCGCGGGCAAATAAATTCTCGCCGCCGCGCCGGCGCCGGGTTCACTCGAAATCGCGATGCTGCCGCCGTGATTGGTGACGATGCCGTACACCAGCGCCAGGCCCAGCCCCCGGTGCGGCGGTTTCTTCGTCGTAAAAAACGGCTCAAATACCCGGGGCAGATTCTCGGGATTGATCCCGGCGCCGTTGTCGGTAATTTCGATGCACACGTAAGCTCCGGCAGTCAATTTGACATTTCGATCCTGGGTGGAAGTCGTCAATTCCAGATTCCGCGTAAGGACGCGAATCTGATGACCGCTGCCATTGATAGCTTCAACTGCGTTTTCCAAAATCTTCGTCAGCGCCTGCTGCATTTTGGCTTCATCGAACCGGGACGCAAAAAGATCCTTTTCCAGATTCAGGTTCCAGGTGATTTTATTGCCGTGCGCGTTTTTGAAAAATTCCACGCAACGCGTGGCGACGGCATTTAGATTGCCCGGGGAAATGCGGCGGCTTTGCTTTTCCTGCTGGCCGAACACGCCGAGCTCATTGGAAATTTCCGCGGCGCGCGCCGCCGATTTTTCCACTTCCATGAGTGAATGACGCCACGGGTGCCCGGCCTCAGCCTTGCTCAACAGCAGCGATGTATGACCCAGCACGCTGGTCAGGACATTATTAAAATCCAAAGAAACGGTGCGAGCCAGTTGCAGGGCGCAGTCCAGTTTTTGCTTATGGATCAGGCCCTCGGAGTTGGTGTCCTTTTCGAAGGTTTTTGTGGCCTCGGGCGCGGCCGGTCCAGCGGCGGGAGTCGACTGCACGGCTGGAGTCGCTGCCGGCGCGGGAGCTGGCGCCGGTGCTGGAAACAATTGCAATACAAACCACTTACGACCTTCCCGATTGAAAGGGCAAACCGATGCGGAAAACTCGGTCATCTCGCCCCCGGCCGTGCGAAACTTCAATGGAACCGTCGCAATGGGCGATTTCTCGCACTGGGAAAAGAACTGCTCCACGCTGTGGCTGTTTTCCACCGACCAGACATTTGACAATGGATTTTTGCCATTGACGCCGTCCCCAAATGTCTTTGCGGCTGACGTATTTGCGAGCACAATGCCGCCGAGCGCATCCACCAGCAATGCCGGCCATGCCGCGCTCTCAAGACCGAAAACGATTTCAGAACTCACAAAAGTTTCAGACTACCTGTTTTAAAACAAAATTCAACACGCGCCGGTTAATTCCTGCCATTGCCATGGCTTAAATTCCGCGCTGTGCCGTTAGCAAAGCATTCGTCCACAGCCACTTTCGTTCCATTGGCGCACTCACCCTATAAATATACGCCTAAGACGCAGGTTTTCAGCCTGTTCAGCCCGGTAACCATTAACGAAGAACGCACGGATTTTGGACACCTTTGAATCGTCCACTGTCAACAAAACCAATTGTCATCCAAACGGTTGTGTGCCTGTACGAACACCGGATAAGTGGCCAACCGCACAAACCCTCATCCACGAGGACGAAAACGCCTCACCGGGCGGTGGGAAAAGAGGCGTTCCTAATCGGCGCAATGCGCTGATACGGAAGGCACGTGCGAATGCCGCCGTTCGTGTAACTGTCAACTGGATTTCCGTAAGGCTGGTTCGTGGCCCAATGGACCGAATTTGTGTCTCGCAAGTATGCCCTGGGTATCCCGTTGGTAAAATAGGTGCGATTGGAGCCATACGTATATGTGTACGCGTATGGATATGCCGGAGAATTGGAATCGATGCTTTGCGGCGGAATGGGAGCATTGGGAGCGACGGGAGCAATTGGGGACGACGCGACGGGCGGTTGAGCGGCCGCGGGCGGCGGTGGCCCTATCGGCGAAACCGGGGCCGCAGATGCATTGGGTGCGACGGAACTCGGCGCAACGGGACCTACCCCGGCTTGCGGAGCCACGCGGGCAGGCATCGCCAGTGGCGCGCTCCCGGCCAACAGATAGTGGATGACCGCCAGAAGAGCAACGATCGAAATAATATATTTGGTATTCACATCACGCCGGCTGGCAGCACCACGCGATATCTTGCGGTCGATACGTTGCACGCTCATCCAACTGGTTGATCAGCAGAGCTGCTCGGCGGCGGCGATTGGCGAGCAGGCGGTTGGGCCGGCGCATTTCCGTTTGGCGGCATTGTCGTTGTCGGCGGCCGGGAATTTGGGTTTTGCGTAGGCGGATGAACTCCATTGGATGGTGTCGCGGGAGGGTTGCCGTTGGGATTATTGGCCCCTGGATTTTGCGTCCAGGGCAAAGAATTTCCATTGCGCTGCCCGCTGCTCCGCGTTCCGTTGGGATTATTGGCTCCGGGTTGGGTCCAATAGAGTGAATTCCCATTTCGCGGTTCCCTGCGCATCCCGTTTTGGTTGCCATTATTTATATTATTGCCGTTGTTTATATTATTTCCGTTAAGCGGCGGCATATTTGGGTTCGGCGGCATCGTCGGATTCTGCGGCATGTTCGGAGTATTAGGGGAATTTGGATTATTCGGATTTTGCGGGGAATTCGGGTTCTGCTGTGTACCTGATGCCGGAGCGGGCATGGTCGGCGCTCCGCGAGGCGCAGGGGCGCCGCGCGCGCCGCCGTTAACGCCACTGGCAGCTCCACCCGGTGGAGCGCCACTACATACCGCCGTCAGGCCGGCGATGACGATGATACTGGAGAATAAAGTTCGTGATTTCATAAAGATATTAATAGCAACGGAGGTGCCACGCCCGTCCAAGACGATTCCTCAATGGTGGAACGGCTTTAGAAATTAACGCGGCTTGTCAGGTTCGCATTTTGCAACTTTTCGCGCGGGCAATATGTGCAATTTACCCTTCTTTCTCCCGGACTCCTCACTAATTAAAAGACTTACGCTGGCACGGGGGCAGCTAAATCCCCAAACGGAGGAAGCGCAATAATTATATGGCGCAAATTTTTCGTCCGCGGACCAACGCCATCGCGCGTGCCAGTCTTGCGGCGGCGGCGCTTTTGATTGGATCGAGCGTTGGGATTACCTGCGGAGTCTATTGGTCGCCGTGGACCACGCTTGAAAAGATACCATTGAAACAGCCGGTGCCCTTTAGCCACAAGCACCACGTCTTCGGACTGGGACTGGACTGCCGTTACTGCCACACGGATGCCGAAAAATCCGCCTTCGCCGGACTGCCCCCAACTGAAACTTGTATGACGTGTCATTCGCAGGTTTGGAAACAGGCGCCCATGCTCGCGCCGCTCAGGGATAGCCTGGCCGATGACGTTCGCCTGTCCTGGCATCGAGTCAACCGGACGCCGGATTTTGTCTTCTTCGACCACAGCGTCCACGTAAACCACGGCGTCGGTTGCGTGACCTGCCACGGGCATTTGGACCAAATGCCACTGACTTGGAAATCGCACACTCTCTATATGAAATGGTGCCTGGATTGCCACCGTGCGCCCGAAAAATACATCCGTCCCCGGGACGAAGTTTTCAATTTGGAATGGACCGCCACAAATCAAATCGCGCTGGGACGGGAATTGGTCGCGGAATATCACGTTCACACGGAGCAACTGACTGATTGCAGCATGTGCCACCGATGAAGAACACCGAACATTCCGGCGCGGGCTTTTGGCGGAGCCTCGATGAACTCGCCGGAACAAAACACTTCGAGGAATCGCTTCACCGGGAATTTGCCCCGGGAGCGGCGGAATGGAGAAATTTCAACCGGCGAGCTTTCCTAAAACTCATCGGCGCTTCACTCGCATTGGCGGGATTGCCGGCCTGTACGCGGCAGCCGATCGGCAGGATTCTTCCCTATGTCAATCAGCCCGAGGAACTGATCTCGGGCAAACCGATGTTCTTCGCCACCGCAATGACCCTGGGCGGATTTGCAACTGGGCTGATTGTAGAAAGCCACGAAGGACATCCTACGAAAATCGAAGGCAATCCCGGCCATCCCGCAAGCCTCGGCGCGACAAATATTTTTCACCAGGCAGCGTTGCTGGATCTTTACGACCCCGACCGTTCCCAGGATATTCTGCAACAGGGCCGGCCCGATACCTGGGACAATTTTGTCACAGCCATGTTTGACGTTTTGGAAAGCCAAAAATCCAGAGAGGGAGCCGGATTACGCATCCTGACCGAAACCATCGCTTCGCCGGCATTGCACGGGCAAATTCAGGCTTTGCTCAAACAATTTCCAAAAGCGACATGGCACCAATACGAACCAGCCAATCGTGACAATGCGCGGGATGGTTCCATGCTGGCGTTTGGTCAAATCGTCGAATCACACTATCAATTCGACAAGGCGAAAGTGGTTGTTTCGTTCGATTCAGATTTTCTGTATTTGCATCCCCATAGCGTCCGTTACGCGCGTGATTTTGCGAGCCTGCGCCGGGCGCGATTCCCGGAAACGGAAATGAACCGGTTGTATGTCATCGAAAGCTCGCCCACGGTCACCGGTTCAAATGCCGACCATCGTTTTCCGTTACGGGCGGCTGAAATTGAAGGCGTTGCGTTTGCATTGGCAAAACAATTGGGCGCCCGATTTTCGAACAGCGCCGGAAACGTAAACGCAGACTGGATTTCAGCCGTCGCCGCAGATCTTTCGGACAATCCAGGCCAGGGAATTATCGTCGCTGGCCGAAACCAGCCGGCAACGGTCCATGCGTTGGCGCACCTGATGAACCATCAGTTGCGCAACTCAGGCGAGACCGTGACCTATGCCGATAGCGCCGAACCAAATCCGATCAACCAAACAGGCTCGTTGCGCCAACTTGTTGAAGCCCTGGATGGAAATGCGGTCGATGTCATGGTAATCCTGGGCGGAAACCCGGCCTTTACCGCGCCCGCGGATTTTCAATTTGGCGAAGGGTTGAAAAAGGCAAAATTCAGTGTCCACCTCGCCCCGGACGTAAACGAAACATCATCACTTTGCGTCTGGCACATTCCGCAAAACCATTTCCTGGAATCCTGGGGAGATGCCCGGGCATTCGACGGAACCATTTCAATCATTCAGCCGCTCATCTTGCCGCTTTACTACGGAAAATCGGCGCATGAACTTCTGGACGCGATGCTCGCGCCGCTGGGACGAAGTGATTACGAAATCGTCCGCGGCTTTTGGGAATCGCAAAACCCGGGACCTGATTTTGAAGATCGTTGGCGAAAAGCGTTACACGACGGCTTCATCGCAAAAACCAATTTACCCGAAAAAAAAGTAAAGCTGCGGCCGCTTGAATCACTTTCCATAGATCCGGGTAGCGCCGTGTCAGGGGGCACGGCCAGCAACAGTCCACCCGCTGTAGGCCGTGTGACCTCACTCGGCGTTTCTTCAGATCCCGATGCCGATGGTCTGGAAATTACTTTTCGCCCTGATCCCACACTCTTTGACGGCCGTTTCGCCAATAACGGCTGGCTCCAGGAGTTGCCCAAGCCCGTTACAAAACTCACCTGGGACAACTCGGCTTTCATCCCTCCAGCCCTGGCAGACCGCGAGGAATTGGAGAATGGCGATGTCGTGGAAATTGAGTTTCAGGGCCGCCGATTGTCCTTGCCGGTTTGGATAACGCCCGGGCAACCGGGCGGATCAATCGGCCTGCAATTTGGCTACGGGCGCAGCCGTGTGGGCACCGTTGGAACGGGCACTGGTTTTAATGTCTATAAATTACGAACTTCGGGCGCATTTTGGTCAGGCGGCGGCGCGACTTTGAAAAAAACCGGAGCCCGTCATGAACTGGCTTCCACAGAAATTCAGCATGTCATTGATTCGCCCGAACGCCAGATCGTGCGCGAAGGAACATTTGAAGATTTCAGGAACGATCCGGACTTCGTTCAAAAAAATTCGGTATCTCCCTCGGAATCCGGCACTCTCTTCAAGCTGGGGGATTTCGCCTGGAACGGCTATCGCTGGGGTATGGTGATTGATTTGAGCGCGTGCATTGGCTGCAGCGCATGCACCATTGCGTGTCAGGCGGAAAATAATATTCCAGTGGTAGGTCAACAGCAGGTCGCCGCCGGGCGTATCATGCACTGGATTCGCGTCGACGGATACTTTCGCGGCGCGCCCGCGAATCCGCAAATAACACATCAGCCGGTGCCGTGCATGCAATGTGAGAATGCTCCCTGCGAGGTTGTCTGTCCGGTAGGCGCAACAGTGCATGATAAGGAAGGGCTGAACCTGCAAGTTTATAACCGCTGTATTGGCACACGCTATTGCTCGAACAACTGCCCTTACAAAGTGCGCCGGTTCAATTTTCTCCAATACGCCGATTACAACACGCCCAGTCTCAAGCCGATGTGGAATCCTAACGTCACCCTCCGCTGGCGCGGCGTTATGGAGAAATGCACGTACTGCCTCCAGCGCATCAGCGCCGCGCGAATCACTGCGGAAAACCAGGACCGAACGATACGCGAAGGAGAAATTCAAACGGCCTGCCAGCAGGTTTGCCCGGCCAATGCCATCACCTTCGGCAATTTGAATGACCCAAACAGCCGCGTGGGCAAATTGAGATCGCATCCGCTGAATTTTCTCATGCTGGGAGAATTAAACACGCGTCCGCGCACTGCATACCTGGCAAAGCTCCGGAACCCGAATCCAAAAATCCGCGCATGACCTTGGAACCCACTCCTGCACACAACGGTGCCCTCGAACAAAGGACGCCGCTGGGATATCCGGCGCGCCTGCTCGCCCCGGGCGAAAACCTGGAATCGGTCACCGAGACCATTGGCTCAATCGTCCTGAAGCCACGGCAGAGACAACCCACGGCGTGGTTCTTTGCCGCGGCCGGCGCATTCTCCTGTTTGATGATGTTTTTTATCGCGATCGGGTGGCTGCTCTACAACGGCGCCGGGATTTGGGGCATCAACATCCCGGTCGCCTGGGGATTCGCGATTGTGAATTTTGTCTGGTGGGTCGGCATCGGACATGCCGGCACATTTATTTCCGCGATTTTGCTGCTCCTGCATCAGAAATGGCGCACGGCGATTAATCGTTTCACCGAAACAATGACGTTGTGCGCGATTTCCTGCGCAGGATTGTTTCCCCTGTTGCACCTGGGACGCCCCTGGGTCGCATTTTGGATGTTGCCCTATCCCGATACGATGGATCTATGGCCGCAATTTCGCAGTCCCCTGGTGTGGGACATGTTTGCCGTGGGAACGTATTTTACGGTGTCCCTGATTTTCTGGTATTGCGGACTGCTTCCAGACCTGGCGACGATCCGCGATCGCGCAACCACGCGTGGAAGGCAACTAATTTACGGGGTCCTTGCGCTGGGTTGGCGAAGTTCCGCGGTCCATTGGCAGCGACATCAGGCCGCTTATTTGCTTTTGGCGGGAATCGCCACACCGTTGGTACTCTCAGTCCACAGCGTTGTAGGAATGGACTTCGCCGTGGCAATGGTCCCCGGCTGGCACGAGACCATCATCCCGCCCTACTTTGTAGCCGGCGCGATTTACTCCGGCTTCGCGATGATGCTAAACATTCTCCTGCCCATTCGCTGGCTTTACGACCTCCACAACATCATTACTCCACGCCATTTGAACAACATCGGCAACATCATGCTCGTCCTGGGAAACATGGTGGCCTACAGCTACATCGTTGAAGAATTCATGGCTTGGTACAGCGGCGATATCTTCGAACAAAGCACAATGGCTGACCGCGCTTTTGGAGCGTACGGCTGGATCTTTTGGGCGCTCATTGTCATCAACATCCTGGTGCCGCAGGCCCTTTGGTCGCGACGCGTGCGGCTCAATCCTGTCGCCCTGTTTTTTGTCGCCCTCTCGGCAAACCTGGGCATGTGGGTGGACCATTTCCTCATTATCGTCGTCAGCCTGACCCACGATTTCACACCGTCCGTTTGGAGAAACTATTATCCCACGTTTTGGGACTGGGCAACGATGTTTGGCAGCGTGGGACTCTTCATCACTCTCATCGTCTTATTTGTCCGCTTTTTGCCCTTAATCGCCATGTCCGAAACCCGGGAACGCGCCGCCGAAACGCGATGAACACGAACGGAAATATTTACATCAACAGAGCCTCGACCGTGAGGGAGCGGATCTGTTTGGTGTCCCGGCTTCAGCCGGTTCAGTTCTGAAACGCAATGAACACGAACGAAAATATCTACGGTCTGATGGCCGAATTCGGCGCCGATCAGGAAATCCTCGCCGCCACCCGGTCTGCCTACGACCACGGCTACCGAAAGATGGATGCGTTCGCGCCGTTTCCGGTCGATGGACTCGCCGAAGCACTGGGACGGAAAAGGACGTCAGTTCCATTGATCGTGCTTGCCGGCGGCGTATTCGGATGTCTTGGCGGCTACACCTTGCAATGGTTCGCGGCGGTGGTCAGCTATCCCCTGAATATCGGCGGACGGCCCCTCAATAGCTGGCCGATGTTTATACCCATTACATTTGAACTGACGATACTCTCGGCGGCCTTTGCCGCCATCATTGGCATGCTTGCGCTGAACAAATTGCCCCTGCCGTATCATCCGCTGTTTAACGTCCCTGAATTCGAGCGCGCCTCGAGCGACAAGTTTTTTCTCTGCATTGAAGCGAACGACCCCAAATTTGACCTGAACGAAACGCGGCGTTTTTTGGAAATGCTCAAACCGGAATTGATCATGGAGGTTCCGATAAAATGACTAAAACGATCCTTATTCTTTCTGCGGCTTGCGCGTGCGCCTGGAGTGGATGCCGGCAGGATATGTTTGACCAGCCGAAATCCAGCGCTTTAGGCCCGAGCGACTTCTTTGCCGACCGCGCGGCGTCCCGGCCAATCCCTCCGCACACCGTCGCACGGAATGATTTGGAAGCCGATCACGCCTTTTACACCGGAATGATTGGCACAAATCTGGTGACCACGTTTCCCTTTCCAATAACCCGCAATACCCTGCGGCGCGGCCGTGAGCGCTATGAAATCGATTGCGTTCCCTGCCACGGCGAAACCGGTGACGGCAACGGCATCGTCGTGGGACGCGGGTTCCCGGCGCCGCCTTCATATAACATCCAGCGTCTCCGCGAGGCGCCAGTCGGCCATTTCTTCGACGTGATGACGCGCGGCTACGGCGTGATGTATTCCTACGCCGCTCGAGTGACGCCCGCAGACCGATGGGCCATCGCCGCCTATATCCGTGCCCTCCAATTGAGCCAACACGCCACCCTGCCCGACGTCCCAACAAATGAACTCACGACGCTGGAAGCATCGCAGTCAACATTCGATGTTCGATGTTCGATGTTCGATGTTCGACGTTCAGGTTTAAGCCTCTCTACTTGCACAAACCGGGAGGCCACACCATGAACGCAATCACCGCTAAACTCAGCCGCCTCCGTACAGTCGGATTCATGTTCGGAACCCTGGGCCTGGCCTTCTGCTGCGTCGGATACGTTTTCGACCGCCGGCCGTTTTTTGTTTCCTGGCTGTTCGCCTTCCTTTTTTGGACCAGCCTTTCGCTGGGCTGTTTCTACTGCGGCATGATCCATTACCTCACCGGCGGCAAATGGGGATTCTCCGCGCGCCGGTTTTTGGAAGCGGGTTATATGACTCTGCCGCTTATGGCGCTCGTGATTATTCCCATTTTTTTCGGCCTGCATGATTTATATCCCTGGGCACGACCGGCGGCTATTTCGGCGGACAAAATTTTGCGCCAACGTTCGCAATACCAGAACCCCCCGCTATTTATCGTTCGCGCAGTTGTATTTTTTGGAATTTGGATATTCATCGCTTGCCGCCTGCGGCGCTGGTCGCTCCGCCAGGACAAAACGGATGACCCGGCACCCACAATCAAAATGCGGACGCTCAGCGGTCCGGCCATCGGGATTGCGCCTTTGACCGTGTCGTTCGCCTTTCTGGACTGGGCCATGACCATTGACCCAAATTGGTCCTCCACAATTTTCCCGGTAATCCAACTGGCCGGACAAATGCTCATCGCGATCGCATTCATCATCGTCCTGCTGGCATGGACGCGAAATGACGCGCCGTTCAGCGGCTTTGCGCAAAAGGCATTTCGCGACCTGGGCAGTTTGCTGCTGGCCTTTGTATTATTCTGGACCTACGTGGCGTTTTCGCAGGTTCTTCTGATTTATTCGACAAATTTGCCGCACGAAATCGGCTGGTACTTGCGCCGGATCAACGACGACTGGATCTGGATTGTGGGAGCAATCGGGCTCTTTCATTTCTTTGCGCCATTTTTTCTCCTGTTATTTCGCGGCCTCAAAGAAAACGCCGGCGCGCTGGCGGTCGTCGCTCTTTCTATTTTTGCGATTCATGCGGTCGAAACATTTTGGGTCATTGCCCCGGCCTTCTACCCTCAAATCGAGATTCATTGGACGGATTTTACCGCGTGGTTTGGCATCGGAGGAATTTGGCTCGCTGCTTTCGCTGGAAACGTGGATCGCCATCCGCTTTTGGCCAGAAACGATCCGCGCTCTGAACATTTAATCGCCGAAACCGCCCATGCCAAATGACCTGAAACCAATCCCGGTATCGCCCGAATCGCTCGCGCGCAACCATGAAGTCGGCGAAAAAAAGGTGCGCAATGTTTTGATTATCGGCGGCAGTGCGCTGTTTCTTTTGCTAGTCAGCCTGGCCGCCTGCGCCCTGGCCCTTCATCTTCTCTCGCAAGCGCATCCAATGCAGCGGATGCAACCACTGGGCATCATCTCCGCGCCGAACCTCAAACCCCTTGAACGGTTTCCCGCACCGTATCTGACCGTCGATGACGATCACGCGCAGCGACTTGCCCTCTACGCCGGGCAAAACCAAAAGCTCAACAGCTACGGCTGGGTGGACCGAAGCAACGGAATTGTGCGCATCCCCATTGACCGCGCGATGGACTTGCTTATGCAACGCGGCCTGCCAACCCGCACCAACGGCATTTCCAAAACAGACGGCTCGCCCCTGCAATTGATTCAGCACATCCACGATTACAAATGAAACCCTTAAGCCACAGATATGCGCGGATGAAACACAGATTATTTCTGGTTTTAACGGTCATGGTTTTATCTGTGTTTCATTTGTGTCAATCTGTGGCTCAAAATGGCCTTACGGACGCGCAGCTGTTGCAGATTAAATACGATCAAAAACCAGGTTCACAAGTTTCTCCGAACCTTGCCTTCCGCGATGAAACCGGAAAACAAGTCCGCTTGGCCGATTACTTTGGAAAACGGCCCATCGTTTTGGTTCCCGGCTACTACCGTTGTCCGATGCTTTGCAGTCTCGTTATGGAGGGATTGATCGAAAGCTTCCGCGACTTGCGCTGGAGCGCGGGAAAGCAATTCGATGTCATCTTCGTCAGTATCGATCCGAGAGAAGGCCCGGCGCTCGCCGACGCCAAAAAGAAAGTATACCTCCGCGATTACGGCCGCGCAGGAACCCAAAATGGCTGGCACTTTCTCGTCGCCGTCAATTCGAGCATCAGCGAAATCTCCTCGAATAATTCTCACATTGAACCCTCGAACCTGCGCAATCCTTCGTCTTTGCCAACATTCGGACGACAATTCCCCCTCTCCCAGCCCGTCCTCCGTAGCACCACCCTCCACGTTTCTCTCCGGAGTACGCGCATTGCCAGATCGCGCAGACAAGTGCGGAATGGCGATACTGCGGAGGGTGGACGGGAGAGGGCCGGCCCGTCCGCCGTAGCCACTCAACCACAACGTCTGACGCATCACGCCAGGGAACCAACATTTCCTGGAGCATCCTTCGTTGCTTTAGCGAAGGCGGAGGTGAGAGAGAGTCTTTCGGACGACAACGCTATACCGGGTGGCTCACCACCGCACGACTCTGCCACCCAAACCCTCGCCGACGAAATCGGTTTCCGTTTCGCCTACGACCCGGGCACGGATCAATTCGCGCACCCAGCCGGCTTTGTCGTTTTGACACCCGGCGGAAAAGTGGCCCATTATTTTTTTGGAGTCACCTTTTCGGCAAAGGAGCTGGACCTGGCATTGCGTCGCGCAATTCTCCAAAAAACAGATTCGCCGGTCCGCGATTTCATTCTGCTGTGTTGCGAATACAGCCCGCTCCGGGGCAAATACGGAAACCTCGTAATGGACGTCGTGCGCGCGGGCGGGCTGGGAATGGTCGCGGCGCTGGGCATCTACTTCATCCGTCCCATCCGCCGCAAATCAATCGGCTGACATGAGTATTCCGCTTTTCCCATCTGCAGCTTCGACGACCGCCGGACGCGTGGACGACATTTATTTTGTCCTGTTGGGCTTCAGCGCCGTAATTCTGACGATCGTTTTTCTTCCGATGATTTATTGTTTGTTCAAGTTCCGGCGCGGAAACCGGGCGTACCGCGAACCGTTGCGCGTCTCCACAAACAAGATCGAAGTAACCTGGACGATCATACCCGCAATTCTGGCCATGGGATTCTTTGCCTGGGGTGCTGACGTTTATTTCTATCTGGAAGTCCCGCCCGCCAATGCGTTGGAAATCAACGTCGTCGGCAAACAATGGATGTGGAAAATCCAGCATCAGGAAGGCAACCGCGAAATCAATGAAATCCATTTGCCGGTGAACCGCGCGGTCAGGCTCACCCTCGCCTCCGAGGACGTCATTCATAGCTTGTTCATTCCTGCCTTTCGGGTAAAGCAGGACGTGGTTCCGGGTCGTTTTCTCACGGAATGGTTCGAACCCACTCGTATCGGCGCCTATCATTTTTACTGCTCGGAATATTGCGGCGCGGACCACGCTGAGATGCAAGGCACCGTCTATGTGATGAGTCCGACAGAATACGAAAATTGGCTGCAGCGCGCCGCGCCGCAGGACACGCTCGTCCAGACCGGTGAAAAATTGTTTCGCGAACTGGGATGCAGCGGCTGTCACGTGAACAGCCAGACCGTCCACGCTCCTCCGCTGAACGGTCTTTACGGACGCCTAGTGCCATTAAGTGACGGCACATTTGCCAGGGTCGATGACGAATATATTCACGATCACATCCTGTTTCCCTCCGTGCAAGTACCCGCGGGCTACGCGCCCGTCATGCCGAGCTTCCAGGGACGTGTTAACGAGGAGGAATTATTCGAACTCGTGGCCTACCTCAAGAGCCTCAAGGATTCATCGCCAGCGCCAAAATAGAGTTTATGATCGCCGCACAACCGAAATCCACCACCCCGCCGCTTCCCGCGCCCAAAGAGGAGAAAAATTATCTTCAGGAAGGGCACACGGTCGCTTCCTGGCTGCTGACCCACGATCACAAGCGCATCGGAATTTTATACCTGTTGTCCATTGTGTTCTTCTTTTTTATCGCCGCCTTCGCCGCGGCGATGATGCGCATCAACCTCCTCACGCCGGAAGGCGACCTCATGCTGGCGGATACCTACAACAAAATGTTCACCATCCACGGTGTCCTCATGGTTTGGTTCTTTTTGATTCCTTCCATTCCCTCGGTGCTCGGCAACTTCTTTATTCCCATGATGATCGGTGCGCGCGACGTCGCGTTTCCCCGGCTAAACCTCATGAGCTGGTATCTGTTCGTGATTGGAGGATTCTTCGCGCTGCTTTCCATCATCCTGGGCGGTGTGGACACGGGCTGGACCTTTTACGCGCCGTACAGCACCGCCTACTCGAATTCGCACGTCGTTGACATGGTCTTCGGCATTTTTCTCGCCGGCTTCAGTTCCATCATCACCGGCATAAATTTTATCGTAACCATCCACAAAATGCGCGCGCCGGGCATGACCTGGTTCCGGCTGCCGTTATTCATTTGGTCGTCGTTCGCCACCAGCATCATTCTCGTGCTGGCCACCCCGGTGCTGGCCATTACGTTGCTGCTCATCGGCATGGAACGAATCTGGGGAATCGGCATCTTTGACCCGCGGATTGGCGGCGACCCGGTTCTGTTCCAGCATCTCTTTTGGTTCTACTCTCATCCGGCCGTCTACATCATGATCCTGCCCGGCATGGGCGTGGTCAGCGAACTCGTCCCGTGCTTTGCGCGCAAAAAGATCTTCGGCTACTACTTTATCGCTTTTTCCAGCGTCGCCATCGCCATCCTGGGTTTTCTGGTTTGGGGTCATCACATGTTTGTCAGCGGCCAATCCATTTACGCCGGAATGGTCTTTTCCATCCTGAGCTTTCTCGTGGCCGTGCCGTCGGCCATTAAGGTCTTTAACTGGACCATGACGCTCTATCGCGGCTCGATTCATTTTTCGACTCCGATGCTCTATGCCCTCGGCTTTGTCGGCCTTTTTACGATTGGCGGGTTGACGGGACTGTTTTTGGCCACCTTGGCGGTAGACGTGCAAGTGCACGGCACTTACTTTATCGTGGCCCATTTCCATTACATCATGGTAGGCGGAATGGTGACTGCGTTCATGGGCGGGCTGCACTATTGGTGGCCGAAAATCACCGG
>DASYYL010000233.1:0-12516 GCA_035933915.1 Verrucomicrobiia bacterium
CGGTCAGTCCGGCCAGCGTTTATCGGGTCTTGCGGGAAGCGGGCCTGATCCAGGGTTGGGCCAAGCCCACGCGCAAAGGCACTGGTTTTATCCAGCCGCTGCAACCGCACGATCACTGGCACATTGACTTCTCCTACGTTATCTGACAAATACGGTGGAGCATTTAATTATAGTCCACTTCATTCGGACATTACTGAACCAGCAACCCGCCGTACTGAAAAAGGTTTTGTTCGTTAAAGACGGGCCGACCGGATTTTTCGGGCAGACAGCTATCTGTCACGCCGAGTGAACTGAAAGAGTTGCAACAATAGGTGTTTCAAAATTTATGCGCTGGGATGACCAAGAATTAAATCACTCAACACCCGAAAATAAATTTCCAGAGGTTCTTTTTGCTGGACTAAATTTGCTAGGACACGCTTCGCGGCATCAGGGCCAGTATTTACGAATTGGCCAAGAAAGATTGGACAAAATGGTTGAGGATAGGACTTTGAGCCAGAAAGCCGCTGGTGTGCGGATTGACCGACTTTGCCTCCATTTTCGTTTGTTTTGTCGGCTCGGCCCCGGAGGCGACCATTATCCCGCTTTGGGCGTTACACATTTTTGGCAGGACTCAGTCAGCCTTTATGCGATTTTTTATTTTTCACCGAAAAACGATTGGCTGAAAATCATGGTCGTGACGGCGCCTGCACCTGACACTGAGCCGAAGCAAGCACCAACAACCTCTTAAACGATGAATTTGGGAGTTCAGATTGGAAGCGAAATACAAACGGACGCGGCTGTGGTTTGGATTTGGAGTGCCAAGCCGCCCTACAATTATGAAAATTCTCTACCTTGAAAATCATGCAGTTTTTGCAGAGCAGGTCACACGGCGTTTTTTGGCAGCGCATCGAGTGACAGTGGTTCCGAGCATTTCAGCGGCACGCAATGCTTTGTCATCCGGCAGTTTCGATTTGGTTTTTTCGGATTATGACCTCGACGATGGCAAGGGTGAGGAATTTGTTCGTGAGTGTCGCACGAGCCATCCGGGGTTGCCCATTATTGCAGTTTCGTCACACGACGCTGGCAACGCGGCGCTGGTCAGAGCCGGAGCGTCGGCAGTTTGCGGCAAAATGGAGTTCGACCAAATTGAGCAGGTCATTGCCCGATTTAACCAGCAACATTAGAATTAGGTCATAATAGGTAAGGTCTATGAAAAGCTCCACTCCAGGCGAAATTGAAGTTTGCGGCTTTTATCGGCGACATGTAGGGGCACGCATGGAGGCTGCTGGTTTGCGTGTGCAGTTTCACTACAACCAGAAACCCGGCGTGCATTTTAAGACCGAGCCGCCAGAAGAGTATCGAGCGGCGATTTTGCGCGGCATCGAGCACGGCATGGCTATCCGGTTTCCAGATTTTCCGAAATCAGGGAGCATTTGGATTACCGAGGTTTTAGTGGATGACGTTGATTCTTCCGAATTGGCATTTTACAAAGCTGGCCGACTGGCTATTGAGCAGGCGTACGCCCTTCAGACTCTCAAATAGCCACATCCCATTTCATAGCAGACCCAAGTGATTCATTGTGGCAATATTCCGATGTTGCATTTCACCGCCGTTGTTTCTCCGCTTGGGAACGGCGGCAGGAGTTTATTAAACATCCTTGAAAATGGTTCCGTCCGCTTGCGCCAGGCCCTCTTGGCTTCATCTTCCCTCCCCAGACCTGTATCAAATCACCCCAATCCCTAAAACGCAAAGCCAGATTATCCCAATCTTCATCCCCATTTCGGTCCAGTTCGCTTGTTCTGTTCCGATTTAACGATAATCCAAACCGTCAAATTTTGTTCCTTGATTTTTGAGCGGTTTGAGAACAGGTTTGATTCGTCGGGCATACTACCTTTCGGGCGCAGCGCATGTTATCAATACTCGTCAGGATTTTATTCGGCATTGACATGGCGCTTGGCTTGCTGAATTACGTGGGCTGGTCGTGGTATATGGGCCAGCGATTTGATTTTTTTCTTCTGCTATTATCTATTTTCGCGACCCACTTTCCCGATGTGGACATGATTCCGTACCTCTTACTTAGACGACGGTACCAACTCATCTCTCATTGGATTATCGGACACCATCCGTTGCTCATTCTTTGCGTGGTTGCGGTGGCGAGCTTTTATGCCGCTTCGGCGTGGCTGCCAAATAAGGCCGGTTACATCGTTGGTTTGGTCACCAGCGGAGTGCTCTTGCATTTTCTGCACGACGGAATGAACAGGATGGGGTTTCCGTGGCTGTCTCCGTTTACGCTGACACGATTTCGATTCCGGCGAGGAAAATCACTGATTGTCCCGCGGTCGGAGATGGATGAGTGGCTGAATCATTGGAAAAATTATTGGAAGACGCATCCCCGTACGGTAGCGGACGAAGTTTCTGTACGAGCAGAGCCACTGGGATATGGACACCTTGCTTTTTGGGGCGTGGCATTTTTGTTTCTCGTCATCTTTATGGCAAGGACGATGCCATCTTACGAAAGCAACTAATAAAATCGTTCACTCCCTTACGCCATTTCCTCCGTGGCCCATTTTTCTCCATAAATCCGTGCCATCCCACCCAAACTGTTAACCCACGGCCAGACGGTTCAAATCCCCATTTCCATCCCCTTTCAGGCGGTTGTTCTACTTTGTTCTACTTTTTGTTCTGGTACGAGGGTGATTTGACCCATTAAATTTTGTTCCTTGATTTTGAGGTGGCCGGGGAGCAGGGTTGGAGCAACAGGTGCCGATGCAAAAGCCCATCACCAGGCCGGTTTGTGCGCTATGAGACCAGACATGCAAGCCTTGGTTGAAGCGTTAATACCATTCGGCGCATTACCACTTGTCTTTGGGTTTTGGCAATTGTGGCGGGAGTTATCACCGCGAAATTGGGTGCGTGCAACCGGAACAGTCACAGCATCCAAAATAGATGCTTGTCCCAACAATCGAGGCGGCGTGGATTACGTTCCAACGATTGAGTACGAATATCAGTATAATGGCCGTTCCTTCAATTCATCGCGGCGACGAATGGGGAATTACACATCTGGTGGGGATTCGGCGGCCCAGGCAATTTGTGCGCGTTATCCGGTTTGCGGAAGCGTAACGGTATTGGTTCATCCGAAACGACCGGCGCAGTCAGTTTTAGAGTTTGGCTCGACACCGCTGAGCTGGGTTTTCATTGTCCTTGGATTATTTATTGAAGCGTCATGCCTTTTACCATTGTTGGCCAAATAAATTTAAAACCTTAAACCCAAAACCAGGCCCTAATCCCATTCCCCCTCGGCCGTTCTACTTTTTGTTCTGGTACGAGGGTGATTTTGACCCATTTTCAGACGACCTAACCCAAACCAGATGGAAACCGTGGTTTAATTCAAAAGCCTTGATTCCATTCAATCTTTTCCAAGCGAACCCGAATATTTGAACTGGTGCGCGCGACGGGAGTTGAACCCATAACCTTTGGCTCCGGAGGCCAATAGTCGAATTTTGCCGATCCGAAGATTTCCCGGCGATCAACCGCTCTTCCCCATTTCCTGCATTCCTCATGAATCCGCGAAAATCCTCGAAATCTGCGAAAAAAAACTTTTAGGGTTGGACAGCATTTGTCCAACCCCCCCCTGCCAAAATTGGTGCGTATGAAAAATCAAAATCAAAATATTATGAACCAAATAAGCGAAAAAAATGAAAGAAACGAAAATCCAACCGTCATCTTTGAACCCGTTGCCCCGCATCCAGAGCCGGTCAACGTCGGGGAACTGCTCACGGAAATCGAGGCCGTCATCAAACAGCATCTCGTCTTAAGCGATGCCGCGGCCACGGCCCTGGCGGTGTGGGTCTTGCATACGTATGTGTACGATTTGCGCGATACCGTCGCGTACGTCGCGATTGAATCGCCGGAAAAACGATGCGGCAAAACCACGCTCCTTACAGTCCTGGCCGCCATGGCCGATAAACCGTTGATCGCCTCCAATGTCACCGTCGGCGCGCTCTTTCGCGCTATTGATGCGTGCCAGCCGAGCCTGTTCATTGACGAGGCCGACACGTTTCTCGCTGGCAAAACCGCGATGCGCGGCATCATCAACGCCGGCAATACCTGGCGCACCGCCTACGTCCTTCGCCTCTCGAAATCGAAACAGCCCCGCTCGGTCCGCGGAACAACGCGCGATTCAGAACATCCGCCGTCCCCAGATTCATTCTGCACTCCGCATTCCGCATTCCGCAGTCCAGAAAACTCCGGCCTGGAGCGGTATAGCTGCTGGTGTCCCAAGGCCATTGCGATGATTGGCAAAGTCCCCGATACCATCGCTGATCGTTCCATCGTGGTTGAGATGGTCCGAAAATTGCCCACCGAAAAGCGTGTGCCGCTGGCTGCGCTCAACACGACTAATATCAAGGCCAAATGCGCTCGCTTCGCGCTTGACCTTGGGAGCGCTGTCCGCGAGTGCGAGAAAATCCACGGCGAAGGCCTCAACGATCGGGCGGCGGACACATTCGATCCGCTTTACGTCATTGCCCGCCTCGCCGGGAAGGAGTGGGAGGAAAAACTCCACGCCGCTGCGCTCGCCCTCGCTCCCGTTGCGCAGTCCAGAAACTCCGGAACAGACCTGCTTTTGGACATCCATACCATTTTCGTTGTCACAAGGCTGAAAAAGATGTTTACCCGTCAGTTAATCGAGCGGTTGAACCACGAAGAATTCGCCACCACGTCCATGGCCTCAAAATATGAGTCCATCAATGAACTTGAAATATCCAAACGACTCCGCCCTTATGGGATCAAACCCTTCCTCATTAGAATGGGAAAAAAAGTCGGCAAAGGATATTCGTCCGATGACTTCAGCGATGCCATCGCCCGATATGTGCCCAAAGCCGAACTTGAAGCACGGCTCCAGGAGATCGAACGAGAGGACAAACTATGGAACGAACTTGATGAAATACAAGCGGCAGGAGCGGATTGACACACTCCCCGGTAGGGAGCGCAAGTGAATGCAGGCGGCGTTGCCACTGCTGCCACCGCTCCCGCGCCGCCTTCTGACTCCTCTAAAACCGTGTAAGCATTTAAACCCTTTTAATTAAGCCACTTATAACATTGTGTAAACGGTGTGTAAATGGTTTGTAAACACTTAAGTCGTTGCCCTGCAACAATGTAAATAGTTGTAAACCCTTTTAAACTTCAAACATCATCATTATCCTTCTCGCCCGTCCTCTCGCGCTCTCACGCTCTCACGCTCTCGGTGGCTCGCCGCGCCGTAGCTTCTGAGCGAAGGCGGGAGCACCGGGCAACCTTCCCCGTCTAACAGGGCATGAAGGCACTAATTGTTTTCCTTCTGGCCACTGTCAGCGCGTTGTCGCAACGGGCTGCCTGGCAGGAGGAGTTCAACCCATCCAAAAATCCAATTCCAGGAGTAGCAGTGCCATTCATTATCCGGCCCGCCCAATTCTTTTACAAAGACATGGATTGGACGAACGTGCCGGAAGGCAAGCACGTGGTGCTCGCGCATGCCTATGATTTTCACGGATTTTCAGAATTCTCAAAGCCGATGCACATCATTGTCCTGCCCCCATTGCCGCCCCGTCCGGTCAACTGTCGGCATGAGGCAACCGGGCCGCCGCGGCCCGCGCTCAGGCCCGAACAGGTGCGCATCAACCATCGCGCCCCGCGCGCGGATTATCATATTCCTCTAATCCACTATTCCACTATTCCGTTTGTTCTCGGTTGCCCCGGCATGTTTTATGCGGCAAAATATTTGGATGGCCGGAAGCGCCGATTATAGATTGGGTTCACTGAGACCCAAACGTCTTGAGGGTGAGCGGATTGCGCTCGCCCTGGCGATTTCTTTGCTGATTCACACGATGATTTGGGCCGGTTACGAGCTGAACCGGTACCATCATTGGATGCCGAGCCTGCCGTTCCTGGCCGCAAAGGTGCCTGTCCCGAAGGTTCAACATTACGAGGAACCGGTTGAATTTGTGATGGTCGATACGCCCTCGACCGAAGCGCCCAAAACTCCAAAATACATTTCCAATAAAAATTCCGTGGCGGCGGACGACACCCAAAAAAAGGTTTCGGATAATCCGAAGCTCAATGGCCGGCAAACCGACGTGCCCAAGACCCAGGATGAACTCCGCGCGCAGATTGAAAAAGCGCTGGCCGCGGCGGCCCAGCGAGAGTCGAGCGACTCGAAAGGAAATGGCGAATCCAAACCGGCAAAAAGCGAAGGCGATTTGACGCTGGGCAAGCCGGACAACGCCACCCAACCGCAGGAACAGCCGCGTCCCCGCACGCTCAAAGAAGCTTATCAACAAATGGCCGCCCGTTTTCCGGGGATGACCATGAAGGAAGACGGCGGCGCGGAACAAAAGGCGCGGGTGCCTTCACTCTCCGTCAAGGTGACGGGTTTTGGCGATTATGACGCGCGCTTTATCGAGACAGTATCGCACAACTGGTGGAACCTGCTCGACAGCCGGCAGTTCGCGATGGATCGCACCGGCAAGGTCGTCCTCCTGTTTCGCCTCAACTATGACGGGAGTATTTCGCAGATGCAAGTTGCCGAAAATACCGTTGGCGAGTTGCTCGGATATGTTTGTGAAAAGGCCGTTCTGGACGGCGCGCCGTATGAACGCTGGACCGAGGACATGCGTCTGAAACTCGGTGACTACACTGATGTGCAGTTTACCTTTGACTACTATTGATGTCCGTAAAACTTTGAACTATTGAGTTTGAAGATGTCGATTAGGAGATGCTGAAAATTTCACGTCAACATTGACCAATGAGGGCTCTCGCTTCAACATTTGAAAGAAAATTATGGATACAGTTGTTTATATCTTGCTGGGCCTGACTTCGCTCGTGGGCCTGACGTTTATTGTCGAGCGGGCCTGGGCCTTGCGTTGGAACAAGGTTGTGCCCCAGTCAATCGCCGACGCCCTCGATCGCTGCGAAGGACCCGCAGACGTCGAGACCCTGCGCGCCGTCTGCCTGCAAAAACCTTCGCCGCTTGGACGCCTCGTGCTGATGGCATCCGATCATCTGGACTGGCCCAAAGCGGACAATGTGGAGGCGCTCCAAACGGCGGCCCGTCATGAAATTGTGCTGCTGGAACGGGGCCTGGTCGTTTTGGAAATCATCGTCGGTATCGCGCCGCTCCTCGGGTTGGTCGGAACGATCGCGGGCATGATGACCGTGTTCGGCGACGTCGGCCAGACCGGGTTGAACGACGCGGGCAAGCTCGCCGCCGGCATCGCCTTGATCCTGCGCGCCACGCTGATTGGCCTGTTGATCGCCATCCCATCGCTCATCGCCTGGAGCTATTACAGCAAAAAGGTCGAGGTCCTGGCCGTGGAAATGGAGGCCTTGTGCGATGCCTTTGTCCGATGCCAATACGCCGGCCAGATTCGTTAGTACTGGTATGCATTTTCGCTTCCGCAAACGCCGCACCACGCCCGCCGTCATCATTGTCGCGCTCATTGACGTGCTGATCGTGCTGGTGATTTTTTTGCTGGTTACCACCACGTTTAAACAGCAAAACGCGCTGAAGCTTCAACTGCCCGAGTCCACCCAGGGAAAAAAATCCGGCGCGACCGAAAATCTCCCTTTCATCGTGAGCATTGACACCAACGGCGTTTATTTTGTGGATAAACTGGCCGTCACATTTGACCAACTGGAAGATCGTCTGAAATCCGCCGCGGCCAAAAACCCGGACGTAGTCCTGGAAATCAACGCCGACGATAAATCGCCATTGGGCAAGACGGTCAAAGTGCGCGACGCAGCCGCGGACGCGCATATAAAGAACCTCGTCTTGCTCACGAAACAACCGCCGAAGCAGTAGAACAATCGTTGAATCCGTAGAACTCGTAGCGGGTGATGGGCTGAACGCCCAAAATGTGAAAGCCCGGCCTGGAGGGCGTTGAATCGCCGGGCTGTTTCCGTTCATCCCTCCGGGATAGCCCTGGATTACAGCCCAAGCAACAGTCTGCGCAGATTTCCTGTCACTTGATTGCGCTTTTCGGGGACGTATTCAATAGTATGATGACTCATGAATCAGTGACCACTGTCGAATATATCCCGGATGCCGAACTGAGCATCGGTCTATTGAGCGCGTGGCGGTGGAGACTCATCGAAGCTCATTAGCGGTGGGTTTCCATCGAGACATTCAAACTTTCTCCGAAACAAAAACGACATTTCGTTTTTAAATAACTCAGGCCACACTGGCCTGGCATGGCCGTTAAATCGCTTGTCCAAACCGCGCTAAACACGACGCTCGGATTTTTCTATCCCGAGGTGTGCGCGCTTTGCAAGGCTGAGCCTGCCACGCCGGATGATGGCTTCGTGGGCGCGGAGTGTCGCGGACAGGTCCGCTTCATCCGGCCGCCGTTTTGCGGGCGGTGCGGGCTGCCATTCGATGGCGATTTGACGGCGACGTTCGAGTGTTCCAACTGCCGGGAGTTGGAGCTATATTTCGGGTCCGCTCGATCGGCGGTGGTGGCCAGGACCGTTGTGATGGAAGCGATTCATCATTTCAAATATTCGCGGGCACTCTGGTTTGAGAATTTTTTGGCCGGCTTGCTGATTGCCGAAGCCGCGCCGGTGTTGCGCGGACAAACGGACAGCATCATTGTTCCTGTGCCCCTGCATCCGCTCAAAAAGCGGGAGCGCGAATTTAACCAGGCAGCGGTACTGGCGGCGCGGTTGAGCCGGGCAACTGCAATTCCGGAGAACGAAAAAATTTTGGCGCGCATCAAACCCACAGAAACGCAGACGCATCTCAAGCGCGATGAACGCGCCGTGAACATGCGCGGCGCGTTCGCCGTGCGCGATGGCGTGAAATTGAACGGCGAACGCATCATTCTGGTCGACGATGTGTTCACGACGGGCGCGACCACGAACGACTGCGCGCGGGCGCTGCGGGCCGCCGGGGCGGGCGATGTTTGTGTCTGGACAGTGGCGCGCGGGTTGTGATATTGTTCTGGAGAATCCAAAGAGATATGGGAACCACAGTTTTTCTGAAGAAATTTGGCGGTAGTGAAATTGTCGAGCCTGCGCTGACTCCGCCTTCGCTAAAAGTCCCCCCGCTGCCCAAGCCAAAACTCGGTCCGGCGAAGTCAAAATCCAAAAAACGCGATATT
The DNA here is from genome assembly GCA_035933915.1 of Verrucomicrobiia bacterium. Lineage (GTDB taxonomy): Bacteria > Verrucomicrobiota > Verrucomicrobiia > Limisphaerales > UBA11358 > UBA11358. Next base: position 9,114 of record DASYYL010000233.1, read on the forward strand.
CCCGAGGGTCTGTGGACGAAGTGTCCCAAGTGCAGCACGATGATTTTTGACAAGGAATTGGATGAAAAACTGAAGGTTTGTCCCAAGTGCATGCATCATTTTCCCATCAGCGCGCGTGAGCGTATCCATTCCCTCGTGGAAACCTGCACTTTCGAGGAAATGGACGCCGAAATGTCGAGCGTGGATATTTTGAAGTTTGCCTCCTATGAAAGCAAATTGGAGCGCGACAAGAAAGCGACCCTGCTCAAGGACGCCGTGGTGACCGGCTTGTGCAAGATCGGTCCGCACCGCGTCGGACTCGGCGTGATGGAATTTGGGTTCATGGGCGGCTCGATGGGCTCGGTCGTGGGCGAAAAGCTCACGCGGCTGATCGAGCGGTCCACGGAAAAGGGATTGCCGGTCGTCATTATCTCGGCCAGCGGCGGCGCGCGTATGCAGGAAGGCGGCTTTAGCCTGATGCAAATGGCCAAGACGTCCGCCGCATTGGCGTATCACGGCCAAAACCGGCTGCCGTATATCAGTATTCTCACGCAGTCTGACTACGGCGGCGTGATGGCCAGTTACGCGAGCCTGGGGGATTTGATTTTGGCCGAGCCGGGCGCGCTGATTGGGTTCGCCGGTCCGCGCGTGATTAAAGACACGACTCAGGCTGAGTTGCCGCCGGGGTTTCAGACCGCTGAATTTCTTCTCGACCACGGCCTCATCGACGCCATCGTTGCGCGCAATGAAATGAAGGAACAACTCATTCAGTATTTGGACTTCATGACTGCGGCGAAGAAGGCGGCGGCGGCCGCCGGCTGAACATCTGCCGGGCGATCGCCTAATCCACCTGTTTCGATACCTGTTTCTGCAATTTTTTGAAATTCAGTTCCTGTTGTCGTTCGTCCTGAATGAGCAAACCGACGGCCTGTGAATTGGTGGCCAGTTCGGTTCGAAGGCTATTGTTTTCAACAATCAATCCGTTCACCTGGACCTGGAGGTTGGAGACGGCATTGGCCAGCCGATTGTCCTGTTTTTGCAATGAGTAAAACTCGGCCCCTTCCTTGACGCCGCAGCCGGTGAGAAGAATTGCCAGGGTAGAGGAAGTGAATACAGCTTTCGTGAATTCGTTCATAAATCCATCCTTTGTCATTGGGACTGTCGCACAATTGGCGGAAATCGCCAGCCAGGATGCAATGAGCCCTTACCTTCATCCACGGTAGATTTCGCGTCGGGGTCCGACAGCAATAATGACGACATGCAAGGCGCGATCATAAATAACACGGTAATCGCCGACGCGAATTCGCCATGCCTCGCGGCCCTTATGTTTCTTCACATCTGGTGGACGCGGGTTCGCCTCCAATGCTGATAATCGCGCGAGAATCAGGTTCGCAACTTCGCCCGGCAGATGATCGAGCTCCTTCTGAACCGATTTCGGCAGAATGACCTGATATCTCATTTGGCTTTTCGGGCGCGGCGTATTCGATAATTTGCGAGCGTTGCGTACTGACCGGCGGCAATTTCTCCATGCACCCGGTCATGTAACGCGTCATAGGTGCGAATGTCCTCCAATTCTTCTTGTGCGTCTCGAAGGCGTTCGTACGTTTTCAAATCGAGAACAACCGCAGTCCGATTGCCTTTTGCATCCGTCAGAAACTGCTCTTCTTTGACCGGTATTTTCATCACTTGAATTCTACCAATTGCCATTTTTTGGCAACGATCGTCGCGGTAGCGTGGGATCGAGCAATTCCGCAATCGGCAAGTCCACGCTTGCCACGTGCCATCTGAAATTCTTTAATTTGGAATGGATTCCCGCGAAGCGTTCGTGGCGTTGAACATGATTGAGCACGTCGGACCGGTTCGGGCGCGACTTTTGTTCGATCATTTCGGCGACGCGCCGGCCATCCTTGCGGCTTCCCGGTCTCAATTGCTTCGCGTCCGAAATATCGGCGATGACACGGCCGAAGCCATCGCCAATTGGGAAAAAACGATTGACCTTGCCGGAGAATTGAAACGCATCTCGGATTTTGGCTGCCACGTTTTGATTCAAACTGATGAACAGTATCCGGCGTTGCTTCGTGAAATTTACGATCCGCCGCTGGTGCTTTACGTAAAGGGCGAATTGACGTCCAAAGACAAGGGCGCTGTGGCCATCGTCGGCTCGCGTCAAACAACGCATTACGGAGTGGAAACAGCCCGCAAGCTCGCGTACCAGTTGGCGTACGTGGGAGTTACTGTAGTCAGCGGCGGCGCGCGCGGCATTGATACCGCGGCGCATCAGGGCGCGATGGCGGCCAAAGGCCGGACCGTTGCCGTCCTGGGCACGGGAATCAATCTTGTTGCGCCGCCCGAAAATGCCGAATTGTTCCAACGCATCGCCCAGAATGGCGCAGTGCTCACTCAATTTCCATTCAATCGTCCCGCTGACAAGCAAAGTTTTCCCATTCGAAACCGTATTGTTGCCGGTATGACGCTGGGCACGGTGGTGGTCGAGGCCGATTTGCACAGCGGGGCGCTCATCACTTCAAATTTTGCCACCGACTACGGGCGGCAGGTGTTCGCCGTGCCCGGACGCATTGATTCACCGCGTAGCAAGGGCTGCCACGATTTGATCAAGAAGGGCGCAAAATTATGTGAAGCCGCCGAAGATATTCTGAGCGAATTTGAATATCTCTTTCCGCCATCCAATCAGCCGCCATCGCCCGCCAAAACTGGTGTTTTGCCTGCGCTCGAGCTTCAGCCCAATGAGCAAAAAGTCTTCGATGCCCTGGATGGCGAGGAGCGGGCGATTGACGAAGTCATCCGCAAAAGCGGCTTGCCCAGTTCCGCCGTGAGTGTCGCTCTCCTGAGTCTGGAAATGAAACGGCTGGTGAAGCAGTTGCCAGGCAAATTATTCATTAAGAATACGTAGTGCGTGAATGGCCTGCAAAAGGTCCAAATTCCAAGGACCAAGGACCAGAGAATATTCAAGCCACAAGCACTGGATGTTCGAATTTTGGCGCTTCTCTGGTGCTTGTGATGTAGGAATTTGGATGTTTTCAAATTAGACTGGCCTTTTTTAAAAAATTTCCGACAATGTAACTGTCCCTTTTGACCGGCCGATATTCCGCCGCAAAAGGCGATGATACACTGAGTCTAACATTTGTCGTGGCACATGATTACGGGCCGTTTTTTTCGCTTCAGTTTTCCGTTTACCGCCGTGCAGATGTTGTTGTTGCCCGTCCTGTGCGCGACGCTGACCGCGAGCGCTTCAGACGATTTTTTGTCTTCCCGCGCTATTATCGGCAAAAATGCGGACGGACAATTGGAGGTGTTCCGGCTGGATGACGATGGCCGGCTCTTCCACAAATGGCGAAAACCATCCGATGGCGGATGGTCCTCGTGGTGCAGCCTCGACGGTTCCGTGTGGCCCGGCCTGGCAATC
>DASYYL010000260.1:0-65105 GCA_035933915.1 Verrucomicrobiia bacterium
GCAGCACACCGTAGCCTATGCATTCCTTCTGGCGGCCACGACTTGCATGGGACTTGGTTTCGGCTTTACCGTTCCGGCCCTCAATACATTTGCCGCCGCCTTTTTCCCGGGCGCTGTCGATGAAGCGATTCTGGGGTTAAACGCGCTGCTTGGGCTGGGAACTGCCCTTGCGCCGGTATTTATCGCTGTGTTCCTGGCCATCGGAGCCTGGTGGGCTCTGCCAATTCTCGTCGGCGTTCTTCTTCAGGGCTTGCTGGCCATAAGCCTGCCGCAAATCCTTGATCGAGGCGGCCGGCGTCAAATACAGTCGATTGAATCCGCAAAAATAAAATTTCCAATGAGGTTCTGGATATTTGCCGCGTTTGCGCTGCTCTATGGTATTTGCGAAACCATGAACGGCAATTGGGCATCGCTCTTCATGCTGAATCATCTCGGCGTAAACGCGCTTCTGGCCTCGGTCGCCCTGGCCCTGTTTTGGGCTCTGGTCACCACCGGGCGCGTGCTGTTCGCCGCTGTCGAGAAATGGCTTCCTGAACCAGTCGTTTTCAGGGCGCTGCCGCTGGTCGTCGTTGCGGCGTTTATCCTGTGCGCCTGTTTGCCTCGTTCTGCAGCCATTGCCGGCCTGGCGGCCTTCGGACTTGCCGGTCTCGGTTGCTCCGCGCTCTTGCCGTTGACCATCAGCTTTGCGCAGAAAGAGTTGACGACGATCGCCTCATCCGTCGCCGGCGGTTTGATCGCGTTTTACCAGATCGGTTACGGTATCGCCGCCTTGGGGGTGGGACCGTTGGAGGCCCGGGCGGGCATGGAATTGAACGTTATCTTTGGTGGCGCGGCGGCCATTGCCGTCGCCATGGCTGTGTTTTCATTTCTTATCGTCCGTCCTGAAAAGAAAACAGCCGCTCAAATTTCGAACGCAAATACATAAAAATCTATCTCATCAAAGTTAAAAAATCGGACAAATTACTGAGACGCCCATTGAATACTTGACGCACTACGCAACACGCAACACGAATTAACCATGAAATTAAAAGACAAAGTCGCCATCGTCACCGGTGGCAATAGCGGCATCGGCATGGCCATCGTCCTGGAACTGGCTCGCCAGGGCGCAAACCTCGTCATTGATTATGTCGCGCATCCCGAAGCAGCGGAAGCGCTCGAAAAACAAGTCCATGGCCTGGGCGACCGTGTCATCGGCGTCAAGGCCGATGTCAGCAAAGTGGATGAGCTGCAAAACCTGGTGGATTCAGCCGTCAAGGAATTTGGCCGCCTGGACATCATGGTCAACAACGCCGGCGTTGAAACGCGGACGTCGGTTCTCGATACCACCGAGCAGCAATATGAAAAGGTGATGGACATCAATCTCAAGAGCGCATTTTTCGGCATCCAACTCGCCGCCCGCCAAATGATCAAGCAGGGCGGCGGCGGTCGCATCATCAATATTACCTCCGTTCACGAAGACTGGCCCATGCCCGGCAATACCGCCTACTGCCTTTCCAAAGGTGGCATGAGGATGCTGACGCGTACGGCGGGCGTGGAGCTGGCGCCGCACAATATCCTGGTCGTGGGCGTAGGCCCCGGCGCGGTCGCAACGCCCATTAATCTTGGCACCATGAACGACCCTGCGCTGTTGAAGAGACTCGACGATGCCATCCCGCTCGGACGCATGGCCAAACCCGAGGAAATCGCCAGCCTCGTTGCCTTTCTTGCCGGCGCCGGCGCGAGCTACATCACCGCTACAACCATCTTTGCCGACGGCGGCATCATGCAGAGCGGCCCGGGACTCTAGCCTGAATCATCCTCACTCGCCGCGCAGCCCAAAGTTTTCACTCATTTCATGCAAGTCCCATTGAAACCCGGCCCTTTGGTTCGTAATATGCTGGGGGATAAGTGCATGGACGTTAATTTTGTTAAAAAAGAGTAGGAGCGCTTCATCAAATCCGTCCTATCCGTCCCATACAACCTATTTCACCTCAAAACTCATCGTGCCTGAATTCAGCCTCGGTGAACTCGCCGTCAATTGAATCGTCCCCGGCTGAGCGCCGGCCTCAATCACCACGATGCAGTGCCCATGAAACGAATTACGCTGGTTGGATTTGTCCGTATCATGGTCCGCCGGGTCGCCATTGCTCACACCCAATATTTCTCCGGGACCATTTAGCTGAAACGTTACGCGATTGCCTGAGTCAGGAACCACGCGCCCTTGCGCGTCCAAAATCGACACCGGGACTACCACCGCGTCTTCCGCGTTTGCCTGCAACGTCGTTCGTTCCGGGGAAAGTTGGATAGTTGCCGGAGTGCCTGTCGTCTCAACCGTATCTGTCGCGATTGGCTCTTCATCCGACTGCGGAATCGGGACTGTGGACTCGGGACTGTATGCCTTGGCCGTAAGCTGCCCCGGTTGATAAGGAACTTCCCACTGCACGTAGTCATCGTGCGGTACCTCTTTTTTGCCCAGGCTTTTTCCGTTTAAGAACAATTCAACCTGTTTGGTGTTGCTGAAGGCCAGCACGCGGATGTTTTGCCCCTCCTTGCCCGGCCAATTCCAGGAAGCGGGCACCACATGGACCATCGGTTTATCCGACCAGCAGGACTCGAAATAATAGTATTTATCTTTGGGAAAACCACAGCAGTCCATGAGGCCGGTGTTATTGCTCACGTCCGGCCAGCCGTACGGATTTGGCTCGCCCTTGTAATCGATGCCTGTCCACGTAAAGGAACCGCACATGAATGGCCGGTTCACCACGTCCAGCCAGTTTTTGTCGCTCAAATTATAAGCGCTGCGCATGCCGGTCTCCCGGTCATCGGCATATTCGCCGCGCGTAGTCTTTTCGTTGGTGTCTTCACTTCCAAATAGCGGCTTTTGCGGATAGCGCCGGTGGACCTGGTCATAAACCTGGGTGCTGTAATTGATGCCCACGATGTCTTCCACGTCAGCCATTCCGTTGGTGAGCCAGCCGCCGCTCATCGCGCAGGTGATCGGGCGGGTCGTGTCGAAGCGATGCACTTCCTGCATCATCATCGAAAGTAACTGCGCCCCCTCTGGCTTGCCCTGCAGCTTCTCTTCATTGCACATGGACCACATGATGATGCTCGGATGATTGCGGTCGCGCAGAATCATCGTGTCGAGTTCGGAAAAATTCGTGCAGGTGGTTCCGGACGGCGACTTCGGAGTTTCGGCATCGCCGAGATGCCGGTTTTCATCCATGACCATCATTCCCATGTGGTCGCAGGCGTCCAGTAACGCGTCGCTGGGCGGATTGTGCGCTGTGCGCCAGGCATTGCAGCCCATGCGTTTCAACTGCTCCACGCGCCGGGCCTGCAAACTGTCCGGCACCGCGATGCCCACTCCCGCAAAGTCCTGGTGGTTTGCCGTTCCCTGTATCTCCACGTGCATCCCATTCAGGAAGAAGCCCTTATCGGCGTCATAACGAATGGTCCGGATTCCAAATGTCGTCGTCGTCACATCCACTGGCGCGCCATCCTGCAAAATCGTCGTGTGCAATTGATAAAGGTTTGGCGATTCAATCGACCATAGCTCCGGCTTTTTAATCAAGGTCTCCTGTTGGGCGTGGCCTTCGTCATTGGCGGGCGCGCTTAAATCGGATTTGGCGGACGCTACGACCTTGCCGTCCGGCGCAATGATTTCCGAAAGGACCTGGCAATTGGCCGCTTCCGACTGCTCGTTTTGCACGGCGGTTTGAATGACCAAATCGGCTGCTTCGTCCTTGCCCTCGTCGCCGCCTGGTACGGTAGACATGACGTACGTTCCGTATTTCGCGACGTGCAACGCCGGCAGGATGGTCAGGCGCACGTGCCGGTAAATGCCGCCGCCCTCATTCCACCAGCCCTCGAATTGGCGGGGATCCACGCGCACGGCGATGACATTTTCCGCGCCGGGTTTTGCGATTTGAGTAATGTCATAAGAGAAAGGCGTGTAACCGCTCGGATGCTCTCCTAAAAATTGACCGTTAAGCCAGACCCGGCTGTCACGGAAAACGCCGTCGAAATCAAGCCGCAGGATTTTGCCCTGGTCGGACGCGGGAATCGTGAAGTGTTTGCGATACCATGCCGGTTCAAACGGGAGATAGCCGTGGTTCCGGACATTGTGACGGTCATACGTTCCTTCCTGCACGTAATCGTTCGGAACGTTGATTTGCCGCCATTGGCCGTCATCGTAGGCCGGCTTGGCGGCGTCATTTCCAGCGATATCATTCGAATGGAACCGCCAATCGGCATCCAATAGGGTCGCTTCCCGGGCCGTCGGCGGATTTGTTTGACGATTGTTTTCGCGCGCCTGGTTCGGCGAGTTGGAACAGGAACAAACAGCGAAGGAGGTGATACCCGCCAAAAGTGCGATTTTGATAAAAGAACGGCTGTGTGATGTCATTGGGAAATTAAGACGCTATCAGACTTAAAAAAGTTAAAAAAGAACTTAATTTTTTGACGGGTTTCGCAGCGATCCCCACGTTGCTGTCACCCCCGCCAAACACCCAACCCATGCCGCAATGGAAATCAGCGCCCCCAATTCAAAGGCCCGGTCCACATAACGCAGAACGATCTCATGTTTGCCCGGCGGAATCGCAACGGCCTGGAACGCATAGTTCGCACGGAGCAGGGGAACATTCTGTCCATCCACTGACGCCCGCCAGTCGTGATAAAACGTCTGTGCTACGACCACAACGGACGGGGCAGGGGAGTCGGCTTCGATTTCGACGCTCGAATTTTGGAACTTTGAACTCAAAATGCGCGCCGCAGCGGAATTTTTGGCTGATACGAAGGGCCTGTCTTCCGGCGCGATAAAAACCATTTTGCTCCCGTCGAAATTGCTGTTCGACAGCAGATGCAGTGCGTTCCAGTCATCCATCACAATGGGGGTTTGGCCGGCCGTCAACAGCGGCAAAAACGTCTTTCGCGGCGACCAATGATAAATTTCGTCTGGGGCTGTCATCTGGGAAACGCCCATAAAATCGTCGAGGCGGGGAAAGTCATTCGTCGCGCCGTAAATGAGAGAGACCACGCCGTCAAACTGACCCGGTGTGAGCGAAAAAAAACCGTCCACCTTGGGCACGCCGTCGAGCAGGTTGCAATCGGCGCAATATCCCAGCCGCTTGGCCAGGTAATTTTTCGCCGGATCGCGCAGGGCCAAATCGATGAATTGCATGAACGCCTTTGGTGAAACCATGGCGCGCGAGCCCCCCAGGTCGGGCTGCGGGTCCATCGTCAAGCCGGCGCGCGCCATGCGTGGCTGATAGATGCCCGGTGGTACCGTCGGATTTTGGGATGGTTCATGCGTCAAAACGTCAAGCCACGCGAGCACCATGAGGAGCAACGTCGCTATCCTAAAGAATGGCGTTTCAGAATCGCGCGCAAGAATAAAAAGGACAAGTGCCGTCAATACTAGGTAAAACATTCTCCTGGCGCCGTTCAATACCGCTGCATGGCCGTCTGCGCCGGGCATCGAACCTCCCGATACCCAAATCATGACGCTGGCCATCAACAGCAGCAGGATACTCGCAATGATCATGATTTCGCGTCTCTGCTTCTGAATTTCTGCCAGAGCGCGCGCCGCCAACAGCGGCGTGATGAAAGTCACCAGGAGGAGGTATTTGACCGGATACGTGATAAAAGCGAGTTGCGGAATCACATTTCGTACGGCGGGAAATATCGGAGTATTCGGGCCCAGCGCGCAGACGACGCCAATGACGATGACGGCGATAAGCAGCCAAACCCGCCGATCGCGGCATTTCCAAATCGCCAGCAGTGCAAGTAAAAGCGTTGCTATGCCCAAATAATATGACGACGTCCATCCCTGGCCGGTCTGAAAGAAAATTCCCTCGCCGTGCACGGAGCCGAAAGCCATCGGCACCAGAAAATTGGCCCAGCCGTGGCCCGGCATGGACCAGCGCAGGTCCGCGTAGCCGGCATGCCGTTCCGAATGCGCCGCCAAATCCAGGAAAGGAAGCAACTGTGCCGCCGCCATCATGGCGACCAGTGCGACAATGGCCGGGAATCGCCAACAGAGCCCCGACCATGATGGAGCGGGAGATCTGGACCAACCGAGCCCCGACCGCCTGCCGGGCCATAGCTTAGCGGCGGTTGGTGAGGGAGCGGGTGTTGCCAATTGTTGAAGCCATAGGGCGAGTAAAAGCAGCCACGTGAAGAAAATGATTTCCGGTCCGCCGGCCAGCATTTGTAGCGCGCCGGCTATGGCGGCGATGAATAGCTTTCTCCCGCCGTCGCTCCAGGCGCCTTCAACCGCCAGCACCACCCAGGGCATCCAGCCCCACGTGGCCGTGTGGCTTGGCCACATGAGCAAATTGAGGGTCATGCCGCTGAACGAAAACGCCGTTCCGGCAAATGCAGCGGCGAAATCATTCGAGGTCCAGCGCCGCGCCAGGTAATACATGCCCAGGCCGCCAAACCATAAGTGCAGCAGGCAGAAAAAACTCAGCGACCACGTCAGCGGCAGCAGCAGGTAGATTAACGACGGCGGATACAGCGGCATCGTGTTCCATTGCGCCAGGAAAGGAGTGCCGCAGAAATTGTACGGGTCCCAAAACGGAATTTCGCCGTGCCAGAAACACTGCTTCTGAAAATACGCCAGTGGATACGCAAAAAAGCCATAGTCCCGCGCGATGAACGTTTGTACTCCCAACACCACTTGCGGAAAAGACGCGAAGGCCAGCAAGCCAAGCAGAAGGGCAAAACGCGAAGGAGTGAACCAATTGAAAGCGCGGTTTTCGGCGATGTCGGTCATGAATGTCGTGTCCGGAATATTATTCGGCGCAGTGATGGGTGGCAAGAATGCGGGAAAAGGGGTTGTAGTCTCATAAACGGAAAAGGGAATCATTGCTTTCCTGCCTTCCTCACTCATCATCTGCGTTTACCGGTGCCTTCCTCATTTTGAATTTGCGCCCGCGCCTGCCGAGTCGTAGGTTGGGGCAGGCGGATGCGTTTTGGAATCCCCCGGCATTGACAAATGCTTACTTAGATGATTCTATTGTTAAATGGAACTTATCCTAAATGGACGACACAGCTCGAAGAGCGGTTTGGAACTGACAAACCGGGCCACGCCCGGTTCGGACGCCACATTGGATCCCGTGTGGAATAAACTGCCCGGCATCAAAAACCTGGGTGAACTCATCCGGAGTATTAAGATTAAATCCGGCAATGTGGAATACGACGCAGCCGTAAAAGTTGCCGTATGGCAGGTGCGGCGAACCATCCGGTCGCTGAATGAAGAAATTGACAAATTAGCGGTCCACAAGAGGCGGGAGAAAGTCTTGAGGCGAATTGAGCGCGACGCCGCATTGCTTCAACGCGACGTTAGACTGGCGAAGAAGGCACTCAACAAGCAGCCCGCTTCAAGTCGAATCAAAGGCGCGCCGCGCCTGGCATCCGCCCTGGCATCCGCCTTGGATTTGTCAAAACGCCTTCAATCCGCCGTCGAGTCGGATTCAGGTCGCTGATCGAGTTTTAGACAGAATAAACAGAATCGACCGAATGCGGGAAAGAGAGATCATAGTTTGACGTTTGACGAAGGTGGAAAGCTCCACAGCGACGGCGGATGCGGCCTTCCTGCCCTCCGTAGCCATTTGCGAACGATGGGTGCGTGAGAAAGCATTTCATCCGTGTGTATCGGGGTTCATCCGTGGTTAGAAATGCATTGCATTCTTCGAATCCTTCCCGGCCTTTGTGCGAGGAGTTCCCGGGCCGTTTTAACGTTTCAACCGTTCAACATTTCAACGCCATTTGCTTTAGCAACCCCTAAATAAACGCTAATCAAAACCCAATTTCTACCCGAAAAACCTCAAACCACTCGTTTAGAAAAAAACCTCGCATTCACTATTGAACCAACGCTTGTTTAGCCCCAAATAAAATTCGTTTAGAGTTTCTTATACCCTCGTTAAATCGCAAAACCCTGACACGCCCCTTTTGATTAAACGAACGGCCGGGGTGGGGGAATCGTCCTCGTCCTCGAATTTTCGGAACGCGTAGCGTCACGTCAGTGCGCTCTAAAATCAAAGTCTCACTTTTTAGCTTAATCTCTTCGCCGTTTACACGTTTCCTCACGTATACACAAAAAATGCGCAATGGGCTCCGCAAAAGGGAGTCATCGCTCGCCGCGTCGAGGATGAGTTGATTCTCCGTTTATGGCGAAATCATCGTCCGGTAGAAGCGCTGGCGGTCCGGTCCGATGGTATTGGTCATGATGATGGTGGAACTGGTGGCCGTAATGGGGTTGCCCAGGTTGAGCCAGGCGCCTGAGAGGAGATTGGTCGTGTACTGCACTTGATAGATGAGGCCGGTGACCGCATTCCAGGAGAATTGAAGCTGGTTGTTCGTGGCCGATAAGACGCGATATACCGGGGGCGGAACCGGGACCACGCTGACGTCATCAAGGGCGACAAACCAATTATCGTCGCTGGCGCCAAACAAGAGGGTTGAACTGGAATTTGTGGCTGTCAGGATAAAGCGTTGGTCGGTCCAGTTGGCGATATATGCGCTAACCTGGTCCATCAGAATCGTTCCATTCCAGACCACTTTTAATTCATTTGGGGGAGCATCTTGACCTTGATAGCTGTTTTCCCACCAGAAGGATAGCAAGTAGAAAGTCCCCGGCGTCGTCGGCAGCGTTTGGGAAATAGTGCAAATGCCATCGGCGGAATAATTGCCGAAGGCAGCGAAATAAGATCCGGAATGAGGTGTGTCCTTGGTTGCGGAGCCGTTGTCAACATAGTCATAGCCGTCGGACTTGAGGAACGTCCAGTCGGTGAAGTCGCCCGTTTCGAAACCGCCATTTTGGACGAGTTCGGATGACTTTACCGTCAGCGTGAAGGCGCGGGTTTGCGTGACGTGGGTGGTTTGATTGGAAAAGAGCAGGCTGGCGGAATAAGTGCCTATTGGGAGAGAATTGGCGGCGGCATTCAAGCTGGCAGTTACGATGGTGCTGGTGTGGGCTGTCAGTGAGCTGCCGCTGGACGATACGTTCAGCCAGAATGAGGTGTTGATGAGGCTCCATTGCAGTGAGGTAGCTCCGACATTGGTCAGGATAAGCGTCCCGGCCGTTGGACTGAACGGCCCGCCAGCGGTCCCGCTCGAAGTGAAACCAATTCCAGGAGTGACGAACAGCGTGTCGGACGGGACGACGATGGAAAAACAGCCCCGGCCATGCGTGACCGCGACCAGAGTATCGCCCATCCAGAACAATTCGTCCACGCAAACATTCGCCGGACCATCATTGGACGCGGACCACGTCGCACCGCCGTCAGCGCTGGCGAAAACGCCTGCTTCAGTGCCCGCGTAGAGCGAACTGCTGTCGGAGGGCTTGATGACGAGGGAGTTGACGGGGGCGCTGGGCAATCCTTCGGCGATGTCGGTCCAATCAGCTCCATTATCGGTCGTGCGCCAAACGTTGCCGCTGCTAAATCCGCCGAAGCTGACATAAACGGTGCTGGAATTGTGGGGATCAATGGTGATGCGCGCGCAATAGCGGGCCGGCAAATTGGGATTGCCGAGATTCGCCTGGTACCAGGTGGGACTTCCGGACGTGCCGTTGGTGGTGAGATAAACGGAGCCGTCGTCGTAGCCGACCCAGATAATATCGGAATTGCCGGGCGCAACCGCGATGGCGCTCACCGGCGTACCGATGCTGGCTTTGATTGCAGTCCAGGCTGGCGTTGGGTCCTTCACATCGGTGCTGATCCAGAGACTCATGCCGCCGCCCAAAATGATGTTCGGGTTGTTCGGGTCCAGGATGAAGGGCGCGATGAAATTGGCGTTGCTATCGTTGGTTTCGCCCGGATCATAATCTTCGGCTCCGCCGGCATCGCTTATGCCGGAATAAATAGAGCTGGCCGAGACGCCTCCATCCGTGCTGCGATACATTTGGAGGTAAGTGTATTCACCGTAAAAATAATTCGGGTCAGTGGGGTCTGAGGCGCAAAAGCCGCCATCACCGCCATACCACATGTTCCAGTCATTGGCGCCGTCGGCGGGTGTATATCGGTCTGAGCCATTGTCCTGGGCGCCGGCTACGATGGTGCCGCTGGTCGCGTTGCCGGCACCGCCATAAAACTGGGTGATACCCAGATTATTGTTGAGGGTCGTCCAGCCGCTGCTGGATGAGGCTGTTACAATGTCCGTCGCTTTGAATATCCCGCCGTCATTTCCAATAAACACGGTTCGGACGCTGCTGCCATTGTAGCCGGGGATATTGACGATGGCGTGGTTATCCGGATGGATGCTGCCGGAGTAACCACCAATGTCCGTGAGCGTATTTCCTCCGTCGGTGCTTCGCCAAATATCGAGGCCACCCACAACCAATGTGTTGGGATTGATCGGATCAACCCAGATACAATTGTCGTACCATCCCTGGCCGCCCAGGTAATTGTTGCCGGTATTGACTAGGCCGTACGTCTGTCCGCCGTCGGCGGACTTGTAAACTTCCCCGGAATTATTGTCTTCGGATGCATAGACAATCAGGGGATTATTTGGGGCATAGGCCAGTTCCACGCGCCCCACGATAAAGCCCGACGGTGATGGCAGACCGCTCGCGGCCGACCAGGTTACGCCCGCATCCTCCGAATAAAATGCTCCCCCATTCCATCCTGATGCGATGCATTGGCCGTTTGTGGGATTGAACTGCAGGTCCAATGTTTCTGTGCTATTGATCTGGGTCCAATCAGCGCCGGCATCGGTGCTACGGAAAATGCCGTTCCGGGTGGCGGCCAGGAGGATGAGGTCGTTGGTCGGGCAGATGGCCAGGCGGTTGACATAGAAGAAAGAGCTGTTGGCCGTGGACGCCAGTTGCGTCCAGGTCGCGCCGCCGTCGGTTGTCTTGAAGATACCGTCGCCCTGGACGGAATCCTGATTGTACATTCCTTCTCCGGTGCCGACGTAGATAACATTTGGATTGGTGGGGTCCATTACCATGCAGGAGATGGCGAGATTCGCCATGAAATCATCGAGCGGAAACCAGCTTGCGCCGCTGTTGGTTGTCTTCCAGACACCGCCATCCACGCCGCCCGCCCACATAATGCTATTGGTGGTGGGATGAACAAGAATGGACCGAACGCGTCCCCCGATGTTTCCGGGTCCGAGCCAGGTCCAGCCTGAGGATTCGATGCCGGCGATATTCGGCCTGACAGAACCGGAACCGCCCGATTGAGAAGGCGGAAACAGATTATTTACGGCCGCCGACCTTGAATGAGAGACGATTTGCGCCCGCTGTTGAGCGGCTGCGAGCCAGGCGTTAGTCGGGATTTGCCCGTGTTCATCGCGCAATTTGAGCAGGCGAAACCGGTTGGCGGCCGCATGAGGGTCAAGGTTCGGATGCGCGACTTGCCAAAGCATGGTCTGCAATGAGGAATCGGGTATCCGCACAATCTCCCGATTCGAGAGAGCGAACCGCGCGTGGAGCCCTCGAATCTGTGCCAACGCAAGGCCGCGCTGGTGTGCGATTTCACGGTCGGTGGGTTCTATCGACTGCGGATTGGCCGCGCCAACTGCAGATATGGTTTGGGCTTCAGTTTCATGATTTACCAGCGGTGTGGCGAACCACACCAACGCGCTGGCAACGAAAATGATTGCCCGAAATGCAGCTTGCATAGGATTCCTCGTTTGAAAATCAATAGCCCTTAGCGTGTGACGGAAAAAGGCAAAAGATCAACTTCTGTTCCGGTCATGGTATAGCTGAGAGGACCGCAAATTTCAAGAACAAACGGAGCCCGAGTTTTAATCAGTTCTTACAATTCGGGCATTCGGGTCCTTCACATTTGGAGTCACTACAAGTGTGGGCAGAGATGTGAATGCGTTCATTTCGCCGTAAATGTTGAAAAACACCGAACACCGAACATCCCGGTGGCACGTCCCTGGCGGAAGGGCACTTCCGCCTTTCCAAATCACGCTTCAACGTTTCAACGTTTTAACCTTTTAACGTATCAACGATTGCCTACTCCGCCGCTTTAAGGGCGAGAAATTCTTCGGTTAGCGGGTCGAGAATTTGGGCTGCGTCGGAATTGGCGAGGACGACGGCGGCGAAGAGCCAGCCGTCGGGCCGGATGGCGGAGCGTATTTTGCCATTGGTGAAGGTCCAGGTGCGCCATTTGAGTGCTGAAATGTCAGTGTCAGGCGCGGTTGGGGTATCCTGCAGAAGTTGGAGAACTTTAGCCATCTGACTAACGGTAAAATTCGCATCGGTGCTGCGGCAAAATCCACTGGCATTGTCGGAGCCCACGCCTGAGTCCAACATGTTGGCCGGGGCGACGCCGCAGGCCAGCATGCCCGGAACCGATAGGCGGGAGTCCAGCCATTGATTGAGGAGATCGTTCATTTGCTTCCCAGGGTGGTCGAGACGCGGACGAAGACCAATTTATTGGCGCGGGAGAGGGCAATGACCCGGCCTTCCGCGAGTTCGGTTTCCATGCGATCAAATCCGCCCAACGGCAGGATCTCGCCGAATTGCAGGGCCTGTTGCTCCATTTGTTTGAGCCAGTCGATATGCGGATTGGAATCGTCACCCACGGCGTCAAAAAGCGTTTCACCGGCGCGAGTACAAACCAATGAGCCTTCAAGGCGGGCCGAAGTTTTCGACGGCGCTGATGCATCGGTTTTCGTTTCGTCGGTTTTGCCGTGCGCCGCGTTTTCATCTTTTACGCGGGCGGCTTCCATCAGCAGCATTTCCCATTGGCCAGCCAATGTTTTTTCCGGCGGCGCCTCAAACTGTGCCAGCTCAAAGGAACCGCCGGGCAGTGAAAGCAGTCGATACAAGGCCGGTTCTCCAATAATTTCGCCGGCAACGGCGTGGACGAGCTGGCCGTCTTCAATGTAAATGCGGCCCAGCACATTTTGATTATAGACTTCGAGGATGGATGAATTGCGCGCCAGGCATTCCATTTGGATGACGTCCTGCAAACCGACTTTTCGGAGCACGCCTTGGAATCCCTCGCGCGGCGCCCATTGCAAAAGCTCGCCGAGCATCGCGAAAATGGATTTGTAGCCCTCGGGCGAGGTTGCCTTTTCAATAAACAGGTCCGCGCCGTTTGCCAGGCTGGCTGCCCGTTTTTCCGGTGTGGCCAGGCCGGTGAGCACCGCCCGTTTCAGCTTGGGATGGCGGCGTTGAAGGATGCCGATGAGCTGGATGCCGTCAATCACGGGCATGTTCACGTCCACGACCACCAGATCAATTCTCTGGGAATCGAGGATTTCCAGCGCTTGATTGGCGGACGTGGCGGAGTGGATTTGCCATGTGCGTTCGCTCATCATTTCGTACAGATCCCGGAGCGTCAGCAGAAAGTCTGAATCATCATCTACGAACAAAATCTGATGTAACATGCCGTTAGTCATATCGCTTCAAATCATTCCAGGGCCGTCAGCGCAGACAGAGCGCCTTGTCGGACGGAGTAATCGGGATCGCGGGAGGCCGTGGACAGAATGGCGGTGGCGCTTTTGTCACGCAAGCGTCCCAGGGACACTGCGGCGGCCAGGCGCAGGTCGCGGTCACGGTCAAATAGCAGGTCCGCAAACAGGGCATAAACCGGCGAGGGGCCCGACTTCATGGCCAATTTCACCATCGCCGTGTCACCCTGAAGGCTATTGACGTCAATCCGGAACTGTTCCAGCAGCTTTGAGGCAGCGTGGCAAACCCAGTAATCGTTGTGTTTGAGCGCGGCCTTGATTTTCGGCAACGCTCGATGGGCCGATTCCGATTCATCCCATCGCCGGTTAATTTTATAAAGCGCGGCGGACGCGCCGTTGCGGACAGTGTTTTCGGCGTCCAACAAGGCGAGCACGAGCGGCTGGATGGCGCGGGGATCTCCCAACTCGCCAAGAGCAAAGATGACGCTTTCGCGCACATCGCGGTCCGGGTCCTGAATGATTTGGCACAATCCTTCGACCGCCGAACTGTCCCCGAGAACGCCGAGCGCTTTGGCGGCGGACTGGCGCACTTCCCACGACGGGTCCTTGAGAGATTTGAGGAGCGAGGGCACGGCGTTGCGGCCGCCGCACATCGTGGCGGCTTCGACGGCTGCGTTCCGGACGACGGGCGATTCATCACGCAACAAGGGCTCGACGCCTGAAAATGTTAGGGGGTCCGCAATTCGTTCCAGGACGCCGAGGGCGGCGGCGCGCACGGCCGGGATATTTTTCTTAAGCGCCTCCTGCATGGCCGGCACGATGCGGCTGTCGCTGACCTGGCCGAGGGCTTTGACGGCGGCATACTGTTTGTTTGGAGTGCCGTTGCGTACGGTCTCCAGGAGATGACCGACGCCCTCGGGTCCCATGGACACAAGTTCCTGAAGATTGCCCATGGCCAGAATTTGGAGGACGCGATCCGGCTCGGAGGCTGGCTTCCATCCTAGCCGGTTGAGGCCCCGCACGGAGATGCCGCGGACAATTGGGTCGACGTCGCGCAACAACGCAACGAGACCTGGAATTGCTTTGGTGTCGCCGAGGCGGCCGAGGGTTTCGGCCGCGGCGGCCCGCGCCAGGGGAACCTGATCCCGTAAAATCGTGATGAGTGGTTCGACGGCCTTGGGATCGTTATAGCGCAGCAAAGCGCGCGCTGCCAGGCAGCGGACATCCGGATTCTTGTCTTTTAGGGCAAAAATCAGCGGTCCAACTGCGGTCGCGCTGTATTCAAGAGACAATTTCTCCACCACGGCTAGTCTTGTTTTTGGACTGCCGATGCGCAACTGTTGATACGTCCACCAACTCATTATGAAATTCTACATAGAATTTTTGGCACTCACGGTTGGCGAATGCCATTTGCCGGAGTTTTCAGGGCGTCCCGTGCCTGATTTTAAACCCAATCCTTCCGCCGCAACAGACGCATAGCGTTGCCTATGACTATCAGGTCCGATACACCCATGGCGGCGGCGCATAATATCGGACTTACGAATCCCAAAGAAGCAAGCGGCACGCCAATGGAATTGTAAAAAAAGGCCCAAAACAGGTTCTGTTTGATGGTTCGCAGGGCGGCCCGCGCCAGAGCCAGGGCCTCGGGTACCCCGGTGATTTCGGACTTGATCAGGACGATATCCGCCGATTCGCGGGCGATATCGCTGGCGCGGCTGACAGCGATTCCGAGGTTGGCCTGGGCCAGGGCAGGGGCATCGTTAATCCCGTCGCCTACGAAAGCCACGCGTTCGCCTCCCGCCTGCAATTTTTCCACAAATTCAGCCTTTTGGGCGGGTTGCACTTCTGCGAAAACATGGTCTTCCGGTATGCCGGCCTGCGCCGCGATGCTGGCGGCCGTGCGCGCAGTGTCTCCGGTCACCATGAAGATTTTGAGATCCTGCCCGCGAAGCTGTTTGACAACATTCACGGCATCCGGTTTGAGAATGTCCAACATGGCAAAGAACGCCAGGGGATTCTTATCGACAGCCAGCCCGGTGATACTCGCGCCGAGCGCGGTCCATTTGGCGATAAATTGTTCGGCTCGGGACAAATCGACGTCGTTTGCAGCCAGCCAGCGGAGCGAGCCCAGGCGGACTGTGCCCGGAATGTGCCGGACCCTGGCCTCGATGCCGGACCCGCCGATCTCGCCCCAATTATCAAGTTCAATTGTCTCCGCAGCCAGGCCGGCAAGAGCCCGGCTCAGCGGATGCGAGGAATCCCGCGCCAAAGCCGCAGCGAGAGTCTGCGGCTTAAACCGCGCCTGCTGCATTTCCAAAGTGCTGGCGACCTCCGGACGGCCAATGGTCAGCGTTC
Source organism: Verrucomicrobiia bacterium (assembly GCA_035933915.1). GTDB lineage: Bacteria > Verrucomicrobiota > Verrucomicrobiia > Limisphaerales > UBA11358 > UBA11358. Next base: position 15,715 of record DASYYL010000260.1, read on the forward strand.
CAGTTTTGTCGAAGACTATGGCAGTAATTCGGCCGGCTTTTTCGAGAGCGACGCCATCCCGGATCAAAATTCCGCGACGGGCGGCGGCATTTGCGGCAGCCATAATCGCGGCGGGAGTGGCCAATCCCATGGCACAGGGACAGGCTATGATTAACACGGCCGAGGCGATGATGAAGCCGGCGGCAACTCCAGTCGGGGCGTGAGTCTGCCAAAGAACGCGGCCGAGCAAATGATGGACTGAGTGCGCGGATGCGGGCGCCATGCCCCACCACAGGCCGGCTCCCAATGCGACCAGGACCACAGCTGGAACGAAGATGGCGCTGACGCGATCGCCGAGACGTTGAATTTCGGCGCGGCTGGTTTGGGCGCGTTGCACGGCGGCGATGACATGTGCCAGGGCAGTTTCCTCGCCGGTGGCCGTCACGCGCATCACGAGACGGCCGTTCAGATTTACCGTTCCCGCGAACAACTGGCCGCCCGTCTTCTTTTCTGCCACCCTGGATTCTCCGGTGAGCGCGGATTCGTCCACGGACGATTCGCCTTCGACCACGGTCCCGTCAACCGGAATACGGTCACCGGGCCGCAACACGATTTCATCATCGGTCCGCAATTCGGAAACCGGAACTTCATGGATCCTTTCCGGCTGGCGAAAGAGTAATAGGGCCGTCTGCGGAGCAAGATTCAGCAGGGATTTCATGGCGCTGCCGGCTCTGTCACTGACGCGGGCCTCAATCCAATGGCCGAGGCTGACAAGAGTAATAATGGCCGCAGCCTCCATAAAATACAAATGACCACCGGCACCCCTGATGAGAACCCACGCGCTGTAGACGAATGCCGTCGTGGAACCCAGAGCTACTAGCGTATCCATGTTCGTGCTGGCTATCTTTAGTTGCCGCCAGGCGCCGCGATAGAACTGCGCGCCGGAATAAAACTGGACAATGCCCGCCAAAGCGAAGGACATCCACTGAAACCAGTGGTGCTTTCCGAAGTTGGAAATCCAATCCCCGGCCATCAAAACCGCCGTCACGAGAATTCCGACCCACAATGCCCATTGCCAATTGGTATGGGCTGCATGGGTCGCGCCTGTCGTTTCGCGTGCTTCATAGCCGGCGTTTCGGACCGCGTGCAGCACTGCAGGAACGTTCTCCGGGCCGTTCCAGCGAACCACGGCGTTCTGCCGCTCAAGCGAGACGATGGCGCTTTTAACCTGAGAGACAGATTGGATGGCATCGGTTACATGCCGCGCGCAGTTGCCGCAGGTCATCCCGTCAATTGTAAATTCTGTCGCCATATACCTTTAACCGTTTTTAAACCATTTCGATATGCCTCTGAACCTGCATTTAAAGCCATCGAATATTCAAACATTTTAATGCACTTTGCAAAGCGATTTGCAAATTGCAAATGATTTTCCGGTTGAAAGCATTTCCATTTCCATGATTTTCGGCCAAATCGTGCAAAAAATCCACTGGCATATTTTCTGCCATAATGGCTGGCTTGCTCAAGTTTTTACACGGTCAGAAGTCACAGGCTACTCTGGATTTCGCGCCTCGCGAATGGGAATAATGGGTGAAAAGCAGGGCGAAATTCTTTGTTGGGATTTTTGTAAAGAACATGAACACAGAAACAGATTTAGCGGCACGAACAAAAGCAACTTCCAATCGAAATCAAAATGGCAACGGGCTGGGCGATGATCTCTTCAAGCGGCGGCTTCTCGCCACGTTGATGGCTTTGCGCAACGGAGATTTTTCTGCGCGGATGCCCGGAGATTTGACCGGCCTGGACGGGAAGATTGCGGACACGTTAAATGAAGTCGTGGGAAAGACGGAGCGGTTTGGCAATTCTTTGAACCGATTGCGAAATGAAATCGGCCGGAAGGGAAAATTCAACGAACGTCTGCCGGTGGGCGATGCCGTGGGCGGCTGGTCCGATTCCGTGGAAGCGGTCAATTCACTGGCGGATGATCTTTCGCGACCCACACTGGAAATGGGGCGCGTGATTGGCGCGGTGGCAAAAGGCGATTTGTCCCAATCGGTTCCGCTGGAAATTGCCGGGCAGCCGCTCCAGGGCGAATATCTGCGCACCGCAAAACTGGTCAATGGCATGGTGGAACAGCTCGCCGGTTTCTCCGTGGAAGTTATTCGAGTGGCGCGCGAAGTCGGTATCGAAGGCAAGCTGGGCGGCCAGGCGCAGGTAAAGAAAGTTTCGGGTGTTTGGCGTGAACTGACAGAATCGGTGAACCAGATGGCCGGCAACCTGACGGCGCAAGTGCGTAATATCGCCGACGTGACGATTGCGGTGGCTAACGGAGACCTGTCCAAGAAAATCACCGTGGACGTGCGCGGAGAAATTCTGCAGCTCAAGGAAGCCATCAACACCATGGTGGAACAACTGCGTTCGTTTGCTTCGGAAGTGACGCGCGTGGCGCGTGAAGTGGGCACGGAAGGCAGGCTGGGCGGCCAGGCATTTGTGCCCGGCGTCGCCGGCACGTGGAAGGACCTGACCGACAATGTCAATTCCATGGCCTCCAACCTGACGGCGCAGGTCCGCAACATCGCTCAAGTGACCACGGCCGTGGCGCGCGGCGACCTTTCCCGCAAAATTACCGTGGACGTGAAGGGCGAAATTCTGGAATTAAAAGACACCATTAACGTGATGGTGGACCAATTAAATTCGTTCGCCTCGGAAGTGACGCGCGTGGCGCGCGAAGTGGGCACGGAAGGCAAACTGGGCGGCCAGGCGATGGTTCCCGGCGTGGCGGGGACATGGAAAGACCTGACCGACAACGTCAATTCCATGGCCACAAACCTGACGTCTCAAGTCCGTAACATCGCAGAGGTGACGACTGCCGTTGCCAGGGGCAATCTTTCCCGCAAGATAACCGTGGACGTGAAGGGCGAAATTCTCGAACTGAAAAACACCATCAACACGATGGTGGACCAATTGAACTCGTTCGCCTCAGAAGTGACCCGCGTGGCCCGCGAAGTGGGCACCGAAGGCATTTTGGGCGGCCAGGCCGAAGTACCCGGGGTCGGTGGCACATGGAAAGACTTGACCGATTCCGTCAACGCAATGGCAACCAACCTGACCGGGCAGGTGCGTAATATCGCGGATGTGACGACGGCGGTTGCCAAAGGCGACTTGTCCCGCAAAATCACGGTGGACGTGAAGGGGGAGATTCTCGAACTGAAAAACACGATCAATACGATGGTGGACCAACTTAACGGGTTCGCATCCGAGGTGACTCGTGTGGCTCGCGAAGTGGGCACGGAAGGAAATCTGGGTGGCCAGGCCGAAGTCCGCGGCGTGGCCGGCACCTGGAAAGACCTGACTGAGAACGTCAATTCCATGGCCTCGAACTTGACGTCACAAGTCCGCAACATCGCGGAAGTGGCCACCGCCGTTGCGCGTGGAGACCTGTCGCGCAAAATTACGGTGGACGTGAAGGGCGAAATTCTCCAGTTGAAAAACACCATCAATACGATGGTGGACCAATTGAACGGGTTTGCGTCGGAGGTGACTCGTGTCGCTCGCGAAGTGGGCACCGAAGGCAAGCTGGGCGGCCAGGCGCAGGTGCGCGGCGTGGCCGGCACGTGGAAAGATTTGACCGACAACGTCAACTTCATGGCCAACAACCTCACCGGCCAGGTGCGTAACATTGCGGAAGTGACTACCGCCGTGGCGCGCGGCGACCTCTCGCGCAAGATCACGGTGGACGTGAAAGGGGAAATTCTCGATCTGAAAAACACCATCAACACGATGGTGGACCAATTGAACTCGTTCGCCTCGGAAGTGAGCCGCGTGGCGCGCGAAGTGGGAACCGACGGCCGTTTGGGCGGCCAGGCAGCAGTCCCCGGCGTGGCGGGCACGTGGAAGGACCTGACCGACAATGTCAATTTCATGGCCAACAACCTGACCGGCCAGGTGCGCAATATCGCTGAAGTGACCACTGCCGTTGCCCGTGGCGACCTCTCGCGCAAGATTACGGTGGACGTGCGTGGCGAGATTTTGGAGCTAAAGAATACGATCAATACAATGGTGGACCAGTTGAACTCGTTTGCCTCGGAAGTCAGTCGCGTAGCCCGCGAAGTGGGTACCGAAGGCAAACTGGGCGGCCAGGCAGTTGTGCCGGGTGTGGCCGGCACGTGGAAGGACCTGACTGATAACGTCAATTCCATGGCCTCAAATTTGACCGGCCAGGTGCGTAACATTGCGGAGGTGACCACAGCCGTGGCGCGTGGCGACCTCTCGCGTAAGATCACGGTGGACGTGAAGGGTGAAATTCTCGAACTGAAAAACACCATCAATACGATGGTGGACCAATTGAATTCGTTTGCCTCGGAAGTCAGTCGCGTGGCCCGTGAAGTGGGTACTGAAGGCAAACTGGGTGGCCAGGCGGCGGTCACCGGTGTCGCCGGAACATGGAAGGATTTGACCGATAACGTCAATTCGATGGCCTCAAACCTGACCGGGCAGGTGCGCAATATCGCTGAAGTGACCATCGCCGTGGCCAACGGCGACCTTTCGCGCAAAATCACGGTGGACGTGCGTGGCGAAATTTTGCAGCTCAAGGAAACCATCAACACGATGGTCGAGCAATTGCGTTCGTTTGCCTCTGAAGTAACGCGCGTGGCCCGCGAGGTGGGAACTGAAGGGCGCCTGGGTGTGCAGGCCGTGGTGCCGGGTGTGGCGGGAACCTGGAAAGATTTGACGGATTCGGTGAACGCGATGGCTGCAAACCTCACGGCCCAGGTCCGAAACGTGGCTGAAGTAACGACGGCTGTGGCGCGCGGCGACCTTTCGCGCAAAATCACCGTGGACGTGAAAGGTGAAATTCTGGAATTGAAGAACACCATCAATACGATGGTGGACCAACTCAATGCCTTCGCCGCGGAAGTGACGCGTGTGGCTCGTGAAGTCGGCACGGAAGGCAAATTGGGCGGCCAGGCGCAGGTTCCCGGAGTAGGCGGCACATGGAAGGACCTCACCGACAGTGTGAACTTTATGGCGGCCAACCTGACCGACCAGGTGCGCGGCATCGTCAAGGTGGTGACCGCCGTCGCCAACGGAAATTTGCGGCAAAAGCTGACTGTGGAAGCCAAAGGAGAAGTCGCGGCGCTGGCCGAGACTATCAATAACATGACGGATACGCTGGCCATCTTTGCCGAACAGGTCACAAACGTCGCCAGGGAGGTGGGCGTGGAAGGCCGATTGGGCGGCCAGGCAAATGTGCCTGGCGCGGCGGGCACGTGGAAGGACCTGACCGGCAACGTCAACCTGCTGGCGGCCAACCTGACCACGCAGGTGCGCGCGATTGCCGAGGTATCCACGGCTGTCACCAAGGGCGACCTGACGCGATCCATCACGGTGGAGGCCCGTGGCGAAGTCTCTGAACTCAAGGACAACATCAACACGATGATTAACAACCTGCGCGAAACCACGATGCGCAACGAGGAGCAGGGCTGGCTCAAGACCAACATTGCGAAGTTCACGGGCATGTTGCAGGGACAGCGCGATTTGCTCACGGTGGGCCGGATGCTGCTTTCGGAACTGGCGCCGCTGGTTGGCGCGCAACAAGGCGCGATTTACCAGATGGAAGTGGGCGACGAGAACAAGTGGATGTTGCGCCTGCTGGCGGGATACGCGACCCGGCCTGAGCAGCCGCAGCGCATTCTGGTTGGCGACGGCCTGGTGGGCCAATGCGCCCTCGAAAAGGAACGGATTCTCTTGACGGGCGTCAGGTCGGACTATACGCGCATAGCGTCCAGCCTGGCCGATGCGCCTCCGGCGAGCATTGTCGTGCTGCCGGTCCTGTTTGAGGGGCAGACCAAGGCCGTGATTGAATTGGCGTCTCTGGCGCCATTTAGTGTCACCCACCTGACATTTTTGGAGCAACTGACCCAATCCATCGGTGTCGTGCTAAACACCATCGAAGCCACCATGCGCACGGAAAACCTCCTGCAACAATCCCAGCAGCTCACCGTGGAGTTGCAGTCGCAACAAAAGGAATTGCAGCAGACCAACGAAGAACTGGCGCAAAAGGCGCGCCAATTGGCTGAGCAAAACGTCGAAGTCGAGCGCAAGAGCCGCGAAGTGGAACAGGCCCGGCGCGCCCTCGAGGAAAAGGCGGCGGAACTGGCGCTCACGTCCAAGTACAAATCGGAGTTTTTGGCGAACATGTCGCACGAATTGCGCACGCCGCTCAATTCGATCCTCATTTTGGGGCAACAACTGGCCGAAAATACCGCCGGCAACCTTTCCGGAAAGCAAGTTGAGTTTGCCCGCAATATTTATTCCTCCGGTTCTGATTTGCTCAATCTCATTACGGACATTTTGGACCTGTCGAAGATCGAATCGGGCACAGTGACTGTGGACGCCGAGGAGGTGGCCTTTGCGGCCATGCGCGACTCGGTCGAGCGCAATTTCCGGCACGTGGCCGAGGCGAAGAATCTTCCATTCAATGTCGAATTTGACCCGTCATTGGCCCGTTCGATGACGACGGACCCTAAGCGATTGCAGCAAATCCTCAAGAACCTGCTGTCTAACGCCTTCAAATTTACCGCCCACGGCCATGTGTCCATCCACGTGGGACCGGCGGCTTCGGGCTGGAGCCAGGATCACAAAATCCTTAGCAAGACCCAGAACGTCATTGCGTTTGAGATTAGTGATACGGGTATTGGCATCGCCCCGGAGAAACAAAAGTTGATTTTCGAGGCGTTTCAGCAGGCGGACGCCGGCACAAGCCGCAAATACGGCGGAACCGGACTGGGATTGGCCATTTCCCGCGAGCTGGCCACGCTGCTGGGCGGTGAGATTAAATTGATCAGCGCCCCGGGCGAGGGCAGTTCTTTTACGCTGTATCTGCCGCTGACGTATTCCGGAGGCACGACGAAAATCTCGCGCCAGCCGGAAGCGCAGCCGGTGGTTTTGCCCGCGCCGCGCGAGGAAAATATTCCCGATGACCGGGACGGAATCCAATCCGGCGACAGCGTACTTCTGATTGTGGAGGATGATCCGCACTATGCCCGCGTGCTGGTGGGACTGGCGCGTGACAAGGGATTTAAAGCGCTTTCGGCCACGCGGGGACACGCCGCGATCGCCCTGGCGCGGCAATATTTGCCAACAGCCGTGACGCTGGACATTTTCCTGCCGGACATGCTGGGCTGGACCGTCCTGAACAATCTCAAGCTGGACCCGGCCACCCGGCATATTCCGGTCCAAATCATTTCGATCGAGGAAGAGCGCCAGCACGGGCTGTCACATGGCGCTTTCTCGTACACCATCAAACCTGCCACAACGGACGGCCTGGAACAATGCTTCGACCGCATCAAAAACTTCGTCGCTCCGCGCGCAAAACGCCTTTTGGTGGTCGAGGACAACCAGACCGAGAGAGACAGCATCGTGGAATTGCTGGCGCACAACGACATTGAAATTGAGACGGTTGGCACAGGCGGCGAGGCGTTTCAAAAATTAATGGATGCTCAATTCGATTGTTGCGTGCTGGATTTGCGCCTTCCGGATATGAGCGGTTATGCCCTATTGGAGAAAATGCAGGCCGAGCCGGCCCTGCGCGACGTGCCGGTTGTAGTCTTTACCGGCAAAGAACTCAACCCGGAAGAGGAGAAACAACTCCGCGCCCTGGCGAAAAGCATTGTTGTCAAGGATGTGCAATCGCAGGATCGGTTGTTCGATGAAACCGCGCTGTTCCTGCACCGCGTCGTGGCTAATTTGCCGGAGGCCAAGCGGGAAATGCTCGCGCGCCTCCACAATTCCAATGAGGCGCTGCGTGGACGCAAGGCCCTGGTTGTGGACGACGATGCCCGCAACATTTTCGCCCTGACCACGGTTTTGGAAAACCACGAGATGAACGTCTTGAGCGCCACCAACGGCCGACAGGCGATCGAAATTATCAAGAACACGCCGGATTTATGCGTGGTGTTGATGGACATCATGATGCCGGAAATGGACGGATACGAAACACTCCGCGAAATTCGAAAAGACGCCAGATTTCGCGCGTTGCCCATCCTGGCCCTGACGGCCAAGGCAATGAAAGGTGACCGTGAGAAATGCCTCGAAGCCGGCGCGTCAGATTACATCGCCAAACCCGTGAATACGGACCAGCTTGTTTCGCTTCTCCGGGTCTGGCTGCATCGGTAGCGACCAATGAGCGGTATGAATTCAACGAATATTAGAGACGTAGTGGGGGCGATCCGTCCTGATGCGCGCGGGACAGGACGTTTTCAAGACGCCTCGCCGGCCGCGCATTTGGCCAGCGAGGCTGATTGGTCATGGACGGGAAAACGTTTCGAGCAGCGAGAATTTCAAAAGTAAGCATGCAATTAACTGAGACTGACACAACGATAGTGCGAAGGCCGGAACTTGACCCGGTCAATATTTTGCTCGTGGACGACGAGAGCCGGAACCTGGACGCCCTCGAGAGCGTTCTGGAGTCGGTGAAGGGACTGCGGCTCTTTCGCGCTTTGCGGGCGGAGGACGCGCTGCTGGCGCTGCTCCAAAACGAATTTGCCTGCATTGTGCTGGACATTCAAATGCCGGGGATGAGCGGGCTCGAACTGGCCCGCCACATTAAATCCCGCAAGCGAAACCAGAACATCCCCATCATTTTTTTGACGGCCTTTTTTCTCGACGAAAAGGACATGGTGACCGGTTACGGTGTAGGTGCCGTGGATTATTTGACCAAGCCGATCAACCCGGAGATTCTCAAATCGAAGGTTGGCGCGTTTGCGGATTTGTTCCGCACGACGCGCGCCCTGGCTGCGGCCAATGTAGCGCTCGAGCTGGAAGTGACCCAGAGGAAAAACGCTGAAGAAGCACTCAGGCAGTTGAACAACAGCCTCGAAGCGTCCGTTCGCGACCGAACTTCTGAGCTGCGCATGAGCCAGGAGCGTTATGAGCAGGTAGTCCGCAATCTTCCTTTGGCCGTTTACACGACCGATGCCCAGGGAATAATCACTCTTTATAACGGGGCGGCCGCGGAATTATGGGGACGACACCCAAAAGCCGGCCAGGAAATCTGGTCCGGCTCGTTTAAACTGTACAGGATGGATGGTTCCGAATTGTCGCCGGACGATTCTCCGATGGCGGTGACGCTGAAGACGGGCGAACCGGTGCGGGGACAGGAAATTATAGTTGAACGCCCCGATGGCGCGCGCCGAAACGTTTTGCCTTATCCGACGCCTGTCCGTGACTCGACCGGAAAAATTAGCGGCGCTGTAAACATGCTGTTGGACGTCACGGATCGGAACCTGGCGCAATTGATGACCCAGCGGTTTGCCGCCATTGTTGAATCATCGGATGATGCCATTGTAGGCAAGGACCTCAACGGGATCATCAATAGCTGGAATCATGGCGCCGAGCGGATTTTCCAATATAAACCGGGCGAAATCATCGGCAAACCGATCACCGTCCTGATTCCGGTTGAGCGCCATCCCGAGGAACTGGATTTTCTGGGACGCGTCCGGAAGGGGGAGCAGGTGAAACATTTTGAAACCGTCCGAAGGCGCAAGGACGGAAAACTGATTGATGTGTCACTGACCATTTCGCCGGTGAAGGACGCCAGTGGAAAAGTTGTGGGCGCGTCAAAGATAGCCCGCGATATTAGCGAGCGAAAACGAAACGAAAGACAACAACACGCCCTTTTTGCGTTGGTTGCCAGGGTCAATTCCGCGCCGTCATTGTCGGAAATCTGTGATGCCGCGCTGGAAACCATCTTTCAGTGCCAGGACACAGACCGGGCGGCGCTCCTTTTGACTGATTCGCAGGGCATGATAATGAGGTTCAAAGCATGGCGGGGCCTTTCGGATGAATATCGCCAGGCCGTTGAAGGGCACTCACCCTGGAAACCAGGAGATTCGCCCCAACCGCTTGCCATCGAAGACACGGCGCGCGCCGAATTGAGCGAAGAATTAAGAACCGTCATTGAAACGGAAGGAATTCGATCGCTTGCATTTATTCCTATTAGTTTTGAAAAGCGGTTGCTGGGCAAATTGATGCTCTATTTCAACAAGCCGCATGTGTTTGTTGCGGACGAGCTAAAGCCGGCCCAAACCATTGCTTCGCAAATCGCCTTCGCAATAGAGCGCGAGTTCGTTTCGCAACAATTAAAGCGCGCCAACGACGAATTGCTCGCCGCCTCGCGCGCCAAAGACGACTTTATGGCCACGTTATCACACGAGCTGAGGACGCCGCTGAATCCGGTATTGCTGCTGGCCAGCGACGCCATGAACAACCGGGATTTGCCGCCGCGAGTGCGTGCGGATTTCAATACGATCCGCAAAAATATAGAAATGGAAGCCAGGCTCATTGATGATCTTCTGGATTTGACGCGAATCGCGCGCGGCAAGATTATTCTTGAGAAACACTTCGTCAATTTGCGAACTGTTTTGACAGACGCGGTAGCGCAGGTGCGCGAGGAAATGAACCAGAAGAAGCTGCGGCTCGAACTGCGGCTCAAGGCCCAGCAACACACCGTTTTCGCCGATGCCGTGCGGCTTCAACAGATTTTTTGGAATCTGCTCAAGAACGCCGTGAAATTCACGCCGGAAGGCGGGCAGGTTGCGGTGGAGACCGAATTGGCCGGGGACAAGCTCCTCACAAGGATTGCCGACACTGGAATTGGTTTGACTGACGATGAGTTGGCCGGAATATTCAAGGCATTTGCGCAAGGCGAACATGCATCGGTTAACGGTCATCGCTTCGGCGGCCTTGGGCTGGGCCTGAGCATTTCCCAAAAGTTGACCGAGCTGCACTCCGGAAGAATTATCGCGGCCAGTGACGGACGCGACAAAGGCGCGACGTTTACGGTCGAATTGCCGCTCGTGACGGCGACCGAAACCAATGGAAAGGCAAAGGCGTCATCGGGGCTGGAAGAGGTCCAGCAGGGTGGGATTGCCAAGGGTATTCGGATCCTGTTGGTGGAAGATCACGAGCCAACGCGCACGACCCTGGCCAGTCTCCTGGCCCGCCGCAACTACGATGTTGTGGCCGCCGGGAGCGTCCATGAGGCTCGAACATTGGCGAAGGAACGGAGCTTCGATCTTCTCATCACGGACATTGGCCTGCCTGACGGCAATGGTTACGATTTGATGAACGAACTCGGCAAAGAAAGACCGCTTCGCGGCATTGCCTTGACCGGCTACGGAATGGAACATGACGTGGCACGCAGTGAAAACGCCGGATTTGATGCTCATTTAACCAAGCCTGTCCGAATCCAATCCCTTGAAGCCGCGCTCGATGCGACGGCCAAACTCATTGATAAGGCCTAACGGCAGCTAAATAGCAATGGGCATTTCATAGCTTTTAGCAGGGCTATTAGCAGTTCCATTGCTGGCACGGCCTATGCTTAATCTCACGGCAACCCGGTGAATGGATAACCATGCCATTTACCGCATCAGTCAGACGATTGAAGAAGTCGTTGGAAGCGATATTGACTATGATAGCACATTCAACAATGGGAAAGTGCCGGGACGCGTTAAGCCGCCTGATCGCAGGCCATAAGGCCGCCCTGATGGCGGACGAAGCGGCCTCGCCGTTTTTAGTTGAATTTTTCATGGTCCAGGGGGTTGGATTCCAGTGCATGGCTTACCGCAATTCCGATGGAAAATGGCGCGGCGCGTTTGACAACCGTGAGTTGCCCGGCGCGATCCATGTTTTGGAATAGGTCCTGGCCAACGAAAAATAGACAACTTCGGACGGGCCGGCGCTACGGTTACGGCGATGCGCTTTGCGTTTACCGTCCTTGCATTTATTAATTAGTTATTCCGTTTGCCGGGCTTAAGAGTTTTTGCCCCGCCTGACATACTGGCGTTGATCCCCACCTGTCCTGCGTTGCGGTCCCGCTGGCTGCGCGCTGAGACTTCCGGAGCGGCCATTCCTCCCTTAATGGTTTCCAGAAAAGCGGCATTCCTGACAAATAGCCAGATCGAGTAGAACAAAACCGACAGCATCGTCAGAAACAGGGGAAGTCGCTCCAGAGTGTTGCCTTTTTCGGAGTCTATCAGGTTGTGATAATGTATAACGGTCGCCACGGATTGAGAGACGCCCGACTGCAGTTTGAACGAAAGGTCGGCAGGATCATGGGCTCCGGTCGCCAAATACAAAAAACTGAATCCATACGCGCCAATCAAACCATACTCAATTATGAATGTAACGGCGGACACTATTCCAAAGGTGATTAACAAAATCCTGAAAGGCTTAATTGCCCAGAACGCTCCAAGGACAATCACAAACAAAGGGATAAACCAGTAGAAAAAGTGTCCGCCAAAGCCGTTCCCGACAGTCGGAATGGCCAATAATACGAAAGCCGTGTATAAAACGAGTTCGGACGTTAATGGTTTTCTTAATTTCCAGAAATAAACCGACGAAAGGGCGAGAACCGCGATTCCCTCGCCGTAAAAACAAAAATGGAATATGGGCATCAGCGATAGTAGCCCAAACAGTTTCATCAATCCCGGGAAGCCGAAAAAGAAGCCCTCGCCCCGATAGGCCAAAACCCATTTACCCACGTCCGCGGGATCCATGACATAAATAACTCCGACGCCCAATGCGACCGGCCCAATTGTCAGGCACCCGCCTAAAATCCTGGTTTTCCAATCCAATCGCCTGAAACCCGCGAGGAGAACGGGCCCAAAAATGAGTGGCACTGTTTTGGTCAAAATCCCCATCCCGAGAAACAAACAAGACAGCAGCCAGTCTGTTTTATCTCCCGCGGCCAGAAAATTCATTGTCGAAATTAAAAACGCCAGAATCCACAGGACCATGAATACGTCAAAGTTACAGTGCTGGCAAACCAGGAGAATTGAAACCGGATTCAATGCCAGCCCAAAAAGGACGAGCCAAAACGCCTTATTCTCCAGGTCCTTTCCAACCTTGTTTCGCAGGACATAATAGGTCAGCGAAATCACGACCGATTCCGCCGAGATCAAAACCAATTGGAGAATGCGGAAGAAGGGAACACCCAGAAACGCCGATACCTTTGCCATGCCAAAACACATCATCATCCAAAATGGCGGCCAATTGAAAAGTCCAGTCGAATAAGGGTTGCCTCCCTTGGCCATTAACTCTGCCTGGTGTTCCCACGAAAAAGCGTCAAAAGACCTGACACCAGCCGGAACCAGGACCATAAAAAGCCCTCGCACAGTCCAGGAAACGAGTAAAATCAGGATTAGCCGGTTCCGCATTTTTGAGTATAGAGATTCTTAAAAGCGAGAGGGCATGATAACGGGCACTGGTTCGCGGTCAATACGTTTCTAAAAGCGTGGCTTCTAAAAACGAGGCGGCATCACGTGCACTCGTCCCTCGATCCAAACCGTGTCGTCTATTCAAGATGGATGCGCTTGAAATTGGAGATTGGAGTGCGCTCTGCCTTAGCCGGCGTGCCGGCAATTCCCATTTGTACTCGGATGTTCGGCCCGACAGTGCCATCCCTGAGCCAAGCCTCAGCTTGCGGAAATAGCTGAATAGCGTGCTGGACAATGTCCTCGGCTGATGGGTGCGGATTAACGGGATTCTTAGGAGGGGGATGCTAAACCAACGCATGAAATATGCATTCCCGGCATAAAGCCGCCCATGTTTCGGAATGTTTGAAATATCCGTTTCGAGTTGCGAGTGATGGCCAAGATAGTCATCCACGCCCTCAGGCGGCGCGACACCCACGTTGAACACGAATTTGGCTCGCCCGCGCTTATCGAACTGAATATCCAGAAGTTCCAGCCTGTTCCCGTCCCACCGGAGAAAACGGCGCATTAGATGACCATACGCGTCGTGCTTGTGGATCTCGCGTGCGTCGAACTGAAAACCGCGCGAGTGGATGTGCGGTATTAGACGCTCCTTAATAACCGTGCGCAACTCTATTGAACCCGGCTTCATGAGTACCATCTATTTGCCTGTGGTGCTTCCGCTGGTGGCGCCAGCGCCAAAGCCTGCTCCGAGGGCGTTTCCTTCCTGGCCTAACCAATCGTAAGTCCAGCACTCCACTTGATAATTCGTAAGGACTTGGTTCGCCAAAGTCTGGGCTGGAGTCAACCCCGAGGTTCCAAATTTTGATTCGACCATTATTATTGTCATATTGCGATGGTTTCCCGGTTGGAGAACTGCCGTCTTTGTGGACAGAATGAATCTGCGTTAGAAGCCGGCAAATATTTTTAAAAGACCATAGCCGATCATTGTACAACTAACGGGCCAAACTAGCATTAATTGTAGTTTTCCTTTTGATTCATCTACCTTCCCGGATGCAATTCGACGTCGAATTTGGCGCGGGGCAACGATCAATATTGCGATGCCGCATATCACAAAAAGTGCGCCGTCAAGAAAACGTCCTATGTAATTGGCATTTGCGCTAATTTGCACAAGCATAGCATTAAAGTTTAAAAAACGCCCTAAAGATATTGAATTTACCGGGAAGGAAGCAGATTCCAAGGCAACAAATTAGAATACCAAAGATAAAACATAAAAATACATAAAACCAAAATACGAGAGGATTATCTGATTGGGAATATGTTACAATTTTAGCTTGGGCATTGATTTTGACATAGCCGTCTCGCAATGCAGCGATGGCTATGCCTAGAAAAAATATCCCTATTATGAGAATAAAGATAAAGACGGTAAGGCGTGGCGTATAATTGAGGGACAAATACAGGGCTCCTAATACCGTCGCAAGGAGAATCAGGAAGCGGCGAAAGCTAAATTCGGATTTAGTCGGTTTATTCATCATCATTTTCCAGTTGAAGAATTGCCTTGAAAAATGGTCGTGGTTGGCCCGATTGTGGTCGTATTCCCAAAGGGCGATTCTGATTGGCCAGGGACAGGTAGTATGTTGTTAAGCTGTTCTCCGGCCGCGCCCATGGCACCGTACATGTTCGTGAGTTGACGAAGGGTGTTATACTTATATACAGTGATAAACCCTCGTCCATCCGTGTGATTGGTCACGTCGCCGAGGACGCTGTTTGCGCACTACTGTCACTGCTGTCCTATCTGGCGCTGTAGCGCGTTGCAAGTCATCGGATTGTGCGACTGCTCAATATGGCGCCTGGGCCCGGTAGAAGGTCTGGCTGTTGGTCGGTGAACCTGGATAAGCGGTCGCGCCGGTCGGGTTTTTAGCTTTCGCTGTGAAGAACCAGTTTACAAGATCAGTCGACGAATAGATGGCAATCGTCTTGCCAGTCATGCCCTCCAGGTTCAACTGGATTTGGCCATTGGTCGGGCCGGTGACGCTGGTGAATTCGGGGGCGCGGACGAGGCCGGCGCTGCCGGCGTTGTAAATGGAGGCGATTTGCGAGGCGCATAGCGCGTTGGTATAGATTTGAAGTTCATCGATCCCGCCCAGCATGTAATCGTCTGGAGTGCCGGCGAAAGTGTCGACGCCGAAAAAGCCGCGAGGCAATTCAAAGTTGCTGGCGCTGACGGTGCCTTTCTGGACGCCATTGGCGTAGAGCGTAACGGTGGAGCTGTTCGCGACAATGGCCAAATGCGTCCAGGTGTTCAGAGGCAGAGTGTAGGCAGGACTAAAGAGGTAATCGGCCACGCCGGAGTGGGAGATGCCCACTTCATCGGTGTTGCTCCACTGCTCGACTTTGAGCGCATAGGTGGAATCACCGCCCAAAGCTGCGGATGCGGTTCGACCTCTTTGATGGTAAACCCAACCGCAAATGGTCCAGGGCGGGGCAATTTCTCCGCCGCCGCTGGTCAGGTAAGCGGACGAGCCGTCGAGACGGAACGCCAGTCCGACCTCTCCGTTTGTGAAGGACAAGTTGCCGTTGGGCGAGAGATTAGTAATGCCATAAATGTCATTGAAATTGCCGTCGCCCGTCCACCAATTAACCATGTTAGTAGGATCAAGAGCGGAATTTGGCGCGTTGACCAAAGGGCCAATGACCGAGAGAAACGCTGGGGATGTCAAAAGGCTGCTATTGCTATTGGTGATCAGAACGGAGTATGCCCCGGCATTTGTGAGTTGTGCGTTCGTGACGGTATAGAAGTTTGTATTTGCATTTGGAATGTTTACCTGATTGAAACGCCATTGGTATGTTAGCGGGCTGCTGGGCGTGGTGGCAGTCACATTAAACGTGGCATTGCTGCCCAGTGCTACGGTCGTATTGGCAGGCGTGCTGATTATGTCGATTGAGCCTGCCACATATGATACCAATTGATTTGTCGTTCCATTGAAGACGTCCGCGTCACAATAACCGGAAGTGAATGAACCTGGAACGCCGGGCACATTGGTCGTGGACGTGAATTGCCAAAAGTTCCAAACGCCTGGCCCCCATGCTTCGCATGAGGTGCACACATTCCAAGGTGTACCGGTCTGGGGATTCTCACCATTATAATTGGCGATCCATGCACCCCATACCGCGTCAAGGCTGCTTAGGTCGCAGGCGCCGCTGCAGGCGCTGCAATAAATAACCGGTGTGACATTTACGCCAGCCGCGGCGGCGTTTGTCTGGACGTCATAGCACCATTGATTGCACCAATCCGCGTAGCTGGTCGCTCCCACATAACCATTGAACGTCTCGAAATCGAGCATGGGCATGAGCGTCTTGCCATCGTCTTTGATATAGTTTTTAGCGAAGCTCCAAAAATAATTTGCCTCGGTAGAAGGGCTGTTTTGATCCGGCCGGCAAAAATCATAAGCTCCCATGTAAACACCCGCAGCTTTGCCGGTTACTTCATTGTTCGCAAAGTTCGTGTCCTTGTAATAGGTGCCTTCCGTGGCTTTTGTCCAGGCAAATGAGATGTCGGCATTTTTAACAGTTGTCCAATTAATAAGCCCGCTGTTTCCATAAACGTCGATGCCGTACGCCTTTTCAGCATGGGCGGTCGTTGCCGCTAGAGTTGAAAGGAAGAGAATCAAAGCTCCGTTAAAAAAAACAACGAGCTTCCGCGATATTATTTCTTTCGCAAACATCGTGTGAGGAGTAGGGAGTTGGTTGGGAGCGATTTCGCTATTTTTTGAAGACTGGCGGCAATGTCATAAACAAAAACCGTGTCTTAAAATACAAAATTGGCATCGAAAAGACAAGCATTATTTTTTGAAAAAATAAAGTTTTCGAATGAGACCCTCCTACGCTTAGCGAAGACCGGTCGTCCTCGTCCTCGATTCGGCATATTAACCTATTAACCGGTCCATGGAGTGGAGATTCCAAAATCCAAGGTCTGGTCCATTCACACCCCCCATTGGAAAGGCCCGCCCGTTTACACTCCTCAAAACGCACAAATCCCCAATAACCACGCGAATTTTTAGCATAATCTCTTCGCCGTTTACACGTTTACTCACATATACACAAAAAATGTGCAACGGGCTCCGCAAAAGTGAGATCCAATGAGAGCGGAAAGGAACAGCAGCCGGTCGTGGCATATAAATCGGAAAGACGGAGGACGGGCTGTGCCAGGGAGGATGGCAGCCAGCGTAACTGCGAAATAAGTTAGAGCGGACTCATGTCCGCTGCTACGGCGCGGCAGGCGCGCGCTGCTCTGTTTGGCGGGTCATTTCCTGGTAACGCTCGATTTCTTTTGCGACAGTGTCGTCAGGCCACTGCAGGAACTCTTTCATCCATGTGACAACTTGTCGGGCACGGGCGGGCGCGTCTTTGTAGTAGTAATGCCAGCTTGTGCGGCGGACCATGATGTCGTCCAGGTGTACGGCCCATTCGCTTTCACAGAAATGCCGGACGGCATCGCGGCTGAAGTCGGGCGGCAAAATGCCGCTGATGCCGGCGGTTTCGGTCGGCGGGAGTAAAGGTTCTTTCGCCGTGCGGCATGGGGCTGGTTCCGGCGTCAGCCCGGCACGTTTCAAGACGTGGACGATTTGATCCAAAGTTTGCTCCGCCATGAGGCGATAGGTCGTCAGCTTTCCGCCGGCGACGTCCCACCAACCAGGTTCGGGGTTGCGGATTTGGTGGGAACGCGAGATGTCGGACGGCGAGCCGTGTGGATCGGCGATTAAAGGGCGCACGCCCGCCCAGGAACTGATGACGTCGTTTTGAGACAGGTTCGCGGTCGGAAAAAAGCGGTTGGTGATTTCAAGGATGTAGTAGATGTCCGCGGATTCGGCGAAAATCCGATCTAGCGGGCCATTGTAATCGGTATCCGTGGTGCCGAGAATCGTTCGTTCGCCCCAGGGAATTGCAAAGAGAATTCGTTTGCCTTCGGTCATCACGACCGTGTCCGTCACGGGAACTCGTGCGCGGTCTACGACCAGATGGACTCCCTTGGCGAGGCGAAGCTTTACGCGACTATGGGGGAGGCGGTCGGCCCACGGGCCCGTGGCATTGACAATGGTTTTTGCCTGAACGGTCATGTCGGCCAGCGCATCTACTAAAGCGCATTTCCAGGCATCGCCTTTGTGCGTTGCATCAACGAAGCGGCAATAGTTTGCGAGCAGAGCGCCATGGCGCGCGGCGGAGCGGAGAGTGTCCAGGACCAGGCGCGCATCGTTTGTGAACCCGTCGAAATAGCGCACGGCGCCGGTTAAGCCGTCCAGGCTCAGGCCGGGAGCTCGTTGAAGCGTTCCGCGCGTGTCAAGCCATGATGAGTTACCGAGGTTTTTGCCGCTGCAAAGAAGGTCGTAAATCTTTACGCCGATTTTTAATTGCCAGAGGACCCATTCTTTGTTGGAGCGATAGGTTGGAAATAGAAAGGGCAGGGGATCGGCCAAATGCGGGGCAATTTCATGAATGATCTTTTTTTCGACGCTGGCTTCGTGAACCAGGCCGACACGGCCCTGTGCCAGATAGCGAATCCCACCGTGGAGCAAGCGGCTGGACCGGCTGCTGGTGCCGGAAGCGAAATCATGTTGCTCAACCAGGCCCGCGCGGAGGCCGCGCATCGCCGCGTCTCGGATGATGCCAGCGCCGACAATGCCGCCTCCGATGACGAGTAGGTCCAAGGGTTTTTCGGCTAGAGACGCTAGGGTTTTTGCGCGCTGTTGGAGGAAAGGGTTCATTGCACAATTAGTGTTTCCAGTAACTGCCCGAACCACCGGAAGGCCTTGGAGTGCGGTGGCAAGCGAAGCGCGACATCGATTTCGAAACCACAGCGACATTCGAACCGGCCTTCTCATTCGACCCAAAAGCGGCGTCCCAGCCGCCGCACTCCAAGACGCAAGCGGCGCAAGGGACGAATGGCGCTACGCCGTATGAGGGCACACCGTCTACAGGTGTTGAAACCGTCTGCATAATTAATGTTTGACTCCAGGCTCCAGCATATCGCCAAGTTCCTGGAGCGTCGGGACGATTAGATCGGGTTTGGGAACGTGCCTCTCGGCTTCGGCGGCGGTGGCTTCTCCGGTGAGCACGAGAACTCCGAGCGCGCCGGCGCGGCGAGCCATTTCCATGTCGGTATAGAGGCGGTCACCAACCATCGCAAGATTCTCTGGCGCGAGGGAATGGCGCTGCAAAATACCGCGCAGCATCGCAGGGTCGGGCTTTCCCAGCACGGCCTGCGGGGCGCGAACGGTGGCCTTTTCCAACGCGGCGGTAATGGACCCGCAATCAATCAAAATCGTTGGTTCGTCCGTGGGGCATACAAGGTCGGGGTTTGTGGCGAAGTAGGGTTTTTGCTGTTTGATCCACCAGGCGGCGCGACACAAACGGTTGTAGGTCAACGTTTTGTCGAAGCCTACGAGCACGGCGTCCGGCGGCGCATCGGGGTCGTCGGAAGTGAGTTCGAAGCCTGCGTTCTTCAATTCTTCGCAAAGACCGGTGGTCCCGAGGACAAAAAGTCTGCGGATCTTTGGGAAATTGGCTTTTAGATAATCAATGGTTGCCTGAGTTGACGTATAAAGTTGGTCGGCCGTGGCTGAAATACCCATGCCCTTTAGATGGGCGAGGTATTCGGCGGTGCTTTTGGACGGATTGTTAGTTAGGAAAGTATGGCCGATGCCCAACTCGTTCAGCAAAGCCAGGAATGGTGCGGTTGTATCGAAGACGGTTTTGTTCAGGTAGATTGTTCCGTCCATGTCCAGGGCCACGTGGCGGATTTGGCGGAGACGGTCGGGGATGGCGATGTTTCTCAAGGTATCCACTTATTTAAAAATTGTTTCGATGCTTTCACGAAGTGCTGAAACAATTTTTTTCAACTCCACAGCCGTTGTACAATAGGGGGGCATCAGGACCATGACGTTGCCGATGGGGCGGGTCAAAACGCCGCGCGCGGCCATGGCTTCGCAAACGCGAATTCCCGCGCGCTCGCGCAGATCAAAGGGTTCGCGCGTTCGCCAGTTTTTTACAAGTTCAATTCCGGCGATTAATCCGACCTGGCGAATATCGCCGACATTCGGCAGTTGCCAAAGACATTGCAATTCGCGGCGCAAAGTGTTTTCCAGTTTTTGTCTTTCTTGATTTGATTTGCTAAGGAGACCGAAATTGGCCAGAGCGGCGGCCGCGCCGAGTTGATTGCCGGTGTAACTGTGCCCATGAAAGAAGGATTTAAATTCTTCATATTTTCCGAGAAATGCGTCGAACACCTCGCGAGTCGTGAGCGTTGCTGCCATGGGCAAGTAGCCGCCGGTTAAACCTTTGGCGAGGCACAAAAAATCGGGTTGCACGTTTTCGTGCTGGCAAGCGAACCAAAGGCCGGCGCCGTTGTCACCAGTCCTGCCAAAGCCGGTCATGACTTCGTCCGCGACCAGTAGCGCGCCGTGAGACCGGGCTATTTCTGAAACGCGATTCAACCAGCCTGCAGGCTGTGGAATCATGCCCGCGGCGCCCTGCATGAGCGGTTCAAAGACAAATGCGGCATATGACTTGCCTTTTTTCTTCTGTGAAGAAAATTGCCGCTCCGTTTTGGAGACGCATTCCCAATTGCACTTGCGATATTCGCGGGCATCGGTGCGCTCGGGTTTTGCCCGATTAAAAGGGCACCGATAGCAATACGGCGCCATGGCCCTGTCTGTGTTAAAGAGAAGACCGGCCCAGGATTTGTGAAATAAATCAATGTGACCGAGCGAAACAGCGCCCACGGTATCTCCGTGATAAGCCCCGGCGAGCGATAAAAATTTTGGCTTTCTTTGTTTCTTTACCCGTCTCGAAAATTCATAGGCCAGCTTCAGGGCGACTTCGAGCGCAGTCGAGCCGTCGTCGGAAAAGAAAACCTTTTCCAGACGCGGGCCGGCTTGGAAGCGTGCCGGATTTTGCTCGACTGAAACCGCTCGCTCACGCGCGCGACTCTGTTGATTGGCGGCCTGGACCAATTTTTCGGCGAGCAAGGAGGCCGGCTCGTTCGCAAGGCCAAGGGCGGAACTGTGCGCGATCTTTTTCAACTGCCGTGAAATGGCTGCGTTGATTTTGGCGTGATTGTGGCCGTGCAAATTTGTCCAAATGGAAGAATTGGCGTCGAGGTATTTACGCTTGTGGACATCGCGCAACACCGCGCCTTTGCCAGAGACGATCACCAGTGGTTCGCGTCGCATCCAATCGCGCATTTGCGTGAAGGGATGCCAGACGTATTTTCGATCCAATTGGGCAAATCGGTTCATCGTTCGTGAAAAATCAATTTCCAATATCCAATTTTTTCAGCGCGTCAACGAGACAAAAAATATCTTCTTGCGAGTGCGCGGCCGTCAACGTGATGCGCAAGCGGGCCGAGCCCCGGGCGACGGAGGGATAACGGATGGCCGGAACAAAAATGTTTTTTTCGCGCAGTCTGGCCGCGGCGTCCAGGGCTTTCTGTTCATCGCCGAAGATAATGGGGATGATGGGGCTCCCGTTCGACGACCCGCCTCCGCCCGGCTTCGGCGCGGCAAGTGAGGATGAGGATGATTCCCCGTGGCCCAGTGCTGATTGGGAAGACGCGATATTTGACGCAAGTTTCCGGCGCAGTTCTTTTCCCTCCGGCGATTGGACGAGACGGATGGCTTCCGTCGCTGCGGCCGCGGCGGCCGGGACCGGCGCGGTGGAGAAAATGAATGGGCGGGCGCGATTGATCAGGAAATCCACCAACTGGCGAGAGCCGCAAATGCAGCCGCCCGCGGCGCCAAGCGCCTTGCCGAGCGTGGCCATTTGAATTTCAACCCGGTCGCTCAGGGCCAATTCTTCGATCAGGCCACCGCCGTTCCCGCCAAGAACGCCTGTTGCGTGGGCCTCGTCCACCATTAGCCAGGCGCCGTATTTTTCCTTGAGGGCGACGATTTCACGCAGTGGTGCGGCGTCTCCGTCCATTGAAAAAATGGATTCGGTAACAACGAGGGCGCGGCGAGTGCCGCTTATCGAAGGGCCAGTCCTTTGGGCTGCCCATTTTAATTTGTTTTCCAAATCACCCAGGTCGTTGTGGCCGAAGACGCGGATCTTTGCGCCGCTCAATTTCGCGGCATCCACGATGCAGGCGTGGACGAGCTTGTCCAAAATGATGATGTCATCCTTGTCGAGAACGGCGGCAATGACACCGTTCGCGGCGGCGTAGCCGCTGGAAAAAGCGATGGCGGCTTCGGTCTTTTTTAACCTGGCCAGGGCGGTTTCAAGCTGGTGAATCGGCGCCAGCGAGCCGCATATCAGCCTGGACGCTCCCGAACCCGCGCCAAAAGTTTCAATGGCCAGGATGGCAGCTTCTTTCAGGGCCGGATGATTTGCGAGCCCCAGGTAATCATTTGAGGAGAAATTCTGGAACCATTTTCCATCAATTTGAATGCGAGGCGATTGGGCGGAGTCCACGCATCGCAATTGGCGAAGGAGATTTTGTTCGCGCAGGGCGGCGAGGCGTTCCGCGAGGTCGTTTTCGAAGGGTTTCACTGCGCTTGTTCGGGGGCAATAGCCCATTGGCCGGCGATCATCGATGCGTTGACTCGGCCGTGAAAGTTCAAAGCAGCTTCGCACGCGTCAGAAATGTTGCCCGCAAATGGAATGGCAATGAGGTCAGCGTAAGCGTAACTGGAAAGCTCGCCGATTTTTCCAGCCAAACCAAGGGCGCGAGCGCCGTTTACGGTGGCCATTTTCAATATCGTATCTGGCCCACAACTGGGATTGGAACGCGAAAATGCCTGCATTTCCGAAAACAAATTGAGTTCAAGGCTGTCTTTTCCATTTTTGGCAACTGTCGCCAGGCTGTCTGTTCCCAGGCAGACGTTCACATTTGCGGCGCGCAACT
Source organism: Verrucomicrobiia bacterium (assembly GCA_035933915.1). Classification (GTDB taxonomy): domain Bacteria; phylum Verrucomicrobiota; class Verrucomicrobiia; order Limisphaerales; family UBA11358; genus UBA11358. The sequence goes on from DASYYL010000260.1 coordinate 38,806, forward strand.
TCTTCAGCGGAAAGGTTTCGTGCTGAAAATACTCGTGGCTGCGCGGGCAATGAACGACGCTAACTTTGCGTTTGGCGAGTAAATCGAAATCGCAGTCACCCAGATAATTCGCGTGGATGGCGATGAAGCTGCCGTTGGCCAAGCCGGCGCGGTCCAGGTGCTGAATGGGTGTGCCCAGTCCGCAATCAGAGTTATTACGTCCGTTCTTTTTGAGCCAGTCAAACATCTCGCCGCGCGCGTGGGCAAACATTTCGAATTCCTGCCGGGATTCGGCGACGTGAACGGCTGTGTGGATTTTTTTTTCCCAGGCGGCGCGGGCGCAAAGGCGAAGGAGTTCGGCCGACGTCGAGTAGGGCGCGTGAGGGGAAAGGGCGGCCGCGCAGCGGCGATGGGAGAGCGAATCGATTTTCTTTAGGGCTTCATCAAGGATCTCCGCGGGTTCGCGTTTTGAGCGGACGCTGGTCATTTCCAAAAATGACAAGACACGCAGCGGTGTTGAATCCCAGACATCAGGGAGCAATTCCGGGGCGGCCTCGATGTCCGCGACTGTGGTTGTGCCTGAGTGCAGCAGCATTTTCGCGCCGTTGAGCCAGGACCGCGCATAATTCGAATAACTCCATTCGGCCTTTGCCGCCAGCATCCAGGGAATCCAGTCCGTGAATTTTTTGGGCGAAGGCCAAAAGCCGGCCATGTCCGTGTAGTCCAGATGACAATGACCATTGACCAGCCCGGGCAACAGGACGACGTCTCCCAGGTCCAGTACGGTTGCGGCCTTCGCGGATGTTAATTGCGGTGGAATCCGACCCCAGGCATCGGCAGCCACAACGCGGTCGCCGTAAATTACCACCGCGCCATTTTCGATGAGCGGAGCTGAAATCGGGAGAAGGGCGCGGGCGCGAAGGATCACTGACCGGTTTGGACCTGGGCCGGGAGGATTATCTGCCATGCGCATCCAGAGATCCTTAGACGCCAACCTCGCGTTTGACCTGTTTCAATTTGGCCGCGTCCTTGTGTTTTCGCGCTTTGATTTTGCTGTGGCGCTTGCGGATTTGCTGTTCGATTTTTTTGGCAACTACGTCGATGGCCGCGTACAAGTCGGTTTCACGCGCTTCGGCAAAGAGGTCCGGGCCGCGCATGGCGATTTGCATGGAGCAAGTGAACTGCCTTTCCGGCATGCGGCGATGGTCATGTTCGAGAGTGACCCGCGCGTCAATAGCCCGGCCGTCCAGATGATCCAACTGTTCCAGCTTCCTGACGACGCGATCTTCGAGAGTCTTTGTCAGGGTGACGTTGTGGGTAGAAAGAATCAGTTTCATCATATTTAAGATGCAATCGGGGGGCGGAAAAATCCAGTTTTTCCTGTGCCAAAGTTGTTGTGATTTAGCGGAACTGGATTACAATGAGACACATGGCTCAAGGCTTACAACTGTCTCAGCGCCTGACGCAATCGCTGGTGCTGGCGCCGCAATTGCAGCAGTCGCTGGCATTGCTCCAGGCGCCCACGCTCGAACTCAAGGCGCTGGTGGAGCATGAAATGGAACAAAATCCGGTGCTCGAAGAAGTCGCCTCCGCGGACACGGAATTGCGTGAAAAAAGCGGCGACGACGAGTCGACGCCAGCGGAATCGCACGAGGATGCGGCGTTTGAATCGACGTCCGAGAAGGGGGCGAACGAGCCGGTAGACGACTTCCAGGCCGAGTTCGAAAAACTGGTGCAGTTGGACCAGGAATGGCGCGACCATTTTTCTCAGACGAACGTGCCGATTCGCCAATCTTCCGAGGATGAAGAAAAGCGGCAATTCATGTTTGATTCGCTCACTGCGGGAACATCGCTGGCGGAATTTCTCATGGAGCAGGTGCGGGAAACGGACTTGAACGACGAACAGCGGGCGTTGGCCGAAACGATTATTGGAAATATAGACGACTATGGCTATTTGAAAGCGACGGTTGAGGAGATTGCGGCCTCGACGCAGCAGCCCGTGGAAAAAATCTCGGAAGTCCTGAAGATCATTCAATCCTTTGATCCTCCTGGAATTGGCGCGCGTGATTTGCGCGAATGCCTCATGCTGCAACTGGAAAGGGCCAAGCAGCAGGAATCATTGGAATTCGCCATCGTGCGCGATTTTATGGAGGCCCTGGGCAAAAGACGCATTCCGGAGATCGCCCGGGGAACGAATCGCAGCATCGTTGAGGTTCAGGAATCGTTGGCCAAAATCGCCCGGCTCGAGCCGCGTCCGGGCCGCGCCTTCCTGCCTGATACCGACCAATACGTCTTGCCGGAAGTATTTGTTCTAAAAAACGGCGATGATTTTTCCGTGACCACCAACGACGAATATATTCCCCATCTGCGAATCAGCAATGTTTACAAGGACCTGATGGCGCAGGGTGAGAATTCGAGCGAGGTCAAAAATTACATCCGGGAAAAGATCCGCGCCGGCAAATTCCTGATCAAAAGCCTGCACCAGCGCCAGCAGACCATCCTCAATATTGCCAAGGAAATTGTGAAGCGGCAGCGGGAGTTTATGGAGAAAGGGGTATCATGCCTCAAGCCGATGACTATGGCGCAAATCGCGGAAGTCGTGGGCGTGCATGAAACGACCGTGAGCCGGGCCGTGTCCGGCAAATACATGCAGACGCCACAGGGCATTTTTGAAATGAGGTTCTTCTTCACCGCCGGGCTTCAAACCGCCAGTGGTGATGGCGTGTCCAATACAAGCGTCAAAGACATGATCGCGGAAATCTTCAAGAACGAGGATGCGGCAAAGCCGTTATCCGATCAGGAGGTTGTGAAAATGCTATTAGTAAAAGGCATCACAATCGCGCGCCGCACAGTTGCAAAATACCGTGATGAATTGGGAATCCTGCCTTCGAATTTGAGAAAAGTGTATTAATTCGACGTATTCGACGGACGCGATTTCACCACCGGCCGGCTGACATTTTTCAGCCGCTCGCGCACCATATCAGCTCGCATCAAATCCCGCTCTTCCGCGGACAACTTGTCTGAAAACTGCTTCTGCAAGTGCGCCGGCTGCGTTACCAGGAACAGTTCGTCCACCAGAGAACGCTCGACGTTCGGGAATAGTCCGAGGTCCACGCCCAAACGCAGGAGCGAGAGGAGGTTCATGGTTTCTTTGGACGAAATGCTGTGGGCATTTGCGAGAATGCCGTAAGCGCGACCGATGTGGTTGTAAACGGTCTTGGGCTTTTTCTCCAGAAGGATTTGGCGCGCGTTTTCTTCGTGCTCAATGATTTGCGCCAGGACCTTTTCCAGGCGTTCGACGATCATTGATTCGTTTTCGCCCAAGGTCATCTGGTTTGAAACCTGAAAGACGTTTCCGAGGGCTTCCGTGCCTTCCCCGTACAAACCGCGCACAGCCAGGCCGAGCTTATTTACGGATTGGATGATGGGATTGATTTGTTCGCCCAGGACCAGCCCGGGTAAATGAAGCATTGCGCTGACGCGGATGCCGGTGCCGAGGTTGGTGGGGCAGGCAGTCAAATAACCAAGGTCAGCGTCAAAGGCGTAGTCCAGTTTTTTCTCCAAAGAGGAGTCAAAATTGTCAATGGCCGTCCATGCCTGTTTCAATTGGAGGCCTGGGCGAAGGGCTTGCATCCGCAGATGGTCCTCTTCATTGATCATCACCGAAAAGGTTTCTTCATGATTCAGGACCAGGCCGCTGCCGGCGCTTTTGGCGGCGTGCTCGCGGCTAATCAGATGGCGTTCGACCAGAATTTGCCGGTCCAACGCTCCCAGGTTGTCCATCGCTTCGGAAAACGCGTCCTTCATTTCCGGAAGACTTTCCACGGCGGGACGGATGGTGTCCAGGATCCTGACGCGTTCGGTTTTTTTAGCCCAGCCGGGAAATGCGGCATCTCTCAGATTGCGGGCCAGGCGCACGCGACTGGACATGACGATGCGGTCATGCGGCCCATGGCGGCGCGCCGATTCAGCCGGTGGCGAAAGGAAAGCGTGAAGGTCGCGCATATCGGCTCATCTCGTGAAACTCTTCGGCGCCGACGAACGTTCGGCCATTTGTCTAATCTCATCGCGCAATTGCGCGGCTACCTCGAAATTCTCGGCTTCGATCGCTTTTTCCAGTTTCTTTTGCAGGGCCTTCAGGCGGTCGGCGTTCTCGGTCGAGGAACGCTGGGCTTCCGGGGCTTTGCCGACATGCCGGGTGCCTTTGTGCATGGTCTTGAGCAGTCCGCCCAAACCTTCGGAAAACGTCTTGTAACACTCCGGGCAGCCCAGTCGTCCGGATTTCTTGAAATCGGCCTGGGTGAATCCGCATCGGCCGCATTTCAATTCTACGCCGCCGGCGGCCTGTTCGATCTGTTGCGCCGCTCCCAGCCCGAGCATTAAATCCGCCAGGGCGAACCCGGCGGGGTCATTGACGCCTTTGGATTTGGCGCAATCTTCGCACAAATCCAGCTTTTGCATCTTTTCCCCTACGATTTGGGTAAGATGCACTGTGGCCGGTTTTTCTTTGCAAATGGAGCACTGCATTTTAATTCAAATTTTCTTCGTTTTTTTGAACTATTAAATTCTACAACGTAAACCGGTAAAAAGCCAATGAAATTGAAATTTCAAACTGCTTATATCGGCTCGCCTGATGTTGTGGTTAAAGCGCGATACTCTTCAACGAGCTTTTGCGTTAGCTTGCCGGGTTTGCCGGTCCCAATGACGCGGCCGTCAATCTTGATCACCGGCATGATTTCCGCGCCCGTCCCGGTGAGAAAACACTCGTCGGCATTATACAAATCGTATCGGGTCAGGTTTGGTTCGGTCACTTTGAGCCGATTCTGGACGGCCAATTCGATAACGGTCTGGCGGGTAATGCCATAGAGCGCGCCTGCCGACAGGGGCGGGGTGAACAGTTCGCTGTTCTTAATGATGAAGACATTGTCCACCGTGCATTCGGAGACAAAACCCTCTGCGTTCAATAACAGCCCGTTTTCGCAGCCCGCATTGTTGGCTTCAATCTTCGCCAAAATATTGTTCAGGTAGTTCAACGATTTGATCGCAGGATTGAGGGCACTGTGCAGGTTGCGTGTGGTCGGGACAGTAACAATGTCAACGCCCCGCGCATAAACTTCGGCCGGATAAACCTGGATTTTCCCCGCAATGATCACAGTTGAGGGCTTTTTGCAGTTCCGGGGATTCAGGCCCAGCGTGCCCACGCCGCGCGTCACGATCAGGCGAATGTAGCCGTCTCGGGTCTTATTGGCCCGGCAGGTCTGGAGCACGGCGCCGCAGATTTTTTCGTGGGACATCGGGATTTCAAGCAAAACAGCCTTGGCGGAATAGAAGAGCCGGTCGATGTGCTCTTTCAGCTTAAACACCCGGCCGTTGTAAGCGCGAATGCCTTCGAATACACCGTCTCCGTAAAGAAATCCGTGGTCAAACACGGAGATCTTGGCATCGCGTTCACTGTAAAATCTGCCGTCAATGAAGATTTTCATGCAATTGAACAAAAAGGATATTTTAAAGAAGGCCATCGGGCAAAATAATTCGCTCTCGGAACGTTGTGGAGCGGAAAAACCAGCCTGTTGAACCGTCCAACGTTTTAACGTTTCAACGCCTTCCAACAATCAAGCCAGGGTCGGTTCCGTTTTTTTGGGGTGGCGGCAACCCGGCTGTAAAGACGGCGGAGGCGTCGCGTCGCGAACAATGATCGCCGCCCGGCGCGCCGCCTCGGTGATCATTTTCAACTGTGAGTGCAACGGTGCGTCGCCGGCGTATTTTAAAATCAACCGGTCGGCGTAGCCCTGAACGATGGCGAGGATATTGTTCAATTCGTGGGCAATGACGGGCGACACGTATCTGGCCGGATCAAGAGCAGCAGCCGGTTCCGGCAAGTGCTCTTCCGCTGGATTTTCGCGGGCGGCCATTTTTTTATCAACTGAATCTAAAGACGATGTCATTGCATTTACGTTAAGCAATTCACAAGCCAAAAAGTCAAAGCCCCAAAATTTCGGTCGCGGATCGTTCCAGTCAGCCGGCAAATAAATTTCCAAAAAATGGACAACGGCAGGTTCGAGGCCGCTCTTTCCCCGGTGTGGGGACAGCTTGTCCCCGCGAGAAGTTTGCGAAGTGAGAATATGGGGACAGGCTGTCCCCGCTCCGGGGAATTAAACCCCTCGATTGGCGCGCCAAAGGAGCACGGCGCCGGCTGCCTGGAAAATCAGGTTTGGCGCCCAAACGATTAAATGCGGGTAACACTCAGGGCGCGAGGCCAACTGCCAGGCCAGCATAACGAAGCCGTAGTAGAGGATGACCAGCATCAGGGCGATGGCTACGCCGATGTTTGTCTCGCGGCGTTGGACACGGATTCCCAGCGGAATGCCCAGCAGCGCAAACCCGAATGGCGCAAACGCGAAGGCCAATTGCCGCTGCATGATGACACGGACCTGCTCAAGATTTTCGGGGAGTTTGCGGGCCGCATCCAGTATTGCCGGCGTCTGATTAGTTGCCGCAGTTTCGGGGATTCGCTGCTGCAATTGCTGCAGTTGATGCAGTTTGTCCTGAAGCTCGATGAACGTCATGTCGCTGATGCTCGTTGATCTTGGGTTCTTCACGGATTTAAGGCTGATGGGTATTGGCCATTTGCCCACGGAGGTAATGACGTTTTCGCCATTGGTCGGTATGGTCACGATCCGCGCCTGGATCAGATTCAGGACTATTTGCTGGTTTTTGGAATCAACCTCGACGTTAGCCAGGGGCGCTTCGACAGATGTGTTTTGGTCAATGACCCAGGCCGTGACATTTTCGAGTTTTTGGCCGTGGATCTTTTCGGCGTAAAGGATGTAGTTGGTGGAAATATTAATGAACCGTCCTTCCGGCCATTGGATATCGGCCAGATTGGCCAGCAATTCGGACCTCAAACCGAGGTATTTGACCCGGCTGCGCGGCCCGAGATCCATGCTAAACCACGCGCTCAAGACGCAGCAGAAGAGACTTAGCAGGAGAACAGGCATAATCAGCGAAATCAGGCTGATGCCGCTGGCGCGCGCCGCGGTGAGTTCCTGGTCCGCGCTGAAGCGGCCGAAGACCAGCAGCGTGGCGGTGAGCAGCCCCATGGGCAGTGCAAAGACCCATACGAACGGTATCAACAGCACAATGGCTTCGGCCACAATGCTCAAACGCCCGTGGCCGGCAATCAACAGCATGAGAATCTCCCTGAGCACATTGCCCAACAGCAACACAAACGTGAACACCGCTACGGTCAAAAGCAGCGATGCCACTACTTGCCCGGTCAGGTACTTGTGTAAAGTCTTCAACCCGCTGAGTTTCGAAAGTCTCATCAAAAAAGACAACGGGAATTTTGGACGGATGTTTTGTTCTTTTTTACTTCACAATATTGATTTTGTCGCGGGATAGCGTATTCTATCGTTTTATAAGCCGATGTTTTGGCTCGCAAAATTGCGTTCTTTGGCGGTCGTGGCAGCATCGTTTCTTGTTTTTGTTCAGGCCTCTCAGGCCGGATTTACCCCGATACCGGTGACGAGCGGCAGTTACAATCAGGAGATGATTGTCCCCGCAACCGCGCCGCAACCTGCCGTGCCGGGAGGTTACACGACAGCCACCATGGACAATGGCGTCAATAATACGGGTACGACCTGGTATGAAGAGGGCTATAATGTCACCAATCCGGCAAGTGGTTTGCCGCATCCGCGGACGACGTTCATCAGTTCGAGTTCGCCCAACCATGAGTACACCATGCCCCCGAGTTACACTGCGAATAATGCGTTGATGCTGGATGCGGTGCTGACCAGCGGCACGTTCACTTTGACATCGCCGGGCGCATTTTCCGGTCTCTCTTTTTTGGAAGCCGGTGGACACAATGGAGTGGCTTTCAGCTACGCCGTCCATCATCAGGATGGCACAGTGGAAACCGGCAGCACCAATATTCCGGATTGGTACAATAATGGCGCGAATACGGCATGGACTGCCAATGGCCGGATGGACGTTGATACATTTGCCTTTTCATCGGTCAATGGCAATGATCCGCGGCTTTATTCACTGGACATTCCGCTGGTCAACACGACCAGCCCGGTCACCAGCATCAGCTTTGAATATGTCTCTGGCGCCGGCCACGGCGTCATCATGGCCGTGAGCGGACTAAACGCGGGAAATTACACTCCCGTTGCCGTCACCGGCTATAACGAGGACATCGTAGTGGAACAAAGCGCCGGCAAGTCAGAGCCTTTAACCGGGGTGACCACCGCCACTATGGACAGTGGCACGAACAATACCGGTTCGACGTTCTACGAAGCCGGCTATGTGCCGCTGGCGCAGGCGACCGGATTACCACTGCCAGGCGCCCTCGTGACAAACCTTTTGACGCCGGACCATATTTATCAGATGCCGCCAAATTATGCAGTGAACAATGCTGTTCTGATTGACTCAAATCTTCCAGTCCAGCTCATCGTCCCAAACATCTCTACGAATTTTGGCGCTTTGTCGTTTTTGACTTCTTGTGGCAATGGCCCGGCTACAGTTGGTTGCACCGTATATCACGCCGACGGTACGTCTGAAAGCAACAACATTACCGTGCCGGATTGGTTCAACAAATCGCCAGTGGCAGTGGATGCGAGTGGGCGGGTTTACGTTGATAACGGCACCGTTAACGCGCTGAACAGCGGCAACCCGCGGATTTATTCCGAAGATGTTCAGTTATCGGACACTCTAAGCCCGATCCAGCGCATCTCGCTCCATTTTGTTTCCGGCGGCGTAAATGCCCACGTTGTGATCTTTGGCGTGAGTGGCGGAACAGACGTTCTTCCTTTGGCCGGCGACGACTTCAATGCAAATACCAAAGCGGGGGCGCAAACCCTTCAACAATGGTATAACGGCAGCGGCCTGTATGATTCAACGGGCTGGTGGAATGCGGCCAATTGCATTGAAGCGGTCATTGAAGACATCATCGCCAACAACGACATCCAGTTTTTGCCGGCATTGACCAACACATTCAATCTCAATTCGAGCGGCGACTTTATTGACAGCTATTACGATGACAACGGCTGGTGGGCCAATTCGTGGATCCATGCCTATGACATTACGGGCAACACGAATTATCTGAACATGGCCAAAATCATTTTTGCCTATAACACCAACGCCTGGGACACCACCAACACACTTTGTCCCGGCGGCATCTGGTGGAACACATCGCATACGTACAAAAATGCCATCCCGAATGAGCTATTCCTGATGACGGCCATTCGTCTTCATCAAAGAACCCCCGGCGATAACGGGCCACTGAGTTATTTCTTTTGGGCCACGAACGAATGGAACTGGTTCAAGAACAGCGGCATGATTGATTCTCTCAACCTCATCAATGACGGCTTGAGCGGCTGCGTCAACAACGGCGGAACTACCTGGACTTATAATCAGGGGGTCATTCTCGGCGGCCTGACTGACCTTTACAAGGTAACGGGCGATACGAATTACCTGCAACAGGCCATGGACATTGCCAGTGCGACCATCACAAACCTGGTGGACAACCACGGCGTCCTGCTCGAGCCGTGCGGCGATAGCTGCGGCGGCGATGGAACTGAGTTCAAAGGCATTTTTCAGCGCAATTTGACATATCTGTACGATGAGACGCGCTATGCGCCCTATTACAATTTCCTTTATACCAACGCCCATGCCGCGTGGTTCAACGACCGAAACGTCTTCAATCAACTGGGCCTGCTTTGGGATGGGCCTTATGACGCGGACGATGCTTCCAGGCAAAGTTCCGCGTTGATGGCTGTGGACGCGCTGGCGGAACCGATTACCTCCGCGCTCGCGTTTTGCAAAGGCTCCGGGGACCCGGCATTTCATCATTCCCTCGGCGCCCGAGCCGGGACCGCGGCCTGGAACAGCGCCAACGCAACGCAGGCGAACTTCCTGCAATATGGCCCATACGTTTCTTATTTGCCGACCGGTCCGCACGCGGCGCATTTCCAGCTCGCCGTCAACGCATTGAGCAATTCTGTGGCTAATCTGGTTGAATTGGACGTTCGTGAGAACAACCGCGGTACCCTGTTGGCCAGTACAGAAGTTCCGTGGAACGCGTTTGCCGGCACGAATTCGCCCCGGGATTTTCTGCTGCTGTTCACAAATACCGTCGCCGCGGACCCGTTGGAGTTTCGCGTCTATTGGAACAATGTCGCCAATGCTCCCACGCTGACGATTTCGGATGTTTCAATTGACGGCTTGATGAATTGGAGTGCTGCAAATCTGGCTCATGGCGTGGGGCGATTGGATGGGCTGAATGGCTGGGAAGCCGACCCCATTCGAGACACGGCATCCGGTTACCTGTCCATGGGTCCGGCGGTGGGCGGCCTTTCGCCGGGCGATTACGTGGCGCAGTTTGAGTTGAATGTGGATAATTTTAATTGGGACAATGCCGCCGTCGCGCAAATCTCTGTCGTGGACGTGGACGATAATTTGACCGTGGCGTCGCAAACCATCACGCGCGGTGAGTTTCCGAACGTGCTGTATCAGGAATTTCCCCTGACTTTCAACGCGGTCGCCGGCAAGCATTATGATTTCCGGACCTATTGGTATGCCAACGCCACCGCTCCGCGCTTGACCGAGCGGGCGGTCCTCCTTCGGCCCGGACCAATATCGTTCTTCACCTCGGCCCAACAAAGCGACGGACAGGTCGTTCTCAACTTGATTGGCGCCCCGGGCCAAACCTACAGCGTGCAAACAACGCCGGCGCTTTTAAATCCACAGTGGACTTCGATTGGCGCCGTGACCGTGCCCTCGTATTTGGGCATTGCGCAATTCACCAATACAGTGAACGCGGCGGCCGGTTTTTACCGGCTAACAGCTCCTTAAAAAAGTCCTGCTTGTCGTTGTCGCCGGTTCAATTTCCATCTTTCGCGCTTTTGAACGGATTTCTCTTCTTGCGCGCCAGGGATTTTCTGATACGCTGGTTTTTCCGGTGATTACTGCCGTTCCGTGGCCGACAGCGACGGAGGCTGGGTAGCTCAGTCGGTAGAGCAGAGGACTGAAAATCCTTGTGTCGGCGGTTCGATTCCGCCCCCAGCCACCACTTCTAACTGTGTGTGCAGCAATGGTTTGATGGTTGGAGGGGTCCAAACGGACACCAAAACGGACACCAATTTTCCCACTCCGCAACAATTTGGCGAAACTTCGGGTAACTCTCCCGTAGCTCGCTAACGGTTCGGGGTCGGCTTCATTTATCTTCGCGTTACGAGAGGATATTATGAATGCCCGTTATCGTTTAGTTTATCGTGGAGCCCGTGGCGGAATGTTTTACTTCGTGGACAAAACAACCGGCAAGCGCGAGAGCTTGCACACTACGGACAAGGATAAGGCACAACAAGTTGTTGAGGCCAAAAATCAAGCCGAACGCCAGCCGCAAATTAACCTGCAAATTGCTAAGGCATATCTGGCCGCTACGGATTCCAGTTTTGTAAAGCGCACTTGGCGCGAGGTTATGGCCGAGTTCGTTAAAACCAAAACCGGCACCAACCGCACCCGGTCTGACCGCGCCATAATGGACAAGTCGTTCGATTCCATCCGGGACTTGCAATTGATTGAAACCCGCTCGGAGCATTTTTTGCGTGTACTGCAATGTGGCAAAGTTTCGACCAACAATTACCTTCGTCGCTTTCACAACTTTGCCTTGGACATGGGCTGGCTGCCCTGGCCGGTATTGCCTAAACGCCAATGGCCAGCAATCCACTATAAGGAAAAAAGGGCGGTGACCCTGGAAGAACACCAGAGAATTCTGGCGCGTGAGAAGAACACTGAAATGCGCGCTTTCCTAAAATGTTGCTGGCACATTGGCGGCTCGCAAAGTGATGTGGCGCATTTGAAGGCGGAGGACATTGATTGGAAAAATCAGGTCATAAGCTTTTTCCGCTCGAAGACGGGCACGGCCCAAATAATCAATATCGGCCATGCTTTGGGAGATGTGCTGCGTGATCTGCCAGGGCAGGGAATATTGTTTCCACGCCTTGCAGGGATGGACGAAAAGCACAGGGCATCACTGTTCCAGATGACCTGTCGTCGTTTGGGAATCACCGGCATTTCTCTCCATTCTTATCGGTATGCGTGGGCGGAACGGGCCAAATCGTGCGGCTATCCTGAACGGTTCGCTCAGGAGGCATTGGGGCATAATTCCGTTGCCGTTCACCGCGCCTACGCGAAAAAGGCGAAAGTTAAATTGCCCAGCCTTGAAGAATTTGAGCAAAAGGTTGTGCCGATGATTCCGACCACCGTGCAGGCCGTTGGCCTTTAAGGAAAGAAGGGTTAACATTGAATGCCCCCTTTTTCTTTTGTAGTTTTCACGGCATGGCTACACTCGAAGAATCCAAGCGGCTTTTACAAGCCGAGTATGATCGCATTCGATCCGACTGGTATGCGGGACACAGGAACATTGCCCCGGCAGTCCTCGATGTTCGTTTGGGGGACGGGAGCGCAGGATATAGTCATTCCAGCAATACTCTTTTAATTTTCATTTCAGAAGAAAACCTCCCCGAGATTGATCGGCACCTGCGCGGGGAAAAACACTGGTTTGGAAAGCTTAGATGGTTCATTCATCAAACTGAGCTAATTCACGAGATGTTGCATGAATATCAATTTAAAATTCTTGTCGAACCCAGCCCGGAAGGAAGAGCGCTATTCGCCAAATACCAAAACAGATTTTTCGGGCCAAACCACAATGATCTATTCTTCACGGCCATTGCTGATAAGGCCGCTTATTTTCATGTGTCACCCGATGAGTTGGTAAATGAACTCTAAAGGGCAGTGGCCCTTACATACCCATCCGCATCGAATGCGACTTACGCCGGTTTTCCGCCTCTTGGCGGGCAGTCCGTTCCCTTAGAAATGCCTGAATCTGCCGCACGGCGACCGTGCGGGAATCTCCCTTATCGGCCACGGCATCCAATGCCAACGGGCGATCTCCTGACCGCATGATGTTGTCGCGCAACTGTTCCTTGTCACAGGTGAAAATATGGATGCCCTTCTTTCCACGTGAAATGGTGACATACCATTGCTGGTTATTTGTCGCGGCCTTCACCGTCGAATCAGAGAACAGGACGTAATCCACGGATTTGCCTTGTGAAGCATAGGATGTGACGGAGTAGCCGTGGACAAACTGCCGGAAATTCTTGCCCAAGACCCGGCCATCCGTCAGCACAATACGACCGTCAGGGCGGGTTTCTTTGACCGTGACCAGTTCGCCACTGGCCAGCTTACGGCCATCCGCTGCCCGGCCATTGGCTTTAAGTTGCAGTTTGTCCCCCGCCGACAACACCAATTCTTTTTTCTGGCAGACGGTTATTTTGTCCAGTTGCCCGAAGGGAACCTTGACCGATTCGCCATCGCGCTCGACTAACAAATGCCCATCGGCAACGGCCTTGAATTGTGCCACGTCACCAGTCTTGAACCTTTTCACATTGCGGTTAAACACCACCACCGACCCGGACACATACGAACGGGCTTCGCGCTTTTGCGCGTCCGTCAAATCCACTGGCTGTAAAGTTTCGACTGGCATTTCAATGCTATCAATGCGCCCTTCATTTTTGAGCGTCTCCCGAATCCGGCTATTAACCTTGTGGATTTCATTCCAGCTTTGCGAGACGACCACGCAGGAGTGATTTTGTCCGGCCAGTTCCAGATAACGGGCGGCAAGTTTCTCATGCTGGTCAGCCAGCGTGCATTGCTCGATGGCTTGCAGCTTGTCCAGCCGGTCAAATGACCGCACCAGTTTTCCGTCGCGGGCGTCCGCCACGGCCTGCCGGTATCGTTTAATCTGCTCCCGTTCCGCTTCGGATTTGCCCAGGGCGGGGTTTTGGCGGCGGATATTGGTTAATTCAACGTCCTCGATGCCCGAATATTTTTCAATGGCCCGCAGCGCGTCCGTAGCCTCGACCGCCCCATGCTGGCGAGTGTCGCCGGAAAGGATGAGCCGGGAGTCATTCGCCTGGGCGAACCGGAAAAGAGCGTGCATTTGCTTGCCGCCAATCTGCCCGGCCTCATCCACCAGCATAACCGCATTGCGGGGCATTTCATGCCGTGCCAGAAATGCGCTCACCGTCTCAACATTTTTTAACCCGTCCGCTTCCAGTCCCAGGACTTGTTGCCGTTGCGGGGCAACAACCAAAACCGTGCAATGGCGCGATTGTAATTCATTTTGCACTTCACGCAGCGTGAAACTCTTACCCGTACCAGCCCCGCCCCGGAACAGGCTGACGAAACTTGTAGAACCCACCAGCCGGTTGACGGCCTCGCGTTGTTCATCATCCAGTTGCCGGTTGCTGGCCCGGCAATCAAAGGCGAGTGCGGGGCAACGGCTCTGGCCATCCTTGGCCATGCAAACAATGTCCCATTCCCGTTCCAGATGTTCCCGCAGCGTGACTTGGCCCGGATGCCGCTCGCTCCGCAAGTAAGGCCGCTGGCGTGTTGCGGCCTGAATGTCCGCCAACCGAATATTCTCTCCCCTGGCATGTTCCAAGGCGTGCCGCCATAGCTCACGCTCAGGGACCACGGAGCGCCGCTCAAAAACGTGTTCTTCCGCCCAAGCCACGGCGTCTTTGGCTGTCACAGCAGAGGTTTCAATCTTTGGCGTTTGGACAGTGGTGAGCGTGTGGAGTGAGTTGCGTTCCCGCACTGTCATTTGGTCATTCCACATCGTTTGCAGACGCGAGAGTGCCATGTCACGGACTTTCGGCGGACGTTCCTTGTGCGCGATGTTTTCCCGAATGGCGGCTATGTTGCCATTGGCCTTGTCCGGCTCGCGGGCGAGCAGTTCCTTTGTCTTTTCGTCAATCTGATTGCGCCGTTTGGAAAACTTGTCAATCAATTCTTGTGATATGCCTCGAATCTCAAAATCCCCGCGTGGCTTGTTTTCAATCTGATAGCCACACTTCACCAGTTCGCGGGCAAGCTCATGGTAATAGACATTATCAACGAACTTTTGAGCGGCAAGCATGTCATGGTTTTGTAATGCCTTCCATTGTTTCTCCGCCCCGTCATAAGTGGCATTGAACACGATGCAATGACTATGCAAATGCGGATCAAGCGCGCGGGAGGTTTCATGCCGAAACACAGCCGCTACGACGTTGCCCGTTGTCCTATCCGTGCATTGACCGCTTTTCCGAACCCGTGTCGCCGCGAAAGATTGAAGCTCATTCATGGCCGCTCTAATGGCCTGCCCATGTGCCGCAACGATGCGCTTGTCATCGCAGACCAGAACGGCAATGGAAACGGATTTGGGCGGTGAAAAAGTGAAGTCATAAAACACACGGCGGTTTGCCGTCTCATGCGTGACACCATCCTTGCCGGTTTCTATGCGTGTCACATTCTGGCGCAACGTCAGTTTTTCCCCGGTAGCCGGGTGAAGGTTTTCGCAAAGCCGCTCGAATTGTTCCAGTGTCGTGGCTCCCTGCAATCCCAAATCCGCCGCCCCTTTGCCGAACCATTGCCCGGCCACATGCTGGCCTTCGGCATAATAATCGCCCACGCTCAAATGTTCCTTGAAGTAACGTTTGGCGTCCGCGAGGCTGTATTGTGCTTTCGGCCTAATCATCCCCACACGATAGGCCGGGCATAGCCATCCCCGTTAGCGAGCAGCGGGCGAGTTAAGGCCGATTAACGGTAATTCTCCCACGGTGGACACTTGAAATCTCAAAAATCTGCGTAACATTATCCTGTACACTGCGATACGGACGCCATTGGATGATAAAGCTCCGACACTTACTGCGCCCTCGCCGTCCACAGGGAAACAGCGTCCCGCCGCCGCTGCCAGCACGCCCCTGGGATTTGGATTCGCCGTTGCTTTATCTGTCCAGCCACACGGCGGACGCATGGCGTATCCGCGATGCTTGTGAAGGCATACAAATCTTTGGCGCGACCGGCTCCGGTAAAACCAGCGGTTCTGGCCACGCCCTGGCGCGGGCATTTTTGGAAAATGGTTTTGGCGGGCTGGTGTTATGCGCCAAGACGGACGAACCGGAACTATGGCTCCGCTACGCACAGGAAACCGGGCGAACATCCGACCTGATTTTGTTATCACGCGAGCGATTCAATTTTCTGCATTACGAAGCCAACCGGCCCGGCGCAGGCGCAGGCCAGACCGAGAACCTTGTCACCTTGTTCATGCAGGTTGCCGAAATCGCCAACCAGCGGCATGGCTACGCGACCGCCGATCTGTATTGGGAACGCGCCGTAAAACAGATGCTACGCAATGCCATTGACCTTTTGACCATCGCAAGCGGCGCGGTGAGCCTGCCCGAACTGTTTGAGATTGTTCGTACCGCACCGCAAGACAGCAATGAAGTCGCAAGCGCGGCATGGAAAAGTGACTCCATCTGTTTTGACTACATTCAAAAGGCGGGGGACAACGCGACTAAAAATCCGAACTTGCAGCCGGAATATGCAATGGCCGCCAAGTATTGGCTGGAAGAATTTCCCCGGATGGATAACCGCCCGCGCTCATCCATCGTTTCACTGTTCACGACCCTGGCTGATTGTTTCTTGCGGGGTGAACTGCGAAAATTGTTTTCAACCGATACAACCGTTATTCCCGACCACGCGACACTCGGCCGTATTATCATCGTGGATTTGCCGGTCAAAGAATGGGGTGAGCTAGGTCAATATGCGGCGGTCCTGATGAAATTCATGACGCAAAAGGCATTGGAGCGGCGGCCATCGTATGACGAACGGCCTGTATTCATTTGGGCGGACGAGGCGCATTACTTTGCCAGTGATTATGACCAAATTTTTCAAACGACGGCGCGTTCATCCCGCGCTTGCACGGTTTATCTGACGCAAAACTATTCCAATTACTTGAGCGCGTTAGGCGGCGAAGCAGCACGGCCAAAGGTGGATTCATTACTCGGCAATTTACAAACGAAAATCTTCCACCAGAACGGCGACACAGTGACGAATCAGTGGGCGGCGGAACTTATCGGGCGCAAGCTGCAATATCGTTTCAATTCGAGCAGTTCGGAAACTTACGGCATCGGCCAGGCGAGCAGCACAACGACCGAAGGCGAGCAACAGGTGATTGATTTGGAAGTGCAGCCGCGAGAATTTACGCTGCTATGGAAGGGGGGCACGGAATACCAATGTCTGACCCGCGCAATCCTTTTTCAAGGCGGGCGCATTTGGGGAAACGGCAAGACATGGAAGCACGTCGTTTTTCAACAAACGTGAGGTGATTTATGGCCTGGTTCAAATTGCCGCTGGACGTGATTTGGAAACATGACATGGGTGAACGCTATTGGACGTGGGGCAGTCTCATCGGCCAGACCTTTTTCATTTCGTTCATCATCAATTTCATGCTGCTTTTCTTTTTTCCCGACCAGGCCGTTTTGCCCATCACTCAT
Source organism: Verrucomicrobiia bacterium (assembly GCA_035933915.1). Classification (GTDB taxonomy): domain Bacteria; phylum Verrucomicrobiota; class Verrucomicrobiia; order Limisphaerales; family UBA11358; genus UBA11358. The sequence continues at coordinate 56,163 of DASYYL010000260.1, forward strand.
AAGATGACTTTCAAGGATTATCTTCCAGCCATCACCACCGACGGATTTTTGCTGTTGTTATGGATTTTCGGCGTGACGAATCTTTTGGAAATCCGCCAGCGGCGAAAGCGCGGGATTGAATACCACTCATATTATTGGGGAACGCCGCGCTTTCTGCCGGACAAGCCGATTGTGCATTGGCTGATGATTCCATTGTGCAATGCTTTGATCGCCTTTGGCGTTTTCAAACTGTTTCATGCGCTTGGTATTTACCTCTTTATTTTGACTGCCATGCAGTTCAGTTACACGCGCAGTTGGTATGTTACCGAGCAGGTTGGCAAAATTAACCGGCGCGACCGTGAAATTTTACTGGAAATCAAAACTGGTGAATATGAGAACGACCATCAACCGCAATTGGAAATTGTCCGAATCGCCAAACCGCTGGTGAGAACGGCGGCAAATCAGGAATCCGCTTTCAATGAACGCTGGAAGAAAGTTTTGAAACCATCCGGTTCTAAAAAGGACCCGTAAGAATTGCGCCAAAGACTTGCGAGCTTTTGCTCGTGCCGCGCTCCCGTCTCACCCCGACACCCTTTCGCCGGGGACGCTCCACTCGCAAAACATCGCAAGACTTTGGCTGCACGGGCGGGCGAGGCGAAAGGGGCTTTCCTCCAGGTATTCAGAAACCCCTTTCCCCTCGCTGTTCCGCCCTCAGTAATTTAGGCGTTCAGTACGCCACTGCCGGTGGTTGCTGTCTTTGCGGCTTGTATCTGCTGAATTAGTGTTTGAACGAATTCATCAAACTTGTGGTGTTCCGGGCCTGACCGGGCTATGTCAAGCACCCTGACACCCGCTTGACTTCTAAATTGTGCGAACTCGATTTTTTTGAAGGATAAACCAGCCAACACAAATCCAACAATGCCAAATGCAATGATGACCCACACCAGCCAATATGACCATGAAACCGCAGGAGACAGGCTTGCCAAAATAATGCAGATAAACGCGCAGCCAACGGCCATGCACATACCAGCCAAGAATAATGTTGAGCGAATGAACAGCCGTGAAACTGTTGAATCAATAGTTTTGAGCGGAAGTCTGACTTCGAAATGTGCTCCAAAGCGAGCACGACCGACGATAACAATCTCATGCGGATAAATTGAGAATTGGCGGCGTCCGTCTATTCGTCGCTCTGAATATGTAGCTATGGCATCCATGTATTAATGGGCCGAAATTAGCTTTCGGCCAACCGTCACTCGAATCAATCCATCCGGCGGAATGCGGATTGATTCTTCAAAAACAGTAAAACTCTTGGTTACGGCATTCGGCGCAGACAGACAAGAATTAATTTCATTTGCTCCTTTTGAAGATACGCAGCCGAATGCGCCGGTGCTTTACAGCCATCTCCGTAACCCCAAGCAGGAGCGCAATTTGGCTGTCAGGGCGAGTGCCCAGGATTTTATCATCTTCAGGCCGCCAAACACGGTTTTTACGTTTGAAAGCGGGAATGCCTTTCTTCTTACGACGGACATGGACAGAAAAAAACGTGCGCTTGAGCTTTTTTGCCAACTTTTCATCTCTCATTGTTCCGAGCAATTTTTCTTCCTCACGAGTCCAGGAACGCCTGCGTCTAAATGGCGGAATGCCGCGCTGTTTTCGCCGCCACGCAACCACATAATGCAGGCAACCTAAACGCTTTCCCAATTCGTGATCCTCCATTGTTCCCAGCAGGGCATCTTCAGAGGCAGTCCATGCCTTTTGGTCTGTGCGCGGTAATGCCGGAATCTTCAACCGGATGCGAACACCTGCCACGGCAATCACCGAACGTCCAATCATTTGAGCAATTTCCTTATCTGGCAGTTTGCCTAAAAGTGCGATTTCTTTGGGCTTCCATGACACGACAGGGCGGGTAGCGGGAATGCCCAAGCGCTTACGTCTCGCCCGAACATTCGATTCATTGTAGCCAAACTTTCGGGCGATTTCCGCGTCCGTTGCCGTGCCCAATAGCTTGTCCTGTTCGGCTGTCCAACTGATTGTTTTTCTTGGCACAGATTCGATTCTATTGTCTTTGGTTTCATTGAGGTTAAGGTGAAACCCTGCGCTATCCAAGTCCACAGCGTCTCAGGAGCCTGCAATGATACATTCACGTAAAAACGTGTTTTGCTCAAGAATGAGCCAATGGTTTTGCTTCCTATTCGTCAGCTTAAAGGTGGACGCCCTACCCCTTAACTTAGCGTAAGGATTTTGGCGGCTATGCGCCGCACGAGAAAAACAATCGTTGAATTGCGTTGAAAGGCGTTGACAGATTCAACGCCCTTCAACACGTTTCAACATGGCGTTTAAACGCAATTCAACGCTTTTCAACAATGATTTGAATGCCATTTGGGTTATTGCCGTTAACTCGCCAGGAACTTGGGCTAACTCGCCCGCTACTCGCTAACGGCGCACGCCCATTCTGGCGTAAATTGGCGGCGATGGATTTGGAAACCAAAAATGGAAAGCGGCGAAGGCGCGGCGGCGGCAAAGCATACCGCAGTCGCGTTGAGCCGTTCGCAGACTACATCCGCGCATTGCGCCAGCAGCGCAAAACGTGGCAGGAGATCGCGGAATTGCTCCGCTCCGAAAAAGGCTGTGCCATTACGTTTCAAGGATTGCACCAGTTTTACCGGCGCTACGTGAAACGTCAGGCCCGCCCACATTGGGAAGCCGGGCAAGTGGTTGTCCCACCCGCCCACCCTCACGTAGCGGCCAATCGGCCAGAGCCAATCTTGGCCGCAGTACCGGCAGCGCGTCCGTTCAGGAAACCAAGTCCAGAAAACATTAACCTAAGTGATCCGACAAAAATATGAATACGACCAGACGCATACATCTAAATCCGCAGTCCAAAGGCAATCTTGGCAAGAGCTTTGAAGCCGAGTTTCGCACGGCCTGGCTTGACCGGCTTGGCATCGCGTGGAACGGCTCAGACCTCGACGACCGGCATTATACCTTTGCCAACCGTCACCCGCAGGTTGTCCGTTCCTACGAACTTGGCAACGGCCAGGAGAGCAAGACTGCTCTCTTGAGCTTGTTCCGCCGCGTTTTGAAGGACGCCGCTCCGGTGCATATCGTTGACACCCGCGCCCAGGCGGACGCCCTCATTACGTCCGCACTGGAAGAATTGCAGGTGCTGGACGTGTGCGCCGAGCAAGGCGTGCGGATGACGTTCTTTTTGTTCCCCACCGATGACACTGAAAGCATGATGAACCTTGGCCGGCTCTTTCTCTATGCCGGCGACCGGGTAGATTATGTTATCGTTGAAAACCCGGCCAAGGCCCGCGGCGACCTGTTCAAAGGCTCGCCACTGGAAAAGCAGTTGCAGGATTTTGGCGCGAAGGCCATTACTCTGCCCACCGTCACGCCAACCACGTTGCTGGCGATTGAAAAGGCCGAAGCCGTTGCCGGGCACGGCTTGAGTTTCGCCGAATTGAGCCGTACCGAAGCCGGGCATCTTGAGCGGTTGCTGGCCGGTGAAATCCAATGGGCGATGCAAAAAATGTTCCGGCAATACGACGCGATTGCTAATTTGCTCCTGCCGACCGACCTTATCCCGAAAGAAAAGATTACTGCGAAAAAGAAAGCCGAGGCACAGCCGCAGCCACAACTGAATTTTGGAGAATGACGTATGGAACCGACGAACTTTGATTTTCTTTGCAAGGATTTATCCGCCGATGAGGTGCGGCAGTTGCACAAGGCGTTAAAAGACTGGTGCAACGGTGACGAAAATTCATTCCCGGTGCAACTGGCGCTTTTGACGCGGGCGCAATGGCGTGCCGCCGCACAAGTGCCGGTGCAGATGAAGGAATCACTTCAATTGCTCGACCAAAAGCTGGCCGAATACCGCCAGCAAACGGGGACGTTGTTGAAAAATTTCAACGCCGCCGTCAACACCAAGACGGAAGAACTTAAAGACATTCTCGCCGACCACCGCGTCGAGGCGGATGTTATTTTGTCTGACTTGCGCGTTCATACGGCCAACGCCAAAGCTGCAACCGACCAGCTTCAAGAACAACTGAAAAAAGGTCAGTATGAAATGAAGCGCATTCTCGAATTTACTGAGACGGAACGAAAACGGCTGGATACCGCCGTTCGCCAATACGACGAGCAGCGCAGCCAGTGGACTATCCTCTGGTTTATCTTGCTTCTTGTCGCGGTGCTGGTCATCGGATATTTGCTCGGAAAGTATTGGCATTAACCCGACGGGAAATCCGTTTCATTTCGCAGTTTTGGAAACGTCCCGCCGTGCCCGCTTGATAATGTCCTCGAAATTCACGTTCATGGCTTCGGCCATCCGCAATACGGTTTCCAGCGTGGGGTTTCGCGTACCGCTTTCGACGTAGCCAATCATTTGGGGAGAAAGCCCGGATTCCTGGGCAACGAAATATTTGGACAGCTTCCGCCGCTCACGCTCCTCTCTGAGCAGAACAATCGCTTTTACGCAAATGGCCTGTGCCTTTCTTTTCACCCATAAGAAATACAAAAGAAAGGTGTTGACAACACATTTCACTATGGTGAAATAGTGAACAATAACTGACGGGATCTGTTTATGCTGATAAAACTTCAAATGTCGTTGAAAAAGTCGCGGATGGGCGTCTTTACCGCCTTGGCAATTCGCAACAACGTATCCACTGAAACAGTGCGATGCCCATTTTCCAAAAGTGATATAAAAATAACTGACAACCCGGTTTTTTCGGCCATCCCTTCCTGGGTTAAACCCAAATGTTTGCGACGGGTACGAATAGCGTCCCCCAAAAGGCGGCGATGTATTGGCACGGAAGGCACGCTCAATTCAAACAGGCCATCCGCTAAAGCGACATTTACTATAGTATAATTTTACCTTGCGCTCTTAAAAGATTCGCTGTAAACGATAAACACATTGAATAGCAACATTCGTTATCAGGACGTTGTTTATGAACAGGAAAGCAAAAATTCTCATTGTGGAAGATGAATCACCTGTAGCCGTGACCATGAGTTTTCTACTGACTCGTGCGGGCTGTGAAACAGAAATGGCAAGCACGAGAGACGAGGCAATTCAAATGGCGCAATGTTCTCGGTTTGATCTAATCACCCTGGACGTGAGCATGCCGAACTGTAGCGGATTCGACTTGTGCGCCGAAATCAAGCAAGACCCTCATTTATGCCATATCCCGGTAGTGTTTGTATCGGGGCGTTGCTCATTGGAAGACCAGCAGCGCGGCCTGGACGTTGGCGCGGTGGATTACATTACCAAACCATTTGGCGCAAATGAGTTTGTGCCACGGCTTTTGTCGCACATTAAATCAAACTTGGCTCATGCGTAACCGCCACCGTAAACAAAAGAATCCCGCTGCTACTTTTCCGCACGAGTTGGCGAAACAAGGAATTTGCCACCGGATTGAAATTGTGCGCCGACTTTATTCAGCGGCAGGCTCTTGGGGAACAAATCTTCGACTCGAACCCCTAAAACCCGTGCCAAATAAAGCATTTCACAGTCAGGCACCCGGCGTCGAAGAGATTCCAGACTGGCAAGGGAATCACGGCTTATGCTCCATCCGCGCAATTGTAGTTTTGTTGCCAAATAATCCTGTGACCACCCTTTTTTTAGGCGCATTTTCCTCACTTGCTGGCCGATTAAATTTTTTGGGGTGTCAGTCACGGAGGAAAACGGTAGCGCGAACACCACGAAATACTGTGTTCGCTTACACACAGTATTGCGTTCGACACCAAGATTTAACTTGCAGAAAAACAAAATGTGTGGGATGACGATGCCGAGCTTTAACAGGCAGCAGATTTTTTGAAAGAAGACAGGCGGTTCGGCGTATTTGTTGGGAATGAATTCGGAAAATTTCGACTTCATTCAGGTTTGCGAGTCAAAGCAACTGTTCAAAAGGCAAAATATGAAAACGAAACGAATGTGGGGGTTCCCTCTCTCAATCCCTTTGCTTATATTGAGTTTTTTTCTGGCGCAACCCGCAATCGCGCAACTGCCGCCGGGGTTTAAAAGCAATCCGCAGCCACTAGATTCATGGTCCTTCTCTGACCACACTAATTGGGCGGATGATAACGGCAATCCGCCAATTTCCTTCACGAATATTTCATGGTGCCAACTCGGCGACGGATCGTCTCTTGTCGTCGAAACGAATATTCCAGCCTGGTTGAACTATGGAATTTATGGGACAAATGGCGCGACGAATGTAGTGTTCAACGGCCCAGGGAGCATCACTTTCTGGTTTGGCCCTGGCTGGACGACAACGAACGGCGGCCCCGGCGATTGGGCGCAATTGATTGACGTTGGCCAGTGGACCTCGAATTCTTCCATTGGCTATTTCGGCCTTTCAACCGACCCATCCGGCTCAAATATCCTCTTTCTGGCGCAGGATGGAGCAGGTAACGAATACGACCTTTCCGCTCCAATTTCTTGGACGACCAATTATTTTCATTTTGCGGCCCTTACATATTCCAGCACGAACGTATCACTATATCTGGATGGCCAATTGGCAACCAATGACCCCGGCGGTTTGAGCGTTTGGCCGGATACAAATGTGTTTTCAGGAGGAGTTTATTTCGGGTCAGATGCGAGCGGAAATTATCAAGCAAACGGCCTTTTTAATTCGGTGGCAACCTACAATTTTCCGCTCGACTCCAACACGGTTCAGCAAATTTACAGTTCTGAAATTACCTATTACGAAATCATGCCGTTGAACATCCCTTATATGGATGCCTTAAGTTCCGCTCCTTCTAATCCTTCTTACACTCCTGCCTATGAAGCCATCAGCGGGACAGGCGATTTGTTGTGGGTCGCAAATGCCTCCAGTTGTGTTGACGGCAGCAGCGCCTACAACGTCTGGATTACCAATGTGAGTGCCACAATATCGGGAACTGGCAGCAACAATATGAGCCTGACCTTCACGATTGAAGGAGGCGAGCCTAATGTTCCGTATGATGTATTCGCCAATTCGGTATTGCACTTTGGAACAAATGGCATTCCATGGGCATGGATGGGACAGGGTTATCAATGCAATACTTATATGCTAACGAACCTGCCAAGCACCGACTGTTTCATCATCTTGGGAACGCCGCAAGATTCAAGCGGCAGTGGCCTCACTGATGCTTACGAATGGTTGGTTTTACAAATTAGTCCCTACGGCCCTCAATCTGACAGTTACGGAGTTCCGTATGCGTGGTATGCGCAACATGGGCTTACGACAATAACCAACGGTCTTGCCACGGCAGACCCCGACCAGGACGGGATTTTAAATTATCAGGAATATCTCTACGGCACGAACCCGCAAGTCTCGGAAGGCTTTGCGATATGGGTCAGCACCCCGAATGGAACGAGCAGCATTCCCTAAAAATCAAGAGGACAAAATGAATATCAAAACATCCATAGGCATAACGCTGGCAGTCTGTTTCGCCGGATTGGTTCATGTTCAGGCGCAGACCAATTTGACGCAGCAAATTTTGCAGATGAAAACATTTCGGGAGGGCTTGGTTCTGACTGGCACAAATCAGCCAACTGATGCCGAAAACAAAGAACTGCTCGAAGTTTTAACGCATTTGAACAAATCATGGTGGAGGACCGGGCTGGAGCAATTTTTCAGCGATTACCCCCGTTCACCCTGGGCGGTGTCTTTGCATTATGACTATGCCTGTTTTTGCCGTCGCACCGGACGGACCACGAAAGCGTTGGAAAACTATGAAGCTGCATGGAATCTGGTGAAAAATGACACCGACCCGGAGGGTCAGTGTTTGAGTGGAACGGTGCTGGCAAACTGGACAGATTTGCTCTCCAGTTTGGGCCGTCTCGAAAAGCTAAAAGAACTTATTGCTATTGGCAACAACTGGTATTTCGTCAATTCGCACGACCGGGATATGTTTCAAGGCGCAAAAGATTCCTATTATTTGATGCGAGATCACCCAGGGATTGCCTACCGTTGTGGCACGTTTGCGCTCAAATCCGTGGGAGAAGAATTGGAACCGACAAATCGCGCCTTGGAAACTCTAGTCCAAATTCCCTCACCGACGAACGGGTTCAGCATGGCAAACCTAATGGATATATCCAAAAAATATGGATTGAACTTAATAGCCGTGCGCCGGACTGCGGGACAGGACTTAATTGTGCCGTCAATTGTTCACTGGCGGCAAAATCACTATGCGGCCATTCTCCAAAAACAGGATGATTTGTATTTGGTAAGTGACCCAACGTTTGGAAACCAGAAATGGATGCCTGCCGATGTCATCAATGAGGAAGCCAGCGGCGAGTTTCTTGTTCCCGCGTCGTCACAGCCGGACGGTTGGAGAAAATTGGCTCGCAATGAAACGGAGAAAATTCATGGCATGGGCTTGCCAAACAACATCAATGACAATAAAGATAAATGCTGTTATCGCATTTTCTCAGGCCAAACCGTGTGCGTTCACTGTAATGGAATGCCAGTGTGGTGGGTCAGCGAGCCGTATATCAACTTGTGGCTGCAAGATGAGCCAATAAGTTATTTGACCTCGCGCGGCCAGCCGTTTGGATTCCAAGTCACATTCAAGCAACGTGGTGGATGGGCAAATTCATGGCAGTCAACAGCAACAATGAACGGCCTAACACCTTGTGGGGGCGAAGAATGCAGTTCTTCATTTTACAATTCAGATGTGACGATCAATTTGCCTAACGGCGGACAAGTCTATTTTCCAACAACGAACGGCACCGCATTCAATTATTGCCCGCCGAGATACGATTCGGAAACGCGACTGATGGTCCAGCCGGTGCTTACGAATTATGTTAGCGAAACCGGAGCCGACGATGGCAGTTACGGTCTTCGGCTGGTCCACGCTGACGGTTCGCAAGATATTTATCAGATTGATATAGCCGGGCCTACCATCAGCGGCGACTATCCGCAATCTACAGGCAACCTCGTGCGCCATATTGATGCCAATGGTGATACAACATGGTTTCAATAC
>DASYYL010000265.1:0-107586 GCA_035933915.1 Verrucomicrobiia bacterium
TTTTGGCAGATGGGCATAATGAAACTGAATTAGAGCGGTTCAAGAAATAGCCGTTGCCGCTGCCGTCCACGATCAAGGATTTGTTGCGCCCACCGAATAGATGTCCAAATTGCTTATGCCGCCGGTTGAACCGTGAAATATAAGTGCCCAAAAGCCATTTCATTCCAGCCACCAGATTGGCCCTGGGTGTCTCGACCACCAAATGAAAGTGGTTAGGCATCAGGCACCAGGCGTGCCAGGCTAGAGAAATCCACCTGCTCCTTTCGGTTCAAATAAGTTGGGAAGATTGCCGCCAGCGGCGCTAGAACCAGATGGGTGACTGAACGGATCGCCTCACGGAGGCCAGGTCCGCAATCAAACGGCAAAATTTCAGGCTCGAATCAAAGCCTTGCAAGCCGCCATCAAAATGCGCCCGAGCGACCCGAAGCAAAAAACGGGTACGGACAACATTTTTCTGTTGACCCGCCGCTTTAATGGGTGACCCGTTCAGGAGCCACCACGCAGTGGACGACGAGATTTCAGTCGCCTGATTCAGAAAATTTACCAGGCAACGATCCGTCCCATCTCCTACTCGCTTGTTTTAGGGCTAGGCGGGGATCAGCTTCTTAAAAAACTGAATTTCGCGTTTGAAACTGTCTGGTGAATCCGAGGCGTGGATCAGGTTGAATACAAATGTGTCGTCGCCGGGCTGCTGGAATTTTACCCTGTATGGCGCATTGGCTTCCACGGCGCCTGGCCAGAAATCGCCGCGGATGCTTCCGGGTTCCGCCTGCCACGGTCGCGTCGCGCCCAGGATGCCGCGGACTTTGCGGATGGCGTCTTCACCCCTGAATCGGATCGCCTTCACCGGGCCATAGGCCATGTATTTGGAGGTTCCGTTCAGGCGTTCCGGTTTATCGCCAATGGCCGGAAAATAGAATTCTTTCCACCGGTCTTCGGAAAGATTTTCGCCGTCGGCCAGGGTGCATTCCGCGACTTTTTTCAATCCCAAGGCGCGGATGCGCGCCTCGACCGCGCTGTCGAGCTGGCGCCAGAACGCATCCGGTTTGATGATGACCAGCGTATCCTCTTCGTTTGCTGCCATGTCGAAATAGTAAAGCACCGACAGGTTTTTTATGAAATGAAAAATCGAGGACGATTCTCTTTCAACCCTGGGCGGATCTGCTTTAATTGCGACTTGATGAAGGATTGGCGAATTTGCGAGGCTGTTGGGCGCTGTGAAGCCATTTGAAAGAACGCGCCAGGGGCCTTCCGAATCCGCGCGGTCGAATGAGAGAAGGACTCTTTTCCTGCCGCTTTCCCTGGCTTTGGTTGTGGTCCTGGCATTTTCTCGTGTCCTGAACAACGGCTTTCTCACCTACGATGATACCACCTATGTCACAGGCAACAGCCATGTGACCGGCGGATTGAACGGTCGGGATATTTGCTGGGCGTTTGAAACTTTTTGGGCGTCTAATTGGCATCCCGTGACCTGGTTTTCACACATGTTGGACTGCCAAATCTTCGGCCTGCAGGCATGGGGACATCATTTGACGAGTCTTCTCCTGCATGTTCTCAATACAGTGCTTGTCTATTGCGTCCTGCGGAGGATGACCGGGGCTCTGTGGCAAAGCGCCTTCGTGGCCGCACTATTCGGGACGCATCCCATGCATGTAGAGTCTGTTGCGTGGGTGGCCGAGCGAAAGGACCTGTTAAGCACACTGTTTTGGATGTTGAGCCTGTGGTCCTATGCGCGATTTGTTGAAGAATCGAAGGCACCATCGGCGAAATGGAAATTATTTTACGCGCTATCCCTGGTATTTCTGGCACTGGGATTGATGAGCAAACCGATGCTGGTCACAGCGCCTTTTTTGATGTTATTGATTGATTATTGGCCACTGGGCCGTTGGGAAAAGAGAGCGGTCACTCGGCTGTTTCTTGAGAAGCTCCTGTTCTTCTTGCTGGCGGGGACTTCGGCAATTATCAGTGTGAGGGCACAGAACGCTGGAGGAACTGTCGCCAGCGTGGCAGGAGTGCCATTGGCCCTTCGGGTAGAGAACGGATTCGTTTCCTATGTCGTGTATCTTGAAAAACTCATCTGCCCGATCCATCTGGCAGTTGCCTATCCCTACGCGAGGCACGTTCCTTTTGCTGAAGTATGGTTCGCCGGCTCGGTCGTTTTCGCAATTTCAGCCGTTGTCTTTATCCAACGACGCAGATGGCCTTATCTATTTACCGGGTGGGCGTGGTTTTTGGGAACGCTCGTACCGGTGATTGGCCTGGTCCAGATTGGACCACAATCCATGGCGGACCGGTACACATACGTGCCCGGAATCGGCGTATTCATCGCCGCAACCTGGGGGGCTGTGGAAGCGACAAAGTCACTTCGCCATCAAGCTCTTGTGTTGGCGAGCTGCGGGCCGGCCATTGTCACGATTTACATTGGATTGACCATTCATCAAACCGGTTATTGGAAGGACAACGAAACACTATTTCGGCATGCCATTTCAGTTACCCGAGACAATGGCGTGGCTTATTCGAATTTGGCGGATTACTACATGAACCAGGGGCGCGCGAAAGAGGCGGTTGACTTGTATGAGGAAGGAATAGACCTTCAGCCCGGGTTCCCACAAATGTATGACAAACTGGGAGTGGCTCTATGCAGCGAGGGCCGGATAAGCGAAGGGATCAAACAGTTTGTCAAAGCATCTCAACTGGACCCCGCTCTCCCTGCTTTCCACGAGCATCTGGCGCAGGCAATGGAAGAAATCGGCCAAATCGACGAAGCGATTGCCGAATATAGGGAGGTCGTTCGACTAATCCCTGATGATGCGTATGGGCACAGGGAGCTTGGCATAGCGCTGCAAAGAAAAGGGCTGCTGGCTGAGGCAATAGGGCAATACCGATTGGCCGTCCAGCTCGCGCCGGACTCAGCCAGCGCGCATTTCGATTTGGCTGTGGGGCTGGAAAGTAACGGGGGCCTCAGCGAAGCGTACAACCAGCTCGAAGAATGCCTGAAGTTAGATCCAGATTTTGCCGAGGCGCACAATGAATTCGGCACGTTGCTGGGCAGCCAGGGACGGCTTGATGATGCCATCAGCCAGTTCCGAGAAGCCATTGAATTAAAACCGGGCTATACCAACGCCATCACAAATCTCTCGCTGGCGATAAAGCTGAAAAAGAATACTCGCAAATAGGACAAATGGACATGCGGGTGGTTTTTGGTAATTATTTTCTCCATGACGCAAGCCGAAGCGCAGAAACGACACGCGGAGTTGGCGGCGGAATTACGGCGGCATGACCATGCTTATTATGTCGAGGCCAAGCCCATCGTTTCCGACCGTGAATATGACCGGCTTTATCATGAGCTTTTGGATTTGGAAAAGGCTTTTCCGGAATTGGTCACGCCGGAGTCGCCGAGCCAGCGGGTCAGCGGGGCGCCGCTCAAGGAGTTCCGGCCGGTCCGACACCTTTTGCCGATGTTGAGCCTGGATAACACGTATTCGCAGGATGAGGTGCGCGATTTTGTGAAGCGCGTGCAAAAGTTGCTGCCGGGCGAGACGCTGGATTGGGCCGTGGAACCCAAGGTGGATGGCGTGGCGATGAGTCTGCGCTACGAAAACGGAAGGATGGCGATTGGCGCGACGCGCGGGGACGGCACGACGGGCGACGATATTACCACGAACTTGAGAACGATCCGCAGCGTGCCGATGCAATTGCGCAAGGCGGAACAAAAACCGCTTGCTCACGCGCGCGGCTCTGAAGGATCGGGAAAAACGAATCTGTTTGGAGATTCGGATCAGGGCGTACCGGCGTTGCTCGAGGTACGGGGGGAGGTTTATTTGACGAAGACGGGATTTCAGAAATTGAATGCTGAACGCGCGGCGGCCGGCGAGGAGACGTTTGCAAATCCGCGCAACGCGGCGGCGGGTTCGCTTAAGCAACTTGATCCTCGCATTGTCGCGAAGCGTCCGCTGGATGTGGTGGTATATGGGTTGGGGAAACTCGAGAACGCGCACGCTGAGGGGTGGACACCGAGCACACACACGGAGGTTTTGGAGTGGCTCAAGAGGCTTGGTTTTAAAACGCCGGAGCGGATTTGGCACTGTCATTCGCTGGAGAAACTCATTGACGCCATCAACGAGCTGGACAAAATCCGGCACAATTTTCCTTATGAGACGGACGGCGCGGTCATTAAATTAAATTCGTTTGCGCAGCGGGAGCGGGCGGGGTTTACCTCGAAGGCCCCGCGCTGGGCCATCGCCTATAAATATGCCGCCGAACAGGCACGGACAAAACTGAATGACATTACCATCCAGGTCGGCCGCACGGGGGCGCTAACGCCAGTGGCCGAACTGGAACCGGTTTTTCTGGCGGGCAGCACCATCAGCCGCGCCACGCTCCACAACGAGGACGAAATCAAGCGCAAGGACATCCGCATCGGTGATACGGTGATCGTTGAAAAAGCCGGGGAAGTGATTCCGGCGGTAGTGGGAGTTGTTGAGGCCAAACGGCCGCATGATGCCGCGCCTTTTGATTTTGCGAAGCATATTCACAACAAATGCCCCGTCTGCGGCAGCGCGATTTCGCGCGACCCGAAATATGTGGTCTGGCGCTGCGAAAATCTTCAGTGCCCGGCCCAGGCAACGCGGCGGCTGGAATTTTTTACGATGCGCGGCGCGCTGGATATCGAAAGCGTGGGCGGAATTGTGGCGGACAAGCTGGTGGAGCGCGGGCTGGTGCGCGAACCGCTTGATTTATTTCTGCTCAAGGTCGAACAACTGGCGACGCTGAATCTGGGCGACGACGACGCGCCCCGGATTTTTGGCGAGAAAAACGCGACCAAAGCCGTCCACGCGATTGAACGCGCCAAAACGTTTCCGCTGTCGCGCTGGCTATTTGGACTGGCGATTCCCGACGTCGGCAAGACGACGGCGCGGGACCTGGCGCTATTTCACGAAACGATTGAAGACGTGGCGCAGTCTCCCCTGCTCAAAGGAGTTCTGGATTATCATGAAATGACGTCCGGACTTTCCGGCCTGCGGCGCGAAGATCCGGCGCGCTATGAAAAACTTAAGAAGAACATTGGCGAAATCGCGAAGCGCCTGGTTGATTCCAACTTTGCCGAGCCGTCAAAGAGCAAGGCGGAGAAGGAGTCGGGCATCGTCACGAAAGTTGGCCAGGTCGTGGCCAGGAGCGTTTTGGATTTCTTTTCGAGCGATAATGGCAAACGCATTTTGCGGCAGATGAAGGAATTGGGCATCCAGCCGGCGAGCGAAAAGATTTCGGCGAAGAAGGCGGCGGCGTTGCCGTTTTCGGGAAAGACTTTTGTGCTGACCGGCACACTTCCCGGGATGAGCCGGGAAGAAGCATCGGCGAAGATCGAATCGTTGGGCGGCAAAGTGAGCGGGAGTGTAAGCGGGAGCACGGACTTTGTGCTGGCGGGCGAGGAAGCGGGGTCGAAATTGGACAAAGCGCAAAAACTCGGCGTGAAGATTATCGGAGAAAAGGAATTTTTAGAGATGTGTGGGTAAGACGTGGCGCGTCAAGCACGGAGCGCATCATTGGAACTTAACGGTTTGGCTTTCTCGTTCGAAAGACTCTCCCTCACCCCTGCCCTCTCCGCTGGGAGAGGCGGAATTGTCGTCAGGTGATTTGAAAGGTTTGATGACGAGGGTCATTGAACGGTTTGGGCCACGAATCAATTAGTCAGAGCGGCCGCACGTCCGCCCTGCTACGCAGCTTAAAGAAATAGCGGTTTCGCTAAACACAGCGCGGACAGCGCCCGGATGCGCTTGAGCCGCGCCTGAACCCGGCTAAATCCTTGTTTCAGCAAGGCAGGTAAGGCAAAATCAGGCCAGTTTGAATTTCCTTTCCATCCATCTTCCAAATTGGATAGCAACGAATTGCCGGGTGTTTTTCTTCACGATATTATTGGTGAGCGGACTGGCGCTCCGCGCAGAGCCAATCGCCGGCCCGGGCCAACTCGCCGTAGCCAGAGCCATTGACGGGCGTTTGCATTTGTTCAAGGTTGATAGAATTGGAAATTTGCGCCAGCGCTGGCAAAGGGGTGCCGGCGGCGACTGGACACCGTGGGCGGACCTGGGCGGTTCGTTTTTGCCGGGCATCACAGTTACCACAAACGTCGACGGCTGGCTCGAAGTGTTTGCGGTAAACAGATCCGACGGCAGCGTGGGATGGCTGCGCGAGAGGCGACCGAACCGGAGGTGGTCGCGGTGGGCGGACCTGGGAGGCCGGGTCCAGGCGCCGGTTGCCGTTGGCCATAATTCATCGGGCGGGCTCGATCTATTCGCGCTGGATGCCGCCGGAAACGTGATGCACACCTGGCAAACCAATGCGGATGGTCCGTGGTCTGGATGGGAAAATTTGGGCGGCGCGCTTGAGCCGGGTATCGTGGTCATCAGAAACGCTGGCGGTTGTTTGGAACTTTTTGGAGTAAAGGCCAACGCGCAAACGCTGGCCTATTGCCAGCAGACGGTCCCCTCCGACAATGGCCGATGGAAAGATTGGCAAAACCTGGGAGGCGCGATTTTGCCGGGAATAGCAGTGGGACAGGAAACGAATGGAATGCTCGAAGTATTCGGCGTGAATTCGACGAATAGCGCGGTTGATTATCTTTACAACTATATCGAAGATGGAACAATCAAGTGGTCTTCTTGGACGAATTTCGGACGGTCGAAAGTAATGGATGGATTAACGATCAGCCAAAACCAGGATGGCCGGCTGGAGCTATTTGCGGTCGAGCGTGACAATCAGGAGGTGATTCACCGGTGGCAGGTGAACCCGGCGTCAAAGACCTGGTTTTCGCACTGGGACTCTTTAGGCGGCAAGGCCATGCCCTATCCGACGTGCGGCATCAATGAAGACGGGAGCCTGGAGATATTCGGGCTGCAGGCGGATGATGGCCTGACGATTAATCATATCCGCCAGATTAAAGCCAACAGCGACTGGCTTGACTGGTTTGACATCGAGCACCTGGCATCGCCCTATTCGACGTCTACCCGGCAGACAGACGAAGGCCTGCCGCACAACATTGTCAGAGCCATCGCCCAAACACCCGACGGTTATCTTTGGGCCGGAACCGTTGGCGGGCTCGCGAGATTCGACGGTGTCACTTTCAAAGTTTTTGATTCAAAAAACACAGAGGCGCTACGAGACTCGCACATTACCGCCCTATGCGTTGATTCGTCGGGCGCCCTATGGATTGGCACGTATGACGGATTGACCCGGCGGATGGACGGCGATTTCACGCGTTACGACCGCGCCGCGGGGCTGGCGGGTGAATATATCAACGTGATTTGCGAACGCAGAGATGGTTCGATATGGATCGGGACCGAAAGCGGGTTAAGCCGGTATAAGCATGGCATTTTTAAGAATTACACGACGAGGAACGGATTATTATCGGACGCTGTTCGAGCTATCTACGAGGACCGGTCAGGGACCCTTTGGGTGGGCACCACCGCGGGATTAAATTACCTCAACCCCGGCGACGGGGCGGACACGTTTGGAAAAATTGATGAGTTGCAGAACGTTTCAATCCGGGGAATGACCCAGGACCGATCCGGCAGATTGTGGATCGGGTCTGATAACGGGATGATATGGCATCACTATGGACCCGAGTTTTATGCGTACGGCCGGCAATATGGATTATCCGATCCGTTCGTTAACGTTGTTTGCGAGGACAACCAAGGCAATCTTTGGGTTGGCACTCAAAGCGGCTTGAACCGTTTTCGCGACGGACGATTTTTCAATGAACTGGATAATGAGGGCGATCCGTATGACGAGGTCAACGCAATTTTCCAGGACCGCGATGGAGATTTGTGGATTGGCTCGAACGAAGGGTTGACGCAACTGACTCAAAAGCGGTTTTTCCCGTACGATATGCGGCAGGGTCTTAGCCATAATGACACGGTGTCAGTGCTACAAGACCGCAACGGCAACACATGGGTGGGCACTTTCGGTGGCGGGCTAAATGTAATTCGAGATGAGAGCGTGGAGGTGTATTGCAGAACTAATGGCCTGGCAAACGATGAAGCCCTCTCACTTTGCGAGAGCCGGGACGGCAGCGTCTGGGTTGGTGAAGACAATGACGGCGGCCTTTATCGTTTCGAAGATGGAAAAGTGGATCACTATACGTGGCAGGACGGACTGATAAGATCGGGAATCCTGGCCGTTTACGAAGACCGGGCAAGCAACCTTTGGACTGGCGCCAGCCAAGGGATAAGCTGTTTACGGAACGGGCGTTTTGCCAGTTATCAAACCAATCAATATTACGGTGGAAAAATTGTTCGAGCCATCTGCGAAGATCATGACGGGAACATTTTGTTCGGCACCGACCGCGGATTATGCCGTTTCAGCAATGGCTGTTTCACAAATATTACCGATGGGCAAGGCTTGTCGGATATTTCGATCACCGCCCTCTTTGAGGATGAGAAAAGCAACTTGTGGATTGGGACTGAAAGCGACGGATTGGTCCGTTTTAACATGGGGTTTTTTAAAATTTTTACGAGCCAGGAAGGTTTATTCAGCGACAGCATCTATGCAATTATAGAAGACCAGTATGGCTGGCTGTGGATGAGCAGTCCCAAGGGCATTTTTCGCGTGAGGACGGAGGAATTAGACGCGCTGAGCCAGGGCAACGCATCGTTGATTACCAGCATCAACTATGGAAAAGCAGACGGCCTGGAGACGACGATATGCAGCGGGAATGGGAGTCCGGGCGTATGGAAAGCCCAGGATGGCCGGTTATGGTTCGCAACCACAAAGGGCCTGGTTGCAGTAAATCCTGACATCAAATTTGATCGAAGGCCTTCGCCCGTCTTTATCGAACAATTTTCGGTCGACGGAAAGAGGAACATCGAGATGCCGCCCGGCAGGCCGGACGCGGGTGAGCGGCTGATTATTCCACCCGGGCACGGGACCCTGGAATTTCAATTTACGATGCTGGATTACCGGAAGCCGGCCGAAGACCGTTTTTTTTGCAGGCTGGAAGGAGTGGACCAGGACTGGGTGGATGTTGGGGCGCGACGTTCAGCGTACTACAATAATTTGCGGCCAGGGCATTATGTTTTTCGTTTAAAAGGCCGCAACGCCAATGGCGTTTGGAATGAACCAGGCGCTTCAATGGAAATCGTATTGCGGCCGCATTACTGGCAGACCTGGTGGTTCAGAGCCCTGACGGCGATGGCGGCGGCGGCTGCGGTGGCCGGCATATCTCGCTACATGACGAGCAGAAGGATGCAACGGGAATTGCAACGGCTGGGACGGCAGAACGCCGTAGAGAAAGAGCGGTCCCGCATCGCAAAGGACATCCACGATGACCTGGGATCCCGATTAACGCGGATGATGTTGCTGGGCCAGCGCGTCCAGGAAGATGCCGGCAGCCCGGAAAAGCTGATCGCGCACGCCCGGAAAATGGTGGATTCGGCAGTGAACACAATGCAGATCATGGACGAAATCGTTTGGGCCGTGGATCCACAAAAGGACACGCTGAACGGTTTAGTTGGCTATATTGGCCAATATGCCAATGAGTTTCTGGAAGGCACGCGCATAAGATGCAGGCTTGAGATGCCCGTAGACGTGCCCGCAATGGTCGTTCCGGCCGAGGCGCGCCACGAGGTGTTTCTGGCGCTGAAAGAAGCATTAAATAACGCCGCCCGGCACGCCCAGGCTACGGAAGTGCGGATTGCGGCTAGTGTTTCGGGCGGCAGGGTGACTATCGTGGTCGAAGATAACGGCTGCGGATTCAGGAATGGGCACAGTGATCCAAAAGCAAAAGGCAACGGCCTTGAAAACATGGCTAAACGGATGGAAAAATTAGGCGGGAAGTGCGCCATCAAGACCAGGCCGGGCGCGGGAACTCAAATTACCCTTACGCTGAGAGTGAATGAACGGACGCTCTAATGGTTTAAGTATTTTAGGACTGCCTCAGTCCGGGAATGCACGTGCAACTTTTCATAAATCTTCGAGATATGGCTATTGAGCGTCCCGAAACTAATGCCCAGATTATTGACAATTTCTTTGTATAAGAAGCCTTTTGAAAGCTGGTCCAAAACATCCATTTCACGGGCGGTCAACGAGTTGAGATTTGAAGGCGATCCCGGCACTCGCTGGAAGTATTGGACGACTCTCCGGGCCACTTCCGGCGTCATCGGAGCGCCGCCGTTATACACTTCCTGAATGGCGGCCATCAATTTTGCCGACGGTGTGCGTTTTAGCAAATAGCCGCTTGCGCCGGCCATGAGAGATTTAAACAACCGGTCCCCGTCTTCGTAAACAGTCAGCATCATGAACTGGACGCGCGGCATTTTGGCTTTTAGTTGGCGGACGCATTCCACTCCGTCGATTCCCGGCAGATTTATGTCCATCAACACCACTTCAGGATTTAAGCCGGGCAATTCAGCGATGGCCGACTCGGCATCAGAATAACTGCCCATGAGAGAAAAGGACGGGTTCCGTCCGATTCTCTGTGAAAAATCGGCCCGAATCTCCTCGTCATCTTCCACGATGACGACATTGATGCGTTTTTTGTCCATTTAATAAACCCGCCTAAATCTGTCACACGAACTGTCCGGCGCAATCATATAAATGCATGGTTCAGGCGCATCCCAGGGTATTAATCCAAAGCCATATAAACATACGATTCCGGGAATTGAATATCCGGTGTATATGACAGGGAATCAATCTCATGGACACGCAGCGACAAACGGCCTTCCATCTTTCCATTGGCGGAATACAGCTCAGAAACGATTGGCGCGAGGCGGTTACCGGCATGACAACGAGCGCAAGAATAGGTGGCGCAGACATTGTGTCTTTTTTACCAATGGTAAATTGTGCAAGACTTTAACGTCCATATCGGTTATTTTGTGTAGAGAATTACCATAGACAGCTAATGATCACCGACATCCAGGACGTGTATCCGGGAACTTTGAATTGGCCGACTTTGAAAGTGGCAAATGAGACAATCGAACGTGCGGGGACTTGCTTTTGGGCGGACGATTTGGGGGTTGATTATCGGAGGAGGAGTGGCTTAAAACTATGAAAAATGCAATTGATTTTTGGGGGATTCGACCACGATGGCGAAGATCAAGATCAGGCCCGGGCTTTACGCTCATCGAACTTCTGGTTGTCATCGCCATCATTGCAATTTTGGCGGCGATTCTGCTGCCGGTATTGCAGAAGGCGGAACAGAGGGCCCAGGCGATCATGTGCATGAATAATCTTCGCCAGCTTATGATTTCATGGAGGATGTACGAAGAAGACACGGGCCTTTTTCCTCCAAATCCTGATTACCAAATCGCAGGCGATACACAATTCCGGTGCTGGTGTGTGGGCGACATGTCGGCGAGGCCGCCCAAAGTCACGGAGCCTTCAGTCTGGTCCGGAACTGACGCCACAAATTCGCAGATGCTTGTATCCAAATTTTCGGCTCTGGGGCCTTATATCAAGAATGCAAAGATTTACAAATGCCCGGCTGACCAGAGCATGATCGGCACGCTCGGACAGGGACTTAATTATGTTGGGCGGGTGCGTTCTTATTCCATGAGCCAGGCTATCGGATGCGCGGGCGAACAAACTGTGAGCTTTATTCAGGATACCGGCCACGCTCCGATTGGCCACTGGTTGAGCCCCGGTAATAACGGCTCGCCGGGAGGCACTCCGTGGAGGGTGTTCTACAAAGACAGTCTGATCCTGGGCATGTCTCCGTCAGATTTATGGGTCCTGATAGAAGAACACGCAAACAGCATTAACGACTCAGCCTTTGCCGTTAGGATGCCCATTTCACCACGCGGCGGCTCATGGATCGACATTCCTGCAAGAAGGCACAATAACGGCTGCGAATTTTCCTTTGCCGACGGCCACGCGGAAGTTCACGCGTGGCGGAATGCAGGGCTGATTCCCAATGAAATTTGGCAGGTGGACCAAGTCAACAACATGGGGAACGGAAGTGCCAGCTTTCAAGATGATGACGTTTACTGGGTGGCCCATCGCACCAGTTGTCCGGCGGTTGGCGCGTCGGTTTCGTACATCCCGTAATCCAGGCAAATCACCTTATTATGGCCCGTTTTTCTCCATCTTAAATTGTCGTCTCAAAATCAATAGCAAAGCGCTTTTTCCGGCCGCAAAATCAATCCCCAAAAGTATCCTATGAAAAAAATATTGAGTCTGGCGTGTATCAGCGTGTTGGCAGTGTGCAACGCCGTTGGGCAATCGGCGTATTTTCAAGCTCTGACAAATCTCAACCCGGTAGTTTATTACCCGCTGCAGGACTCCGTGCCGGCGGTGCCCAACGACGTGGAAACAAACCTGGGCTCGATTGGGCCGGCGGGCAACGCCGTTTATGAGTCCACCTTGCCAGCCACGGCCGGCGCCACTTTAACCTATCACTACGCCGGCCCCACCAGTGATGGGGCATCGGTGCTCGACGGCGACGGCGCGGGCGGATTTCTTGCCGTGCCGAACACTGTGGAGGTCACCAATCCGGTCTTCACTGTGGAAATCTGGGTCAATTCGTCAGAGCAGCACCGGGAAGAAGGCATTCTGACCAAAACCGGGAACAGCACCGGTGGTGGCGTTGGAAACTCCAACAACCAGGCTGGATGGTGCCTGAGCCAGGATTATCTGCCTTATGTCGATAGTGGCACCTTTCAGGGTTGGGACTTTCACGTTTACAATGGAGTAGGCCACGAGGGCGCGGAGGTGTTTTTGCCTTACAATATGATCAGCGGCACGTGGTATCACCTGGTGGGCACGTTCGACGGTCAGAACTGCCGCATTTACGTCAACGGACAGGACATGGTGGCCGCGGGCCTGGCTATCCAGATTCCGATGCCATCTGGCACCAGCTATATTCCCGACACGTGGAATGACATCCAAATCGGATCCATGCACAATCTTAATGGCGCCAATTATCACGGCGCTTTTGCTGAGGCGGCGGTGTACCCCGCCGTGCTCTCCAGTTCGCGCATTCAGGCGCATTATAATGCGGCCCAAACAGGCACTTATACCAATGCGGTTTTGGCCGATAATCCCGATCTGTATTGGCGCATGAATTCGCCCGGTTACACGCCTCCGACAAATCCCCCGGCGGCGTGCTATGGCGCCTACACCAACAGTTTTCAGGCATATTATGGCGCCGCGGCGACGCCTGACATCTCTGGACCGCAGTTCCCCGGCATGTTGGACCCCAATAATGGCAATTCGAGTTACGGTGTTCAAATCAACGGCCTGGGTGGAAACAACGGCGGACAGTACACGACGGTCGTGGCAACCAATCCGATTACCAGCGCAAATTTTGAAGTAGCTGACGCGTCGCCAATTAACGTGGAGTGGGCTGATCCCAATGCGGTTTATGCGGGCACGGTAAATCCGATCATCAATCCCACTGGGGGCGTACCCTTCAGCGTAACGTGCTGGTTTAGAAGCAATCCCACGGATCTTACCCGATTTCAAACGATGTTCGGACATACCGATGATGGCTGGCGTTGCGCGATGAATACGGGCGTGGGCCTGGTTCAGTTTAACGCTGGCACGGCCAATGGAGACCTTGCATCCGATTTTGGCTATAATGACGGCAAATGGCATCAAATGGTGGGCACTTACGACGGCTACAGCAATGAAACTCTTTACGTTGATGGGCGTCTGGCTAACTCGGCCACCAACCGATTTTTCAACACGACTCACTCGACGAACATGGACTTTTTCATCGGCGGCGACCCGCAGTATGTTAATTGCGGCAATGCTTTTACGATTCCTTTTGGCACAGCCGGGCCGATAGGTGGCGGCTATGCCAATCGCTTTTTCAGCGGCGCCGTCGCCCATTTCGCCTTCTTTACCAATGTGCTGACGACCTCGCAAGTCGAGAGCCTTTATGACACAGCAGTTTCCAATCAGCCCGCATATGCCATTGGACAACCTGTAACCGGACGGACGGCAGGTTCAGGCGGCACTAATGGAGTGGGCACTGGCAGTTACATATTTTTTGCCTTCGTCGCGGGCGGCGCTCAACCGATTTCCTATCAATGGTATTACAACAGCGTTTCGAATTATAATGGGACGGCGATTGTGAGCGACGGCGTAAAATATACCAATTCAACATCGATCCAACTGACCGTGAGCAATGTGATGGCCGGCGACAGCGGCTATTACTATTGCATTGCCACCAATAACTACGGGTCGGTGACCAGCATTTTGGCCACGCTGAACGTAAATTTCGCGCCTGTGATTGCATCGCAAAATCCTTCGGCGCCATTCACTCTTTATCAAAATCAACAGGCCTACCTGTCGGTCACGGCATCCAGCCCAATACCATTGTCTTATCAGTGGTACACGAATGGAACGTCTGATGCCAGCGGGACCAGCGCGACCTATTTGACGGCTCCTCAAACCAATGCTGGAAATGCGTTTTATTGCGTGGTCAGCAACGCCTATGGGACAGCCACGAGCGTGACGGTATCGGTGTCCGCCATCCTATCGTTGCCGACCGCGCTAACAAGCTCGCCATTCAGCAGCAACGTCCTGACGTTAAATCCCACTGCATATTGGCCGATGCATGAAACGGGCGAAACTCCCGTGATGAGTTACGTTGAAACCAACTACGGCTCGCTGGGCTCAATAGCCAACGGTGTTTATGGCGACTGGAAGAATCAGGTGCTCATTACCAACACTGTGAACATTGACGGAAATGGACTTGCGCCAATTAATATCAATACCATTCATGGCCTTCCGGGCGCAATCGCCGCAGACAGCGATCCGTGCGTCAACTTCCTGGGCCAAGGCAGCTTCAATAATGGGTTTATTGTGGTTCCACGCGTACTGGCAACGGGTTCCAACAACATCGGGGCCACGACCCTCACGCCTCCGTTCACGCTCGAAGGCTGGGTCAGGCCGGACTACAACAGCTTCGGCATTATCCTGGGAGAACATGCCGGGGGTCTTAACGGCGGCAACGCCGGGGGCTTTGATTGGTTGTATTCGGGCACATCCAACAGCTTCAGCATGACCGTTTATAACGGCAATGGCGGCGGCAACAGCGAGCCAAAGACTTCGGCCAGCTATCCGCCGGGACAATGGTATCACGTCGTGACAACCTATGATGGGACCAACGTACAATATTACATTGACGGCGTAGCCGATCCAATGACGGGTGTCAATGGAACCAATGGCACCTACGCGACCATGGCGCCGAATACGTGGGATAATATCACGATTGCATGCGGCCGCGGCTATGGCAATCTCTTCAACGGCTCGATTGATGAATTGGCTGTTTATACCAATCTGCTCCAACCGAGCGATATTCTGAAGCATTATCAGGACGGCACCAATGCGGCTGCGAATAATTACATGAGTGATGTCCTGGCGGACAAGCCGCTTCTCTATTATCGCATGGATGCGCCTGCGGGCGTGGTGCCGCCTTTGAATACCTGGCCGGTTCTCACTAATTACGGCGCCATCGCAGTCAACGGTCACTATACTCCTGCTTCCCTGCCCGGTGGCGGGCCCGGTCCGTCCGAACAGGGCGGCAGCATCGCCGGCTTGCCCGCAAATACGGCGCTGGCATCGGATGGCGATAGTACATTCGCCGATGCCGGGAACGATCTGGCACTGCATCCCACGGGCAAAACGCCATTTACGGTGGCGGCCTGGATGAAAGGCTGGCCCGGCGACGACGGCGGGCGCAACTGGCAATCAATCGCCGCTCAGAGCGATAGCGGATGGCGTCTAAACATGGACGGAGGAAACGGCCGAGCGAATTTCAACAACGACGGCGGCAGCGGCGATACCGGCAACAGCACTACCAGCGGCGCAAGTGTAACGATTAATGACGGCCAGTGGCACTACGTGGTTGGGGCTTTTGACGGAACCAACACCATTGTTTATGTGGACGGCCTTGTGAGCACGACCAACATCAATACCGCCATCAACATGCCAAACCATAACATTGACACGTTCCTTGGCGGCTACCCGCAAAACAACAATACCGGGTGGTACAGCAACACTGAAACAGCGGTTGCAAATGAAATCAACCGTGTCCTCGATGGCAGCATGTGTGAAGCCGCCTATTGGAGCGGCGTTGCCCTCAAGCCGGCTCAAGTTGCCGCGATTTACGGTTCATGCCAGATCCCGCCGGTTGTTGATCGTCAACCAATTCCGGCGAACATCAACCAGGACGTTGGATTCACCAACACAACAATCTTCTCCGGCAGCGCGCCGATTACATATCAGTGGTATCAAAACGGCGTGGCGCGGGCCGGCCAGACTAATGCCAGCTTGCAACTTCCGAGCGTGCAGCCAACTGATAGCGCCACCAATAATGGCTGGTATATCATAGCAAACAACGCTTATGGCTCGGCAACCAGCGCGGTGGTGACATTGACGGTAAACTCGGTGCCGACGATTACTCAGAATATTGCCGTCACGAATGCCATCGTATTCGCCGGCAGCGAATTGGAGTATTCAATCGCCGCCGATGGCGCGATTCCGTTGCACTATCAGTGGTATTCAAACAATGTGGCCGTGGCAGGCCTGACCGGTACCGCGGCGAACTTTATCGCACAACCGCCGAACGCCACCAATATTTACTATTGCATTGTGACCAACCAGTCTGGCAGCGCCACGAGCTATGTGGCGACGGTTACCATTCTTCCGGTTTCAACGGCCCCATATACGGCAACCGTCATCGGCGACCATCCATTTGGTTTCTGGCGACTGAATGACACCAATCTCGATGGGCTGGACAACGGCGGCGGCGATGACGGCTATATCTGCCATGATTATGCCAACGGTTACAATGGCATTTACACCAACACGGTCCTGGGCAATCCACCGGCCGATCCACTTGACACGAATGCCTCCTCGGCGGAATTCAACGTGGCTCCCAGCGGTGACTTGTCAGACAACGATGTGTTTGGGATACCCGCAGGCGTGAACTTCAGCGCGGGCAGCGGAACGAATTCCAATTTCACAATTGAAGCTTGGGTGAGAGGCGGGAGTCCGGCTGCGCAATCGTTTGACGCAGGGCTCGTGAGCAAGGGATACAGCGGCTCCGAACAGTGGGACATGGACTGCGGCAGTGATACAACGAATGCGGCCAATCCGAACCCGCATTCCTACCGTTTCTTCGTTCGCAATGCTGCCGGGACAACATCCGCCATAACCAGCACGGTAAACCCCATTGATCAGCAATGGCATTATCTGGTTGGTATTTGCAATGAAACCAATGGAACTGTTAGCTTCTATATTGACAGTTTGCTGATTGGCAAGGCCAGCATTACGACTAACAGCGGCATCCTGGCTACGACGCGCAGCATGCTCATCGGTTCGCGCCCGTCGAGCAGCACCGTGACCGTTAACGACGACCAGTTCTACGGATTCATGCAAGATGTGGCTGTGTATAACTACGCCCTGAGCGGCCAGCAAGTCACCAATCACTATTACGCGATGCAAGTTCCCGCGCATATTCAAACGCAGCCAACAAATACAATTGCCAGCCAGGGCGGGAGCGCGACCTTCTCGGTATTGGCGCTGGGCACACCGTCAATCGGTTATCAGTGGTGGGACGTGAATGCCAATGCGCCGATAGTCGGCGCCACGACCGCAACGGTTACGCTGGGCAATTTGACGGCCAACGATAGTTTCTATTGCGTGGTCACCAACGCGTATGGCACGAACCAAAGCCAATCGGCTTCTGTGACGGTCATTTCAGGAGCGCCACAAGTCTATGAAGACCTAAGCACCAACGGTTACTTCGTTGAAGTCGGCAATTCCATCACGATACCGTTTACCGTGTATGGGACCGTGCCGCTGGCGTATCAATGGTACTTTAACGGCGCGCCCATGGCGAATAGCGCGCGAATTACCGGCACCCAGACCAACGCCCTGACCATTAACTTCGCCCAGTTAAGTGACGCCGGAAATTATCAAGTGGTTGTCACCAATAACTCCGGCTCGGTGACAAGCAGCATAGCGCCATTAGTCGTGGGCAGTGTACCGATTGATTTCCTTGCCAATGGCCTGGGTTGGACAACCAACCAGGCAGGCGGTCCTTATTCCATGGCCGAGCTTACAGGCACGAACTCAATAGTCCTGACTGACGGCGCGGGCAATGAAGACAGAAGCTACTTCTTCAACTACCCGCAATACGTCCAGGCCTTCCAGGCCAGCTTCACTTATGTTATTGGTGGAAATCGCGCCGCCGACGGCATTTCGTTCTGCCTCCAGAATGATCCTCGGGGGGCATCGGCTTTGGGCGGTGGCGGCGGTTCGCTGGGTGTCAGTGGCATCACTCCAAGTTGGGAATTGGAGTTCAACATTTACACCGGCAACAGCGAAAGCTGCGGCTATAACATCTTCACCAATGGCATAAATGGCGCTATGTTCCAAATGGGCCCCATCAACATGACCAATGGTGATAACGGCGATCCGATTAATGTGTCGCTATACTATGCCAGTGGCAATATGTCCATCACGTTTACGGATGCTGTCATCCAGGGCTCATTCAGCACTAACTTCCCGTGTGACATACCGACGGCGGTGGGCGGGACGAACACGGCCTTTGTGGGCTTTACTGGAGCAGACGGCGGCGCTAACGCGATCCAAGTCGTCACGAACTTTACATTCATCAGCCTGCCTACTGCCCAAATGACGCTAAGTCCGCCCAACGCCAATATCGCCTGGCCGAACTCCATACCAGGCTACACGCTACAATCGGCTACGAACCTGTCGTCGCCGGTATGGATCAATGTGAATGCGCCGTTGGCCGTGACGAACAATACATATTTATACACCGTGCCCCTATCGAACAAGACGGTGTTCTACAGGCTGACCGCGCCCTGAGCCGGATTGCACGAATCATCGACCCCTCCGCTCCCGTTTATTGGGAGCGGAGGTTTTTTTGGCCAGCGACGAGTCGCAGTCAAGGGATTCCGGGAATGTGGCGGCTCGTGCTGCGGGCTATAGACTGGTTGGCGGCTGCGCCGCCTCAGTGGCAGAGCGGCAGTTCTGCCCTACCGTGTGATTGGGAATCTCCAGATCTGCCCTGCCATGTGGTACTTCGATTAGGGAAAGAGGCCGCGGATGGTTTTGGCTTCGCGAACACGCTGGATGCCTGCGCACAAGGCAGCGGTGCGCGTTGAAATTTTGCGGTCGCGGCTGCTCTTCAAGATGCGATCATAGGCCTGGTCGAGGATTTGGTAGAGTTTTTGCATAACTTCGGTTTCACTCCAAAAGAAACTTTGCAGGTCCTGTACCCATTCAAAGTAGGAAACGATGACGCCCCCTGAATTGCACAGAATATCGGGCAAGATGCAAATTTCGTCGCGTTGCGCCAGGATGGCGTCTGCATCCGGAGTAGTTGGGCCGTTTGCGGCTTCGGCAAGAATGCGGCATTTGATTTGGGCGGCGTTTTTTTCCGTGATTTGGCGTTCGAGCGCAGCGGGCACCAGGATGTCGCACGGAATGAGCAGGAGTTCTTCGTTTGAGACAGCGTCTGCTTCCGTAAACCCTTTTACCGTACGCTTTTCGACGACGTGCCGCGTCAATTTTTGCAGATCAAGGCCACGGGGATTGACGACTCCGCCGTAAACATCGCTGACGGCGATGATTTTTGCGCCATAATTTTCGAGGGATTGGGCGGCGATGGAACCGACATTGCCGAAGCCCTGAACGACGACTCTGGCACCTTTAAGGTCTAGGCCAATCGTATCGGCGGCGCGGGCGACGAGGTAGGCGACACCGCGACCGGTGGCTTCGCGGCGGCCGAGGGAGCCGCCGAGCGAGACAGGTTTGCCGGTGACGATGCTTGGCACGGAATAGCCGACCTGCATGGAATAGGTGTCCATGACCCAAGCCATGGTCTGTTCATCGGTGCCCATGTCCGGCGCCATGATGTCCACCTGGGGACCGATGAAAGGAATCATTTCCTGCGTATAGCGGCGAGTAAGGCGCTCCACTTCGTGGGAAGACATGCGATGGGGATCGCAGGCGATGCCGCCTTTGGCCCCGCCATAGGGCAAGCCGGCCAGCGCGCATTTCCAACTCATCCACATCGCCAGTGCGGCGATTTCGCCGAGGGTGACTTCGGGATGATAACGCAGGCCGCCTTTGGTAGGGCCGAGAGTCAAGTGATGCTGCACGCGGAAGGCACTATACACGTGAGTGGAACCGTCCTCGAGGCTGACGGGCAGCGATACGATCATAGCGCGCTTGGGGAATTTCAGGCGCGGGCGTTCGGATTCGGGAATTTGGAGGTGGTCGGCGACCTGGTCAAATTGCCGGCAAGCCATTTGGAACGTTGGGTGGTCGTAGGCATCCATGAGGGAAGTTTAGTGCGCGCAATAGCGGCGGCAATTTATTTTGTGCCGTCCTGGAAAAGAATTTTTGTTTCGCCCGGCACGGGTTGGAAAATCCGATTGACTTTTGTTTTACAGGAGGACACGATATCGTCCGTTATGGGCAATGGTCGTGAATAAAGGCACACGTTTGACATGCAAAATTTTTGAGAGGAGGCTTTGGCTCGGAATTTTCTCCTTTCTATTCTTCTAAATCTATGAGTATTCGCTATAAAAATTTAGGCGGGTCCAGGAGACTCCATGAAATCGTTTTTGCAGGAAGCCACGACGCTTCCATCACCAGCGGATCGTCGAGCGCGCAGACGCAAAGTCTCGACATTGCGGGTCAAGCTGACGCCGGGGTGCGGCTGTATGACCTACGAATCCTGGCGCGAAAGTTCAGCGATGGCGGGGCTTCATTGGTCGGCTACCATGGCAGCGGCGGAGGCAAGTCAACGGCTCAGTTTTCAAGCAATTACACCGGTAAAACGCAGGATGTCAAGACCAGCAGCAAGATGAGCTACGGGGTGTTTGGGGAGAAGTTATCGCAGATGCTCAGGCAGGCGAAGGATTTCGTGGAGAAGACCGGAGAATTTCTGATTTTCAAATTTGACAAGTGCACGAATTATTCGTTGATCGCCGAATATTGCATTAAGTTGCTCGGCGACAACATTTACAAGCCGATAGGAATCGAATTCTCAAAGCTTACGCTGAACGATCTCCAGAAAAAAGTCGTCTGCGCCTTCAATGAAAAAGCGCGGGCGGAATTGAGGCCATACACGGAGGACGATGGAATTCTTGGATGGAAAAGTCTCAAGGGTGAGAAGAACAGCGTGGGCACTTACGATCCGAACTACTTGGGCCTCCAGTACTATGGCAAGGGGGGGACGAACCCGTTCAAAATCTATCAAACCAACAAAATGAAGATGGCTGACAATGAGGGCATTCAAAGGAAAATGTTACTGGCGATGGCGAGACGGGAGGATGACCTTGCCGCAAACGTACTTGGAATGATGTATTGGACGTCGACCGGCATGACCTCCAGCATCAGAAAGAGAAACGAAAACGCCATGTGGGGAGCCACCGGCGTGGCCCGGATGGGTCAGTTGTGGCGCGAGGGGCTGGAGGCTTCCATTTCCACGCAACTCCAAAGGGACAAAATCAAAGTCCTGGAATACGGCGGCGTGAGGCGCATGAAAGCGTATTTTCCAAATATCATCATGATTGATTTTGCCGATCCGGACAAATGTCAAACTATTTACGATCTGAATACGGCGGCCGACCAGAAGCTCGCGGAAGCGTACGACAAATACACAAAAGGCTAAATGGAAAGAAATGGACGAGAACGAACCACCGTATCGGACACAGTCAACTGACCGGAATGTTCAGGTCGTGGACGAAACAGGAAGAGTCGTGCTTAATTGCGGAGACTCCGCGAGCGCGGAGCAATACGCGGTCCTGCTCAATCAAGCGTTTCAACGCGGCTTCAAAGCCGGTTCGCGCAGCCAGACGCGGTTAACACGGTCCGGCCAGAAGAGTTAGCTCGAAAATTGCACTTGCCACTCCCGGGTAGAGATGCATCATTAGGTCCCGTGAACCCGTAGAACAAAAGGACCCATATGCCGACGGCAAATATTACTTCGAGCGGTTACAATTTTGGCCGGGGTGGTTACTCAAATTATCAACGCATTCAGCTACCCCAGCGCAACAATAAGATCCCGGGCCAGAATAAGTTCGACAACGAAGATTCGGCGAGCCATTTCCGCAGGGGCATTCTCTTCTATTTTGGCAATTGCATTTTACCCGCCAGGCCGTCGAGATCGGATAAGTTGACCACCGGCTCTAAAGGATTATATCGTATTGAACAAGTGGTGTCGAAGACTGTGAATGTGAAGAACGCGAGTCCCTCAGCCGTAAAGCTGGCCGATATGGTTTCGCAGGCAATGGCCGATGCGCCTGCGTGGGCATCAACTTTTGCGGCGGAAGCAGCCAACGAAATCAAATCGAAACTGCCGGCTGTTATGCAGGGAATGCTGTCCGCAGCCGGGAACGTCAACGTACCCGGTGTATCAAACGTCATAAAGATCGGCACGAATCTGAAAACTGTGATCAAAAAGGGCTGGACCTTGTATCAATCGAGCGGTATCGAGCAGGCACTTCGCTCCGGTGAGCCCATCCTGATTGTCAATTCATTACGCAAGCAACTTTCTGATGATGTCAAAGTGGCAATGGCCAGCGTGGTGTATCATGCAGCCCAGGTCATTGCGGCGACCCTCACGAGCGGCGTGGCACTGGCTGTGACCCAACTGGTTGACTCGCTCGTCCAATGGGTAGCTTACATCTGGGACCTCTTCAGGAAGATCTTCGATCGTATCCTTCTGAGGACTTTTTTTATAGACTGCGAATCGAGGTATCTGACCAACGACAAGATCATTTTCGACATCACTGCGTTTAAGGCATGGTATTCGAAATGGGTGAGTCAACTACCGATCATTTCCGCGCATTGCCTTTGCAGCAAGATAACCGGCAGTTATTTTGGATATCTAAGCACGGTTGTGGAGGGCGAGGCCCTTAAGAGCGCTTACGGAGGGTACGTATCCCTGCAGGCGAGAGCGACGGAGTACGCCAGGGATTACTATTACCATTTTTCGAGCCACAACGCGCTGGTCAGGATGAGCCTGACAGCGACTCAAAGCGGAGGGGTTGACCTGACGAATGGCGCAGCGGCACAGTCGGTGGGTCGCCTTCGTCGCTTTGCCAATTGGCTCGGCTCCAGCCTGGGAGTGACAGATAATACACTCTATAGCGCGGCGACTTAACTGCCCTGCCATATCGTCCGGTTGACCCGAACCTTGATCAACCGACCATCAATCCAAGCCGGGCGAGGCTCACAAGACTTGGCTCCAACTGCGCGGCCAGGAGCTCGACTGCTTTTTGAGGTTCGGTGATCGGTTTTCCATCGCTGTAAATCGGGGTCGAGCCGGCTTTCACGCCTGCGCCAAGTTCTTTCAACAACGCTTCGCGGTCGCGTGTGCCATCCAACAACCGCAAAAGGTCACGCCCCAGCGCATCTTCGATTTTTAGCGGCAGATGGCGAGGCGAAGAAACAACCGGTCCCTTTCTGATTTGCTGACGGGCCAATGGGCTGGCCATGGGCCGTTCTGAAATTTCCGTCACAAATGTCGAGGCATAAGAGTGCAGATCGGCAAAACCGATCGCATAACATCGAATCAAGAACTCCGCGAGATCACCGCGGTCAGAATCGAGGGTGGTTTTATCGCGACCGACGCGTTCGCGGGCCTTCTCCAACAATTCGTTGAAGGGCACGCGGCGCGGCCAGACCCGGCCCAGGAATATCAAAGCCGATTTAAAAACGGGGTGGCCGGTGGCGATGACGGATTTTCCGCGCCTGAAATCCTCCGGTCCCGGCGCCGCCGGGTCCGCGTCCAATTTGACCGGGACCGTGTCGGCGGCGGCGTAGAGCTTGAAGACGCATTCCGGCTTCACATTCCGGTCCAACGATTGCTCCTGGCGGCACAGCAGGGTTTGGCGAAAGGAACGGCCCTTGACAAAGTCCAAATATTGTTCTCGCGCTGTGAGGCCCATCTGTTCCATTTCGCGAAGAACGGCAGCGGCTTCATCGCCAACGTCAGAACCGGGAGGTTGCATGTCCGTAAAATCCGCCTCACCCAGAAATTGCAGGCCACGGCGCGATGCGGCGTCCATGAATTCATAAAAGTAAAACGGCTGATTGATAGGGCTCAGGTCGTCATGGAAAAAGCCCGCGTCAACGTACTTTTCGATGCGCTCAAACTGATGCTTGAGCAAATCATGCCAATGGCTTGAATTTGTTTTGGCTTCGGCGAGAAATTTAAGAAAAGCACGGGCCTGGCGGATTTGCTCCTGCGGCCCGGAAAATTGCTGCACGTGAAAGCGCATCATGCGGCGTACCGCGTCGCGGAGATGATTGCCCGGATAGGCGTTGAAACTGACATAGGCGACGCCGTTTTCGGCCAGGTGGCCGCGGCAGATTTCCAATATTTTTTCCCGCACTGCTTCGGGCACCCATGAATACAATCCGTGCGCGATAATGTAGTCAAAAGTACCAAGGTCCGCGGGCGCTTCCAAAATATTCATCTGGCGCAACGTGACGTTCTTGAGACCGAGGGCTGAAATCGTCTCCTGACCGCGGCGGATCGGCTCGATGGCCAGGTCAATACCCTGAAAGGTCCCGTCTGGCAGCGTGCAGGCCATCGTGATGAGATTGTTGCCGTCGCCGCAGCCCAGTTCGAGCACCCGCGCCCGTTCGATTCGCGCAGCCGGCAATCCCATCAAAGCGGATATGGTCGCCAGTCGGTCGGGATGCGTTTGGGCATACACGGCGGTGGGATAGGCGAATTTGTCGTATTCGGAAATTGAAGGCTCGCGCATAGAGTGAATGAAAGTTATCGCATCAGTGCCAGTGTGAATAGAAAAGATTCAGCGAGGACGGGGCCACAGCCGTCAACGAACAGCCGCAAACCGTCGGCCGAAGATTTGAGACCTCTTGACGATGACAATGAGGGTGAGGATGATTACCACGCAGAAAGTTGCTGGACAGGGCAAAAAAATCCGGCACCCTCAAGCTGAACAAGGCCAAAGACTATGATCAATGCAGAAGAATTACTGAAACCGATATCCGAAGAGAAACCCTGCGGCGAGGACCTTTCCTATGATGCCGGATTTCAGGAGTTGGAAACCCTGGTCAAAGGGAAACCGGAGACGCAATTTTCGGCAGCGGAACCGCCCGACTGGAAACTGTTGCGAGAGCGGTGCCTTGAATTGTGGGAACGTTCCAAAGACCTCCGGGTGGCAACGACGCTTTCATTGGCGGTGCTCAAAACAGACGGACTGCCGGCGTTTCGCGAGAGCCTTGCGGTGGTTAAAGGATTGCTCGAAGGACAGTGGGATGTGTGTTATCCGCTGCTGGATCCGGCGGATAACAACGACCCGACGCAACGCATCAATATTATTGCCGCGCTGGCAACACCCGTAGGCACGTATGGTGATCCGATGCGGATGCTCGAACGGTTGCGCGAAGCGCCACTGACGGATTCGCGCCAGATGGGGCGAATCAGCCTTCTGGATATTACCAACAGCGAGGCCGGAACTGCGGCGGAGGGACAACCGGCTCTTTCCGCCGGCCAAATCGAAGCAGCATTTCGGGATACCGATCCCGAGACGCTCCAAAAAATAAGCCAGGCAGTGACGGATTCCATTCAGATAGTGAAAGACCTGGATACGTTTCTGACAGACAAGGTTGGCGCGGACAAGGCGCCGGACCTGACGGAATTGCCAAAGCAACTGGCAGAAATTCAGAAACGGTTGTCTTCTTTCGCGGGAGGCGTGGTAGGTGAGGCCGGGGCAGTGCCGTCGACAGAAGGCGGGGCAAAGGGGGCGGTGCCGGGAGCCGGCCAGGCGATAACCGGGGACGTACAATCCCGGCAGGACGTTATCCGGATGCTGGAAAAAATTCGGGACTATTACCAGCGCCGCGAGCCATCGAGTCCCGTTCCCTATATCCTGCAGCGCGCACAGCGGCTGGCGGAAATGGATTTTATGCAGATTATTGATGATCTGACACCCGAGTCGCTGAAAGAAATACAGAAGATCACCGGAGACAAGCCCAAAACGGAATAGGGGCCCGGGCCGGCGGGTAAAATTTTTTGGCAAAAACAGAATTAATTTAGGAAAAACAGGTGTTGACAACAAAGAGCGAAATGCGAGACACTCGTCGACGTCGAATTACAGTCTGAATTGAAAGTGCGTAACAGGTTCAGTTCACGCGAATTTAGAAACCAACTGGCATAAATTGCCCAAACAATAAAAAGCCTATGGCCAAAGCGAGCAGTCAAAAATTCATCAATCGGAATCGCGCCCCCCGTGTCCAAATTGAATACGATGTCGAACTCTACGGTGCGCAGAAAAAAATCGAACTTCCCTTCGTGATGGGTGTCATGGCCGACCTGTCCGGCAAACCGGCGGATCCGCTGGCGCCCGTAGCCGACCGGAAGTTTTTGGAAATTGACGTGGACAACTTCGACGAACGGATGAAGGCCTGCAAGCCACGTGTCGCGTTTCAGGTGCCCAACACGCTGACCGGCGAAGGCAATATGAACGTGGAACTGACATTCCAAAGCATGGATGACTTTTCACCGGCTGCGGTGGCGCGCAAGGTAGATTCGTTGAACAAACTTCTGACCGCGCGAACGGAGCTGGCAAATCTGCTGAGCTATATGGATGGAAAAAGCGGCGCTGAGGACTTGATCGGCAAACTGCTGAACGATCCTGAATTACTCAAATCGCTGGCGGCCGCTCCGAAGCCGGAAGGCGAGGCGGCAGAAAACAAATAATGGAGGAAATGATTTATGGCTGAAGCAAATACCCAAACGCAGGCCGCAGGCGCAGCGCCAGCTGAGATAAACGAATTTGACGCGCTCCTGAACAAGGAGTTTAAGCCAAAAACTGATGAACGAAAATCCGCGGTGCAGACCGCGGTGCGAACCCTGGCCGAACAGGCCCTGGGCGCCACGACCTTGATTTCGGGCGACGCGATCAAGTCGATTGAGGCAATCATCGCTGAGATTGATAAAAAACTTTCCGAACAAATCAACAAGATCATCCACCATACGGACTT
The DNA here is from genome assembly GCA_035933915.1 of Verrucomicrobiia bacterium. Taxonomy (GTDB): domain Bacteria; phylum Verrucomicrobiota; class Verrucomicrobiia; order Limisphaerales; family UBA11358; genus UBA11358. The sequence continues at coordinate 27,004 of DASYYL010000265.1, forward strand.
TCGAGCGCTGGAGGGCACATGGCGGGGACTGCATCATTTGGTGAGCAACACCGAAACCGATGAGACGCTTAAAATTCGGGTGATGAACATTTCGAAGAAGGAAGTGGGCAGCACGATAAAAAAGTTCAAGGGCACAGCGTGGGACCAAAGCCCGTTGTTCAAGAAACTGTATGAAGATGAGTACGGCACGCCCGGTGGCCAGCCTTACGGCTGCCTGATTGGCGACTATTATTTCGACCACACTGCGCCGGACGTTGAAATCCTGGGCGGCATGGCACAAATCGCCTCGGCGGCGCATGCGCCGTTTATCGCCGCTTCCGCGCCGGGACTCATGGGAATGGACTCCTGGCAGGAATTGAGCAATCCGCGCGATCTGACGAAAATTTTCCAGAGTGCGGAATATGCAGCCTGGCGTTCATTGCGCGATTCGGAGGACGCCAAGTACCTGGGTCTGACGATGCCGCGCTTCCTCTCGCGCATTCCTTACGGCGCCAAAACCAATCCGGTGGAAGACTTCGCCTTCGAGGAAGACACCGAGGGCGCGGACCACAATAAATATGTTTGGTCCAACTCCGCGTTTGCCATGGGCACGAATATCACCCGTTCGTTCAAGGAATGGGGCTGGTGCGCGCGCATCCGTGGCGCCGAAAGCGGTGGTATGGTGGAAGGATTGCCAGTTCATTCGTTTCCTACGGACGACGGCGGCGTGGACATGAAATGTCCGACTGAGATCGCGATTACCGACCGGCGCGAGGCCGAATTGGCCAAGAATGGCATGATGCCGCTGTCGCACTGGAAGAACTCGGATTACGCGGTATTTGTTGGCGCACAATCGTTGCAAAAACCGGCGGCGTACGACGACCCGGACGCGACAGCCAACGCGAACCTGGCGGCGCGCCTGCCTTATTTGTTTGCGACTTGCCGTTTCGCGCACTATTTGAAGTGCATGGTCCGCGACAAGATTGGCGGGTTCAAAGAGCGCGCGGATATGGAGCGATGGCTCAACGATTGGATCAAATTATATTGTGTGGATAGCGCGTCCGCTTCGGAAAGCGACAAAGCTCGCCGACCCCTGGCGGATGCAGAGGTGAAGGTGGAAGAAGTGCCCGGTAACCCTGGTTATTACACCTCAAAATTCTTTCTGCGGCCGCACTATCAACTTGAAGGCCTGACAGTTTCATTGCGCCTGGTTTCCAAGTTGCCGTCGGCCAAGGGAGGCAAGTAGCCGTAAATAATAGAAATAGACTAGTTAGAAAACAACGAACCAATACACACTAACCAAACGAAGGAGATATCACTATGGCATCTGACATGTTCATTAAGATTGACGGTATTAAAGGGGAAGCCAAGGACGACAAGCACACCAAAGACATAGACCTGCTGGCGTGGAGCTGGGGAATGTCCAATTCCGGAAGCTCGCACACGGGCGGCGGCTCGGGCGCCGGCAAGGTGGCCGTCCAAGACCTCAGCTTCACCAAATGGGTTGACGCCGCCTCACCTCCACTGATGTACCACTGCTGCTCCGGCAAACACGTCAAGGAGGCCACGTTATTTGTCCGCAAGGCCGGCGAAAAACCGCTCGAATATATAAAGATCAAGATGACCGACCTGATCGTTACCAGCGTTTCAACCGGAGGAAGCGGTGGAGAAGACCGTTTGACCGAAAACGTCACGTTGAATTTTGCGAAGTTCAACATTGATTACGTGGCTCAGAAGGAAGACGGGTCGGGCGAATCACCGGTAACACACGGTTGGGATATTGGGGCCAACAAAAAGCTTTAATGCGAGCCATACCTGATGCCGCAGCTTGTCACGCTCGTTGTTGGTTTCGAGATGTGCGGGCATTTGAAAATACGAAATAAATGAACGCTGAAGAACTCCTCCAGGCCGGGCGCGTGGAGGAGTCTTTAGCCAGTCTCCAGGACGGCGTTCGCAAGAACGCTTCAGATCCGCGTCTTCGCGTTTTTCTTTTTCAGACCCTCAGTATACTGGGCCAGTGGAAGCGGGCGCTCAACCAACTCGACGTTCTTTCCAACATGGGGTCGGATCACATGATGCTGGCACGGATTTTTCAACCGGTGATTCAGTGCGAACTGCTGCGTGACCAGGTGTTCGCGGGCAAACACACACCAATTGTGTTTGGCGAACCGGAACCCTGGATGAGCTGGCTGGTCCAGGCCAATGAACTCGTGGCCCAGGAAAAATTCGGAGCGGCCCGCGAGTTGCGGGAAAAGGCCTTCGAGGCCGCACCCGCCTCCGTAGGAAAAGTCAACGACCAGCCGTTTGAATGGATTGCTGACGCCGATTCCCGCCTCGGGCCAATGCTCGAGGCAATTGTCGAAGGCCGGTACTATTGGATACCGTTTTGCCGGGTCAAACTCATTCATCTGGAGGCGCCGGCTGATCTCCGGGACCTGGTCTGGACGCCCGCGCAGTTTGTCTGGACCAATGGCGGCGAGATGTCCGGACATGTGCCGACGCGCTACCCTGGAACGGAGAAGACCAGTGACGACAAGCTTCGCATGGCGCGGAAGACCGAATGGGTTGAACGCCCGGAGGAATATAGCCTGGGCCGGGGCCAGCGCATTCTGGGCACCGACTGCGGTGAATATCCACTGCTGGAATGCCGAAGGATTGAATTCACTCCTGCAAATTAGAACGATTTTGACCCCGCAATTCAAGCGTGCGTATGCCTGATTTGACTCCACTTGAAAAACTTCAGCCGTGCCTGCTGGATCGCCTGACTGACGATGAGCCGGACAAGACCGAGGAAAGCCGGAATCAGCGAGTGATTTCCCAGACACGGTACAAACGCGGAGTGCTGCGCGATCTCGAGTGGTTGTTCAACGCCAGTGCGCACCTGCCGGAAGAGGGGCGGCGGCAATTCCGGTTGAGCGATTATCCGGAAGCATATCGATCGGTCATCAACTTCGGGACACGCCAATTGTGCGGGATGCTGGCGCCACACCTGGACCAACTTGAGCGAGAACTGGCCGAGGCCGTCAGGCTATTTGAGCCACGCATCATCAATCACTCACTCACGGTCAAAGCGACGGTCGAACGGCACCTCGTCACCATCGAAATGTTCGGAGAGCTGTGGGCCAACCCGGTTCCTGAGAAACTATTTATCAAAACAAGCATAGACCTGGAAACCGGACAATGCAGTTTGGGAGACGGCTGACATGGATGAACGTCTCCTGGAACATTATAATACCGAATTGCGCCATTTGCGTGAAATGGCCGGAGAATTCGCGCGTGAATTTCCAAAAATTGCGGGACGACTCGCCCTGGATAAAGATGCCAAGGAAATCTGTCCCGACCCGTACGTAGAGCGCCTGCTTGAAGGCTTTGCGTATCTTGCGGCGCGGATTCATCTGAAGCTGGATGCCGAGTTTCCGCGGTTCAGCCAGTCACTGCTGGAAACGATTTATCCACACTACCTTTCCCCGATTCCGTCGATGGCGGTGGTACGATTTGAGCCCCAGGGCACTGATCCGGGGCTGGCGAAGGGCGTCCCGATTCCCAGAGGCACCCTCCTTCGCAGCAATTTGGGAAAGGGTGAAAGGACGACTTGCACATTTCAGACGGCGCATGCCGTTCGGCTCCTGCCGTTGCGGATAGCCGAAGTCAGGTATTTTACGCGGGATGTAGGCGAATTGGACCTGCCTGCGGAGGTCAAAGCGAAAGCGGCCATCCGATTGCGCCTTGCCATAACAGCCGCCGTGCCGTTCAAGGAGATCGCCGCAGCGCCTCTGACTGTTTATCTGCGGGGTGCCGACGAGCTGCCGGCGATGATTTATGAGCTCATACTGGCACACAAGACCGGATTGGTCGTACAATCGCCAACCGAACGGGGCAAAAACCTCGCCGTACTGCCGCCCGAAAACATTCGAAGAGTCGGATTCTCGGAATCAGAAGCACTCTTGCCGCCCAGCCCCCGGAGTTTCGAAGGCTATCGATTGCTTCGTGAATACTTTGCCTTCTCGCAACGATTTTTGTTCCTGGGCTTCGATGGATTCGGCGATGCCATGAAACTACTGACAGGAGAACAAATGGACCTGATTGTGCCGTTGCGTGAAGCGGATACGCGCCTGGAAAACCGCGTCACATCGTCCTCGTTTGAGCTATACTGCACTCCCATCATTAATCTATTTTCGAAGCAGCTGGACCGCATTGAGATTTCGGACAAGTTCAGCGAATTTCAAGTAGTGGCCGACCACAACCGGCCGTTGGACTTCGAAGTGTTTGAAATCCAATCGGTCACCGGCTACGGCACAGAAACCGGCCAGGAACAGGAATTTCGGCCGTTCTATCTGGCTCGCGACACGGACACGGAGCGAGCAGCGTTTTACACACTCAATCGTGTTCCGCGAATGCTAACGGCTAAAGAAAAGCAGTTCGGCGGCCGGTCCACTTACGCGGGAACCGAGGTGTATCTCTCACTGGTGGACGCCGGCTCCGCGCCGTATCGCTCGGATTTGCGGCAATTGGGCATCCGGGCGCTATGCACGAACCGGCATTTGCCGATCCAAATGGCAACGGGCCTAGGGACGACGGACTTCTCGATGGAGATCAATGCGCCGGTTGCTTCCATCCGCTGCCTGAGCAATCCCACGGTACCGCGTCCTTCGCTGGCAGAAGGCCGATTTTCATGGCGGCTGATCAGCCATCTTTCGCTTAATTACTTTTCGCTGATAGAATCCAAAAGTGGCGACGGCGTTGCCGCCCTGCGGGAAATGCTGCGGCTCTACGCTGACGTTAACGACCGGCAAACACTTCGGCAGATTGAGGGCCTTGGGAAGGTCCAATCGCGACCGATCGTCCGGCGGATACCCGGCACGGGGTCCATCGCCTTTGCGCGAGGGTTGGAAATCACGCTAACTTTCGATGAAATCGCATTCGAAGGAACCGGCGCCTTTCTGCTTGGGGCGGTCCTGGAACAATTTTTTGCAAAATACGTTACGCTTAATTCCTTCACAGAAACTGTGGTGCGAACCCAACAACGCGGAGAAATAATGCGATGGCCGGCCCAGATCGGAAAACGCCAGATAATCTAGTAGGTGAATTGGCAAATAGCCCGTTCGCCTTTGATTTTTTCCGGGCCGTGCGGCTGTTGGAAAGCCAGCGGCGCGATTTGCCGCGCGTTGGTTGCTCGCTGTCGCCGGTACAGGACGTGGTGCGGTTTGGCCAGACGCCTTCGCTGGCTTTTCCGCCCTCCACGTTGCAAAGTGTTGAGCCGCGGGAATTGGATGGCGGCGCGAAATTGTATGTCCGCTTTTTTGGGCTGTTTGGCCCCAACGCTCCCCTGCCCCCGCATCTAACGGAGTATGCATACGAGCGGATTTTGCATCATGGCGATCGGACGTTGGCGGGGTTTCTGGACTTGTTTCATCATCGTTTGATTTCGTTTTTTTACCGTGCCTGGGCCGCCAACCAGAAAGCGGTGGACCTGGACAGGGAAGATGACGAGCGGTTCTCGCTGTTCATTGGCAGCGTTTTCGGCCTGGGCGGGGAAGCGCAACGGAACTCTGATTCAATCCAGGATTGGGCGAAACTGTACTTCGCGGGGCGACTTGCCTGCCAGGCGCGCTCGGCAGAGGGGCTGGAATCCATCCTGCGCGGATACTTTGGAGTTCCTGCGCAAATTCAAACCTTTATCGGCCACTGGATGGACCTGCCTGACGACAGTGTGTGCGAATTGGGTAAATCACGGCAAACCGGAAGCTTGGGAGTCAATACAATCGTGGGTCTGCACATCTACGACGGACAACTCAAATTTCGCATCCGGCTTGGGCCGACGAATATTAAAGATTACGAGCGTCTTTTGCCGGGCGGCACGTCATTTGAACGGCTCCGTCAATGGGTATTCAATTATTGTGGTGAACATTATTTCTGGGACGCTCAAGTTGTGCTCATGGCGACGGAAGTGCCTGTGATCCAGTTGGGTCACGCCGGTCGTCTTGGCTGGACCACGTGGCTGAAAACCCAGCCGTTTGACCATGACGCTGACGATTTGATTCTGGTCCCGTCTTAAACATTAAAAAACTGATTGTGAAGTTCGGTAAATTTCATTAAAACAACTCTAACCGGCATAGAATATGGCAGAAATAAAACGAACCACCCTTTTCGGCAAGTTAAACAGCGTTGGCTATAAATCCATCGAAGGCGCCACCATCTTCTGCAAAATGCGGGGCAATCCCTACGTGGAAAGCATTCATTGGTTTCATCAGTTGCTCCAAAACCAGGACAGCGACTTGCACCGCATCTTAAGACATTTCCAAATTGACGGCTCTCGCCTGGCGGCCGACCTGATCGGCGCGCTCGACCGTCTGCCGCGCGGCGCCACCGCCATCGCCGATTTTTCGCCGGACATTCCCGATGCGATCGAACGCGCCTGGGTATATGGAACGCTCATGTTTGGCGAGTTTCAGGTCCGCACAGGCCACCTGATCGTTGGCTATCTCAATAGCGAACTGAAGCACAAGTTCCTCTCCGTCTCCCGCGAACTGGCAAAAATCAAGCTCGAAGCTCTGACTGACAATTTTGTCCAAATCATCGCAGGCTCGCCTGAAGACGCCTTGCGCGCGAGCGATGGTTCCGGATTGTCCGCCGGGGCGGCGCCGGGAGAAACCAGCGGCGCCATTCCGCCTGCCGAAATGGGCAAACAGGAGGCCCTCAAGAGATTTACCACTAACCTTAACGAGAGGGCGCAAAAGGGAGAAATTGATCCGATCATTGGGCGCGATGAAGAAATCCGCCAATGCGTGGATATTCTCATGCGCCGGCGTCAGAACAATCCCATCCTCACCGGTGAAGCGGGCGTTGGAAAGACCGCGGTGGTCGAGGGCCTCGTGCACCGCATAATGGCTGGAGACGTCCCGCCTTCGCTGCGTGAAGTGACCGTTCGCGCACTGGACGTTGGTCTGCTCCAGGCCGGCGCGAGCATGAAAGGCGAATTTGAACAGCGTCTGCGCGGCGTCATCGATGAAGTCCAGGCCTCGCCAAAGCCAATCATTCTTTTTATTGATGAAACGCACACGTTAATGGGCGCCGGTGGGGGTGGCGCCAGCGACGCGGCCAACCTGCTCAAACCCGCCCTGGCCCGCGGCACACTGCGCACAATCGGCGCAACTACGTGGGACGAATACAAACGGCACATCGAGAAAGATCCAGCGCTCACGCGGCGGTTTCAGGTGGTAAAGGTGGAAGAACCGGCTGAAGACAAATGCGTCCGCATGTTGCGCGCAGTGATGGTGCCTTTCGAAAAACATCACAAGGTGCAGGTACTCGACGAGGCCATTGACGCAGCGGTGCGGTTGTCGCATCGCTACATCGCCGGACGGCAGTTGCCGGATAAGGCCGTAAGTTTGATTGACACTGCCTCCGCGCGCGTGGCCGTAAGCCAGCACGCCGTTCCACCGGAAGTGGACGATTGCCGTCGCAGGATCCAGGGCCTGGAAACTGAAGCGCAAATTCTCAATCGAGAAAGCGCCAGCGGGCTGGATCACCAGGGGCGATTATCTGAAATCGCCGAGACATTGGCCAAAGAGAAAGAAGCGCTGGCCGGCCTCGAGAAGCATTGGACCGAGGAAAAGGAACTTGTTGGCAAAATTCTTGATTTGCGCTCCAAACTGCGTGCGGCGGGTTCAACTATCGAAGCGGCGCCGAATAAGATGGAGCCCGCCGACCCGAAGAAGGCCATCACCCCCGAGGAACGTGACAAATTGCTCGGCGAATTGAAGCAACTTCAGGAAAAGCTGAAGCAATTCCAGGGCGAATCGCCATTGATTTTTCCGAGTGTGGACGCGAGCGCCGTTGCCAGCGTCGTGGCCGATTGGACGGGTATTCCCGTCGGCAACATGGTGAAGAATGAAATTGAACGGGTATTGGGGCTGGCGAACATCCTGGAAAACCGCGTTATTGGCCAGCGCCATGCGCTGGAGATGATCGCGCGCCGTATTCAAACCAGCCGTGCCCGGCTGGACAATCCGAACCGGCCTGTGGGTGTGTTCATGCTGGTCGGGCCCAGCGGCACGGGCAAAACTGAAACGGCCCTCACACTGGCCGAAGCACTCTACGGCGGCGAACAGAACATGATTTCCATCAACATGAGTGAGTTTCAGGAGGCGCACACCGTCAGCACTCTGAAAGGCTCGCCGCCGGGCTATGTTGGCTATGGTGAAGGCGGTGTGCTCACTGAGGCAGTGCGCCGCCGCCCCTACAGTATCGTGTTGCTGGACGAAGTCGAAAAGGCTCACCATGACGTGCACGAAATGTTCTTCCAGGTATTTGACAAAGGCTGGATGGAGGACGCCGAGGGCCGTTATATTGATTTCAAAAACACAATCATCATTTTGACGAGCAATGCGGCGCAGGAGGTCATCATCAACATGTGCAAAGACCCCGAACTGATGCCCGATGCCGAAAGCATGGAAAAGGCTATGCGTGCACCGCTGACGAAGGTCTTTCCGGATGCTTTGCTCAACCGGTTGGTCGTTGTTCCGTACTACCCGATCAGCAAGGAAGTGCTGCACCGGATCATCAAACTGAACCTGTCGCGAGTCGAAAAACGGGTCAGGGCAAACCACAAAGTGCCCTTCACCTACGACGACAACGTGCTGGACTTGATTGGCCAGCGCTGCACCGAACTCGAGCGCGGCGCCCGTATGGTGGACGCGCTCATCACAAACACTATTCTGCCTGAGATCGGGCGTGAGTTTCTTGGCCGCCTGGCCAACGGCACTCCTGCACGCCGCGTGCATGTAAATGCGGCCGACGGGCGTTTCAACTATACGTTTGACTAAAACCGTTTCACAACACCTCATTCGTTATGCCCACACAAAAAGACCGGCTTTTGGCGATTGATATTGAAGGCCAATCGGACGACACGCTGTTGCTCCGCAGTTTTTCGATCAACGAGCAACTGGGCCGGCTGTTTCAGATGGAAGTGGAAATGGACAGTGAGGAAACTGACATTAAGTTCGAGGACATTGTGGCCAAGAAAGCGACGGTGCGGTTGACGATGCCGAACGACGACACCCGCTACTTTTGCGGCATTGTGACCCGGTTTGTTCAGGAACAGCAGGGCACAGTGGCGCGCTACCGCGCAACTCTGTCTCCCAAACTCTGGCTGCTGACGCGAACGGCTGATTGCAAGATTTTCCAGGACCAGACGGTGCCTGATATCATTGACGCAGTGTTCCAGGCACATGGTCTCACCTCTGGCACTGATTACAAATCAAGCCTTACCGCCATGTACATAAAGCAGGAATTTTGCGTGCAATATCGCGAGACGGCTTTTAATTTCGTGAGTCGGTTGATGGAGCAGGAGGGGATTTACTATTTTTTTAAGCATGACGAAGACGGCAAACATGTCCTGGTTCTGGCTGACGCGAATTCAGCGCACGACCCGTTCCCTGGTTACGACGATCTGACTTATCGCCCGGCCACGGGCAAACACGAAGAACAGAGGGAATCGGTGACAGATTGGATCGTTGAAAAGGAAATCCAGACGGGGAAATACAAGCTGACCGATTACAATTTTCAGAAGCCTGCAATGGACCTTCTGGCCCACGACGAGGGCCAAAGGTCAACCGACCTGGAAATCTTCGACTATCCCGGCGGCTATGCGATACCGGAGGACGGACAAACCTATGTAAAGCTCCGCCTCCAGGAATTGCAGGCGCAATATGAAATTGCGCATGCCAACACCACGGCACGTGGCGTCTCCGCCGGCTTCAAGTTTACGCTCAAAGGGCATCCGCGTTCAGGCCAGGAGCGGGACTACCTTGTGATTAGTATGTCCCTGCGGGCCACGGCGGGCGCCTATGCAAGCGGCAGCGCTGAAGGCGGCGAGTTTTTTTCCTGCAATTTTTCCGCCATGCCGGTGATAGCCAGCCCTCCACTGCCGTATCGGACGCCGCGCACCACGCCCAAGCCCATGATCCGCGGGCCGCAAACAGCCATCGTCACCGGCGCCGCAGGCGAAGAAATTTGTACGGATAAATTCGGACGGGTTAAATTGCAGTTTTTTTGGGATCGCTACGGCAAAAAGGATGACAAAAGTTCCTGCTGGGTCCGCGTGTCACAGAACTGGGCCGGCGCGGCATGGGGTTCCTTATTTCTTCCCCGGGTTGGCCAGGAAGTTATCGTTGAATTCCTGGAGGGTGATCCGGATCGACCGATTGTCACCGGCCGGGTTTATCATGGCACCAACGTTGTGCCTTATGCCCTGCCCGACGAAAAAACCAAGAGCACCGTCAAGAGCAATTCCAGCCCCGGCGGCGGCGGCAGCAATGAAATCCGATTTGAGGACAAGAAAGGCAGCGAAGAAATATTTGTCCACGCCCAGAAAGACCAGAACATCAAGGTGGAAAATGATGAAACAACGAATATCGGCAATGATCGTACGGAGACAGTTGGAAAGGATGAGACCATTACAATAAATGGATCCCGCACCGAAACGGTGGCCAAAGATGAAAGTATTACCATCAATGGCGGACGGACGGAAACGGTGGCAAAGGACGAAGACATCACAATCAACGGGGGACGAACAGAAAACGTCGCCAAAGACGAGAGCATAACCATTAGCGGCGGACGCACAGAAGATGTCGCCAAGGACGAGAATATCACTATTGGGGGAGCACGGACGGAAAGTGTCGGAAAAGATGAATCAGTGTCCGTGAGTGGCGGGCGCACGGTGAATATTACCAAGGCCGATTCACTCACGGTGGGCAGTGATTTGACTATCAACGCGACCGATTCCATCACCATTACCACGGGCTCGGCCAGCATCACGATGAAAAGCGATGGGACCATTCAGATCAATGGAAAAGACGTCAACATCGAAGGTTCCGGCAAGATTCAAGCCAGCGCGTCGAGCGATCTGATTTTGAAAGGCTCCTCAATTGCCGCAAATTGAGTTATTAAGAAATGGCGCGTCCAAATTAAATATTTCCAATGACAACCCATTTCCACCAATCTGAAAGCACCCGCGCCCGGGAAGCCCAACCCGAACCTGAAGGAGCTTCGAAAGAGTCTACAGCCGACGTATTGCGCAGAATCCTGGACGCTCCGTTGTCCACAAAAAGCCCGCCGAACAGCCAAATTGTAACCGGTCACCTGCAGGGCATTGACGATGAAGGCCGCGTCCTTTTTGTTGCCGAGCAAGGAGACGGCTTGCCGGTTCCGGTCGTGATTGGGATGGCGATTTCGGATGGCGTTCTGATTCCGGCGGCGCGTAACCACCAGCGCGCGCTAGTGGTGCGCACCGATGAGTCCCCGTCACACTGGGTATTGATTGGTCTGGTACGGGAGCGAGTATCGTCTGCTGCGCGCGACGCCGTGCCGGGCGAGTTGGAAGTCAAGGTGGACGGTGAAACGTTGCGGCTGACGGCGGATCGGGAAATCGAATTGCGTTGTGGTAACGCGTCCCTGGTTCTGCGCCAAAGCGGACGAGTCATTTTGAAGGGTACGCACGTGGTCACCAGCTCCCGGGGGCCGCTCAAAGTCAAAGGCGCCACAGTGGAAATCAACTAGCCAGATGGCAGCAGCCGTGGCGAACACCCAAACCACACTTGAAACGACCGTGCCGGACCGGCCAGCAGTGCCGGATGTTCTGCACGAGCATATCCACGAGATCGCCTACCTTTCCATCCAGCGACGCAAGCTGCTGTTTTCCCAGGATATTCCATTGCGACGACTGCGGACCCATGCCGGGCGCATCGAAGCCCACCTGGACGGTTTACGCATTGGCGTTCCCGCCAGCGTGAACATTGCCAACGGAATGCTCGACGGAGACGATCCGTGGTTTATTTCGGCTGCACTCAGAATTTGGGTTGAAATCGGCCAGCCACAACCTGCAATTGTGCATCAGCGGCTGGCGGCGGTGGCACCGGAGTTATCCGGTTCCTGCAAGGAGGCTTTCCGGCAGCTTCCAGCCGGTGCGGTCGAACGTATTTTTCCTGATCAGCCGGGTGCGACTCCCGATTCGCTGTTGGAACTTGCCATCGACGCGCGGGGCTGGCACGGCCTGATCCGGCCTGAAACCGCCGCGCGACTGGCCGGATCAGCGGTTACCGGCATTCGACGCGCCTTGGCGCGCCACGCAAGTCAACATGATCTCATCTCCAAACTGCTGACGGACGGCGACCAGTTGGTGCGCCGCATGGCCCTTTGGAGCATGGCCAAACAGGATTCACGCGCGACGCTAGACCAAAGTCGGCAGCTTGCCGCGGGAATTGAACCAGATGCATTTGCCCTGCGCCTCATCGGTTTATTGGGCGAGTACGCCGATGGCTCACGCCTCTTGCCATTCCTCCGGCAAAAATCCCTCGCTCCTTCCGCGCTTCTGGCCTTACGCGACCTGGCATATCCCGCGCTAGCCGAAAGTGTTGTAGACGTTATCGACAGTGGCGATTCAGAAATTGCGCCTTTGGCGAAAGCAGTTTTTGAATCGCTGACGGGACAGATACCGGAACCTAATCCTGAGAAGCTTTTGCCGCAGGGCATTTCCCCGGCACGCTCCCACTGGCAGGATGTTCGGAAGCATCACGATGCTTCCCGGCGCAGCCTCAGCGACCGGCCTTTCCCGTGGCAAGGACCCGCGGTTGACGAGCCGATGCTCTGGGTCTGGCGCCGAAGTCTCACCACGAATCCCGCAGATCTGGCATGGCTCCGCCGTGAGGTACCGGACGGCTTTTTCTCGGGACTTGATTCTGAAGAGGCTATTCCCGGCGAGTAAACTTATGAAAGTCGAAAACCAAACCCCCTTTGCCCACGCCTGGCTCGCGCCGCTCGACAAGCAGGCCGCGGAGCACCTGGTTTTCGTGCTGAAGGCAACATATACCATCGCCGAAAATGGCCGGCTCGAGATCGCACGAAAGCAGGAGCCGGTCCGTGCGGTGGATGAATTCTATGGCGAACCGGGCAAGAGCAGCATCCGTTACGAAGCCGAACTGGGGCCGGCCAAACCGGTGACAGACGTAGCGCTCGTCGGCTGCGCGGTCGCGCCACAATCAGGGACGACTGTGATGGATGTTTCCTTGCGCGTCGGGCCGTTAATCAAGCGCGTCCGCGTCTTTGGCGAACGCCGCTGGAAAAAAGGGTTGCTTGGTCTTTCCATTTCCAAACCGTTGCCATTTGATCGCATCCCGCTCACATATGAAAATGCTTACGGCGGAAAGGACACTTCCGCGAAAGATTCAAAAAACCACGGGCAGGAACCCCGCAATCCTGTAGGACGTGGATTCCGTTCGAAGAAATCCAGCCTTGAATTTGCCGATGTGCTGCTGCCAAATGTTGAAGAACCATCCGATTTTCTCCGACAACCTGGCGGTGGCGTTGCACCGGCAGGATTCGGCTTTATCGGGAGGGATTGGGAACCCCGGTTGCAATACACCGGGACCTACAACGAAAAGTGGATGCAAGAACGCATGCCGCTTTTGCCGCTGGATTTTAACGAGCGATTCCATAACGCGGCCCATCCTGACCTGACAGCCAGGGATTACCTGAAAGGCAATGAAGCCGTTGAAGTGATCGGATGCACTCGTCCGGGCCGCTTTTCATTTTCATTGCCCGGCGTTAAGCTGGTTGCGCGGGCGCTCATGGCCCGAAACAGCGTTGGCATCCCGTTGAACCTTAACACGGTTTTGCTGGATTTCGACGCGATGAAAGTCAGCCTTCTTTGGAAAGGAGATATCAATATTCACCGGCAACTAATGCAAATTAAGCAGATCGAGTGTCGGCTGGGTTAATCTTCGAAAGGACTGACAGTTGTTCCGTCGGGAAGGTCGAGCAGTTTCCGCTTGCCGAATCCGAGGCTTTGAGGCTGGCGATCTCCGGGTAAATTGAGAAAGGGGCACAATTTCGGGTCGCGTACCTCTACAAGATGCATCGCTGCGCCATTGCCCTCGGTCCATCGCAGCTTTCCGCTGCTTAGCCAGGGTTCAAGATTAAAATCCCAAACATCGTTTGCGATGAGCCAGCTTGATTCACCATTGTCTGTCTCAAACCAATAATCCTGCCTCAGCCAGAACTGGTGTAATTTGGCATGGGGAATCTCCTCCGCTGAAAAATAGGTGATCGGGTAAGCGGTGTCCCCGGTATCGAGTTGCAGACGCGAAATAACGGCAACCATTCCCGGAAGTACCAACAACCGGGGAATGACAAAGGGCACTTCCGGTCCGGGGATAACGGCCGCGCGCGCTTCCAACGGCGTACGACCGTGGAAGGCGAGCGCTCCCTGCAGTACTTTGAATGTGGGCGGCGGGGCCGGCTCTTCAATTTCAACCTCACTGTCCAGGTGCCACCATGGACCGTCCACGCCCCAACGGTCGAAAGACATTTTCAATGGCTTGCCGGTATGAGGACAAACACTAATGACTTCTCGCGGCAAACGGTCCGCATACTCGCCAAGAGCCAGGTAGTATGACTCGCGCAACAATGAGGCCTCCCGGCCTTCGGGTCTTTTTGTGCCATCCTTCGGATAAAGCTTTGCATCAAGCTCCCAGGCTTTAGTCAAGAGGGCCGTCCTTTCAGAGGCGGTGAGAACTGACATATTCGGTTATTTTTTATCACACTCGCGGCACTTGAGGGCCGTCAGTGTATCGTCCGGTTTTTCGAGAAACAGAACGCCAGCCGGTGAAATGACCGTCACTTCCTTGTCCACTACGTTCATGGAACTTCGACCGGGTATCGGGATAGTCGCATTCGGATTATTGGTCTTAAGGGCCTTCCCCAGTTCATTCGGAAAGCTGATGTTAGGCGCGCCTTCCGCCTTTTCGTGTTCATTTGGCACCCACTGCGCCTGCGGTCCGTGTTGAATCGCATCCCACTGGCATGCCTTGTTAATGGCCACTTTTATCTTGGAAAATCCCTTTTTGTTTTGGTTCACCTCTTTGCACCCGGGCTTGGCGTACAGAATTTGAAACAAATCGTAGTCGCCCGTGATCCATTTTGACGAATAATCGTTGCCGCTGCCCTGGTCAGGAACCTCGACGGCCTTCAATGGCTTTCGCGAGACATCTTTGATTACCGGTTCGCCCACGACACCCTTGAATTGACTCGCGTCCGTATGGTACGCGAGGTTGCTTGCAATAAGCGGAGCATGGTCATTAATATTCGCCGCCACCGCGGTCTTGGCTGCGGCCTCTGAAAGTCCATGGTCGCACTGCAATTGCGTCATCAACTTATTCTTGTATGTGTTGAGCCAATTCTGCACCTCCTGCACCGGCACCCCGTCCTTGATGGTATTAGCCTTGAAAACTTTATGCGGCTTGGGTTGGTGCTTCGCCTCGATCCATTTCTTGCAAAGGGGATTGGTTTGCCGGAAGTAGAAAACGACCTTCATCTCTTTCGCTATGTTTTCAATGGCATCGAAATGAGGCGGGTACATTCCGGAGTTCTTTTTGGCTATCTCCTTGCCCTGGTCGTCCTTTGATTCCTTCACCTTTTCACATTCTTTCGAATTGAGAAATCCTGGCGGCTGCGGCGGTTGCACTTCGGGGGCCGGAGGAGTGCCCTGGTCATTTTGAAGCATCGTGTCTGTCAGACGAAATACATTTTTCCCATCCGCCTTCACATCCATGGAATAAAGCATAGGTGTTGCCTTGCCTTTGATTTTGCTGGATACGACGTTATTGGCCGAACCCGCTTCATCGCCAGTGCTGGTACTGAAGTTTGAGCTTTTCAACATGATCGGCTTTCCATCTACCTTTAGGGTGCTGGATCCATCAGCCGTATCTGAAGACTGCGCGACATTGGGATAGGGTATCGGGACGGGTCCTGCCGGGGTGGGCGTCTTGCAAACGTCCGGGAACGCCGTGGAAATGCCACTGCTCCCGGCATGAACCACGGTGAGCTTATTGACAGTGAGAGTTGCCGGCATAAATCAATTTTGGCTGGCAAGAAGGGCCGCAGCCCGCAACCCACCATCGGACGCGCCCCACACCAGCACCTGGTTTACAATCGCATACTTTTTGCGAAGAGCCTCAACCGCCCAAATAAAATCTACCAATCCGCTCGCGGCCCCGCAATCGCCAATGCAGTCCGCGGGATGCCAGAAGTCTCCGCTGGTGGCGGCGTCCGGTTTCTCATCCAGGTTTCCAAAAACTCTGGTGTACGCCAACCCCCACTCCAACGCCCGGTAACGGTCGCCGTTGAGATCGCAAATGAACAAGGGCAGATGGGATAAAGTCGCCTCGCTTCGAATGGCGCGCAGCACAACGGAAAGACCCTGCGCCTGGTTCGGATTCTCCGTGCCGAAAGTCGGTTCCTGGCCAGTCGCGGTAGCCGCAAGCGAAGCCATGGCCATGCTGCGAACCGGCTGCTGTTCCAATATGCAAAATGCTGCTGCTTCGCCCGGGAAAACGCCACGTTCATTCGCAGGACCTCTTATAATGCCGTCGGATTCCAATCTTTCGTAAACTGAGGGCCGCACCAGCGAATCCACCCCACCGACAATCGCACCGGCTATCTTGCCGTCGGTGATGGCAGAAGCGGCGCGAGACAACGCAGCCAGACCGGCCGCTCGTCCTTCGGCGACTACTTCCGCGAGCGCCGGTCGAAATCCTCCAAGCACGGAAACAATAGCTCCAACTAACCGTTGGCCTGCGCCCGCCTCTTCTTCCCTGCCGAGGCCCAAAAACAAACCCCAGTTTGACGGTGGAACTGACCTTCCCAATGCGCATTGGACGCTCTCTACCGCTGCCGGCACGGCAAGTCGCACCAGACGCTCAACGCCGTTCTCAATCAAAAGATGTTCCGGCGGCGGCAGCGGGACTTCAAAGCGTTCGTGTCCGGGCCACTTTTCGTCTTTAGGGCCGCCATCAAACCATTCCAACGGCACTCTTCCTCCCCGTCGCGGGGGTACCGCTCCTTCCGGCCCTTGTTCCGGGCCGGCTTGAAGACTTGTCAACCGCGAGATGCTTGCGCGGAACGCCGCCGCACTCGCCACCGCAGAAAGCCCAACCGGCGTGACAGCGCCAATTCCCGTGATAGCCAGGGAATTCATATTCATCGCGCCAGGCTTTCAAGCTGTTCCCTCAATGTGTCTTTTGGGGATTTCACTGCATCTAAATCCAACAATTCGATAAAAGCCGGCACTCCGGAAAATGCAGTCGCGGCCATTATCATGTCGTCCGATGGACGAAATGACGGCAGACTGGAGGTAATGTTTACCACCGGCAGCCCAAACAGGTCGGCAGGGCTTTCCGTTTTCAATTCATATCGCAAGTCAGCAAAGAGTTGCACCAGGCCGGGGTTTTGGGCGAGCAGCAACTGCAACACCAGCGCATTGACAACAAACATTCTGAGGTATTCGGGTCGGGCAGTTTCCTTGCCGGCGAGCGCGTTTTTTACCTGAATTAAACTAAGGTTGGTTCGATAATTGATCACCCAGCGTAACGGCGAAGTCATGGTAATGGGTTTGCCCTGGATGTCGTGCATGTATTCCCACGGATGCAATTCAAGTGAGCTCCCGACCAAGCCGAGCCAACTCGTGTCAAAAGAATCAGAAAGATCATACGGTTTCCTCGTAAAGCCCTTATAATTTCTTCTCAATTCTTCAAGCGCCCTCTCAGCCGCCGCAGTCACCTCGCCCTTCCCGCCGGCGTACTTGCCGAAAAGACGCTCCGGGGCCAGCAAGGGGCGAAGTGTTTCAAGGTGGCCGCCGATTTGTTGTTTCAGAAAACGAGATATGGCGTCAGTCTTGCGCCGCAATTCGGGTAGTTCCTGAAGGGTCAAGGGTTTGTTCTGTGCATCACTCATTTAATTGAATGCGTTAATAGCGGTTGATATTTGCTTCGACGGCCTGCGCCAATTTCGTGTGCGGATCGTCGAGCAGTTGGTACTGATTGAGCAATTTGATCCAGGCATCAATTTGATTTTTGTACGCGGTTGCCTGGCTCGGGGGCATGTCGCCCTCCGCCAGTGGTGACAATTTCTTTGCCCCCGCGAAGCTGGCGCTTTGGGGCTTTATCACGCCAAACCAGACGGCGTACATCTCGAGTTCATTGTAGACCGAATCCCGCAATTTGGCTTTGACATCAGGTTGATCCGGAGAGACTTGCAATGCCAGGCTGGCGTGCTGAATGACCGCGTTGAAGTCATTCCTGCTCCACGCATCCTGTACGGCGCGGACTTCAGACTGATCTTGCATGCTTTTTTTTTGAGTGTTCCCGGCTGCCAGTGCGTTGTCCCTCAGAGTCGTTGCCGTAACGTCGCCCGGCACGACGGCCAGCGCGTTAGCCGCCTGCTGAGCGGCAACGTCAAAGTTCTTGTTGTTGAAAGCCATCTGCGCCGCTTGAATCGCAGTTTGGTAAGCGCCATCCCTGGCTTGCACGGATTGGGCTTCGGATTTTAACCGGACGGCATCCGCGTCTCCGGGCATTGCCGCCAGCGCGTCCTCGGCCTTTTGAATCGCCAAGCTATAGTTTTTGCTCACGATTGCCTCACGTGCCGACGCCATCGCAGCCTCGTATTCCTGCTTCTTCTTCTCGTCCGATTGCGCATTGAGCGCTTGCGCCATTAAAGCATTCGCAGAGATGTCGCCACCCTCAAAACTCAACGCGATTCCGGCCTGGCGACTCGCCTCAGAATAATTCTTATTTTCCAGAGCTTCGCGTCCACTGGCCATCGCAGCCTCATATTGCTTTTGACGCTGTTGAGCATCCGCCTGCGCTGCGGCGTCTCTCTTTTTATTTGTCGCATCCGTCTTGATTTGCGTCGCCGCCTGATCGCCCGGTTCGGCATCCAGGGCAATGTTCGCCTGGCGGATGGCTTCGTCGTAATTTCCTTTGGCGAAAGCGTCAGTAGCGGCCTGAATGGCCGTATCGTATTTCTTTCCTTCGGCGGCAACGGCCGAAACCGCCGGCGCCGAAGCCGGAGGATTATGGGTCGCCTGGGGAGCCGCCTTCAGTGGCGCGTTTCTGGCTTTCAAAAGCAAAACCAGCGCAACTGCGGCCAATA
Source organism: Verrucomicrobiia bacterium (assembly GCA_035933915.1). Classification (GTDB taxonomy): domain Bacteria; phylum Verrucomicrobiota; class Verrucomicrobiia; order Limisphaerales; family UBA11358; genus UBA11358. The sequence continues at coordinate 45,970 of DASYYL010000265.1, forward strand.
CCAAAACTAAAATTACGGTAATGACAAGAACAGCCCGGCCACCCGACTTTGGTTGCACAGAAGCGCTCTGGGGAGGCGCCTTGGGAACCTGGGGCGCTTGCCGTCTGGGTTGTTTGGCCGGGGCGCCCGCCGCAGGCAGGCCAAGCCGGGACGAAACAGTTTCGAGTGCGCTTCGTGTCTCCGGCGAAATTTCATACGGGACTTGTGTGGTGAGGGGTAATGCGTCCGTCGCGGCCTGAAGGCAAAAAAAATCAGAGCTTGCGGGTTCCCCTTTAATGACGTCCAACCATGCCGAGTCATGGCGCTTGATAAAAAGCACGGGAACTTTTGCCGGAACCAGGCACTTGAAAAACTCAACCCATGGCGTAAAGGCATCCGCCGGCACACTGTTAACGACGGGCACCCGCAGATGTTTTGCCTTTTGCAAGCCCCCCTGCTCCGTCGAGTATTCGTGCAGAATTCTCAGGAAACCCTCACGGTCCGGCGATAATTCGGCGCTGTCCAGAAATTGCTGTCGTTCCGCAACGTTTGAAAACGGTTCAACCCATCCGGCCTGCGCTCTTTCAAATATTCCTCTAAGCCGGTCCTGCGCAGCGCGGCACTCCGACATCACTTCGTCAGCAGATGCGAGACTTTTGCACGTTTCCCGCAGGCGTTCCAATTCCGGTTTTGCGCACGCCAGCATGAATCCTGGAGAAAATCCATCACCCTCGGCGCACAATATCATCGGATATTTTGCGCGGCCCACCCGGTCGGTTGAGGACCACATCAGGCCGAACAATACCAGCCCAGGACGCAGCCAAAGGAATGAGTGGTCAAACCCCTCCAACCGCTTGATTTGTTCCATTTTCTCCCAGGCGCCGGAATCGATCTGGCCGCGGATGCCATCCAAATAGAGCGATTGTTTCAGGGCCGCCAGCGATTCGGTATCCACGCCAATACCGGGAATATGGTCCTCCCATCCCGGATGCTTTCCAAACGCCGCCAGATAAAGATTCGAAACCGAAACGCCAGATGGTCTTCCGACGCGCTTAAACCATTCTGTCATGTTTTCGGTTTTTGGAATCATCGTTTTGCCCAATCTTCCGGTTTTGGCAAAGTGTGGTCAGGAACGATGCGGAAGGTAACATTTCCATTGTCACCCTGTCCGTCGTTTAACGGCTGTTGCAGTGTCCAGCCGGACCCATCCTCCAGGCGGCTCACGCGCCCATTCAATATTAAATTCACCAATCCCCAACTGTCAGACTGCACCGGGGTCTTTTCGGTATCTTTAGCGCTAATCAGCCGCCGAAACGAAATGGACAAGCCGTCCGCAATCGTCCCCTGGACCAACAATAATGGTTCAGTATCTCCCATGTGCTGCGACATATCGGTCCATTTCGACTGGTTGTCCCCGACGGTAACGCGCACTGCCCTGAAGATATTAACGATGGTTGCGTCCGACCCGGATGGAATAAAATAGACTTTAACGCCCGCCAAACTGCCATCGTCATTCACCAGATTGTCGAGAATTTTGCTGTATTGCTTGCAACTGTTCAGACATTCAGCCGCGCGTTGCCTGTCCGAAGCGCCTAATAGCGCGATCCAGGCCGGGTCAGAGAGAGCGCCTGTCATGGACGCAATTATTTTTCCAAGCGCCACAACGTCTTCGCCGCTCATCGGCTGCCCGCCGCTGTCATTTAAGAAAATCGGAAAACCGCTTTTCGCTTGCAGGCCGGTCATGCCCTGAACAAGGGCCTGGGCGACTAAATGGTGACACACAGCCGAGACCTGGTCCTTTAGAGGGCCATTGTATTGGGCCAACTCCGTATTAAAAGAATTGTAGCTATCTTTGAATCCGGAAAACCGCCGCCATTGATCCGGTAGAAGCGCGTCTTTCGCCGGAATGCTTTTCTCGGCAAGCGCGCATGCGTTTGTATAAAGAGACCATCGAACGTCATGGGCCATACCGGCGCCCGGCAGCCACGCCATTTGATCCCGGTCCAGCGTCAATATCTCGGGCTTCTTTTCGCCATAACTCACATCAACCGTCTGCGCGGCCTTTTCACGGAACAAGGCCAGCTTCGAGAATATATCGCCGAAAAGTCCCGCAGTAACGCTGGCAGCAGGAATGCTTTGCCGAATTTCAGTGAACGCACCGGATGAGGCATCTTCCGCCGTACTCCTTAGGATCGAATAGTGGGTTTCGAAGTTGGTCAGAGGCAATTCGGTAAAATTCGTCTCCAATTCCATCTGAGCGGCATTTTGGTCTACCTTTCGTCTTGCGTCATTCAGCGAGCCGCCCTCTTCGATATCCGCGATCGAGGCGTTTTCACCGCCGGCAAGCCATTGCGTTTCCTTTTGCTCATAATCATAGAGCGAATCCGCAAAATTATTCAGGATTGCGACTTCGTCTGAAACCATTTTCTGCGTCCTTTGGTTGGCCTTGTTCAGATCATTGAGGCCCTGTTGAATCGCGGGGTTGGCGGCAAGGGAATTTCCGCCATTGGCCGGCAAAAGACCCGATGGCGGCCATTGCGCGCGCCCGCCCGCCTTCGAGTAATCCCATTGAAGAATCGCAACCAAATTTGGATCAGCCACTTGATTGGAGTCCGTAAGATAGGATATAAATGAACCCAGGTATTTGGCTGCGGCGTCCTGCGGACTTGAGCCATTCATCGATCCGCCGTTTGCAATACTGTCCGCCTGCAAGCGTATCAGCGAAAGTAATGCCTCCCGATAACGGCTGACTGCTTTGGGATCGTCGGGAGCCAGATCCACGTGCAGTATTTTATTTCTTGTCGCCGTGACAAGGGGCTTTAAAACGGCGCTGGTGAATATAGCTTCCTGGGCTTTTTTCCTATTCAAGTCCTTTCCGGAAGACAACCACGTCATGGGCCTGAAAACCCAGCTTATTGGCAGCGGCTTTTCTACCATTGCCTGAAGGCGAGTCTGATATTCAACGAGAGTCATTCCACTGGCGCCGGGCAGAGTCGTATCTCCCTGATAACTAAAAGCGTACGCGTTATCCGATCCCGGCTGAACAATGGGAGAAGACCACTCCCCGTTGTTCAAATTGTTGGCCCCGATACGCCACAGGCTGGATTCCTTCATGACGCTCCGGTTGAGGCTATGGTATGACAATCCGGACAGGATCAGCAGCAACAGGAGGGCACCGATGGTGACTCCCATGATCAATAGCTGTCGTTGGCGAAGCAGGGTAAGAGTATTTGTGGCGCGCGTGACAAGCCCGGATTCGCGGAACACTTTCTCCAAAAACAAGTCCCGCATAAAAAAGGACCGGTTTTTGTCCCAATCACGGTCTTCCGGCAATTGGTCGAGCGGCACGCCGGTAGCCAGCGCCATGGCCTCGTCCAACGCCCGTCCTTCACGCATCGAGGAGGTGAAATAAATGCCGCGCAAAAAGACTGGTTTGGCCGACCATTCGCCTTCCACAAATACCGTTTCCAAATAGCGTCGCAATCGGGGAGCCAGCCTCATCGTGCTGTCAGGCAGCGCGAAAAGTGAATCCAAAGAATCCAACCGCCGTTTCGCGCCACCTGATTGCTGGCTTGGCGATTTAGAGAAAAACTGAGTGTCGCCGAATTGCGCGGCTCCCCCGCCCTCTTCGCGCACCAGCGCCAACCTGCGGCGCTTGATTCGGTCCGCCACGGTCTTTAGATACTGCTCGACCAACTCAGGTTTGAACGGTGTGTCCAACGTGTCCGGATTGGACCAACCAAACATCTGGTGCTGCAACAGTGGGTCTTCGATATTATCGGAAAACTCCCTGAAACCGGTCAACAAGTCGCATTTGGTCACCAGAAGATAAACTGGAAAACGTACATCAAGGGTCTTTTTGATCGTTTCCAGCCGTTGGGAAAGACGGCTCGCTTTTTTAGCTATTTTATCCGCGGAATCTTTGATGAGGCTTTCCACTGAAAGGACGAGAAACAGGCCATTAATCGGGCTATGAGGCCGGGCCCTTCGCAGCAGGCGCAAAAACTCGAGCCATTCGGGTGATTCCTCCGCATCCGTCTCGTTAAATATCATGGAACCAGCGGTATCCAGAATGATGCTACGGTTCGTGAACCACCAATCCATATTCACCGTGCCGCCGGAACCTTGAAGTTCGTCCTGCATTCCAGGCGGGAAATCAATTCCGGAATGTCGAATGGCCTCGGTTTTGCCGGAGCCGGGCTCCCCGATAATCACATACCACGGCAATTTATAAATGTCCTTGCCGCGACTTTTAAATTCCTGAAGGCCTTTTTGAAATTTCTGACGCAATTTATCCAAGGCAGCGCGCCGGTTTGGATCGCTAATCGCCCGGGGCGATGCAGCCGTTTGCGACTCAATGGCGCCCTCGAAATCCTTACTTTTCTTCTTCTTTCGCGCGCGCTGGACAAGGAAAAAGCAGCCGAAGATGATGACCGCAAAGAGGATAATGGCCAACCCCACCCAAATGCCGATCCGGGGAATTGCCACCGCAGCGGCCACAGCCCCCAAACCGAGGACACCCATACCCGAGACCAGCAATTTCTTCTGCGTTGATTCGTCGTCCATATTTTTGCTTAGGGATTTCCTTGCCGGATAATCTGGTTCACCGAGTCAGTCAGATCGGCGGACGCCTTGTAATACAATCCATAGCAGATAGCCATAACGCATAAAATCAGAAAAACGAACGCTGTCGCCAGCAAAGCGATTTTATCATTCGGCGGTTCGGTCAACGTCCGGGAGTCCGTGCAGCCGTAAGCCTGCTCGGTGATCCTGGACCGCTCAGAGTCCGTCCATTGGCGGATGCGCGGAAAGATCTGGTCCATATAACGGCGGATTTGTTCCGGTTGCCCCTGGTACATTCCACTAAAACCGAGGCCCATGCAGACGTAATAGACGGCAAGGCGTTCCGCAGCTTCGGGGCTTGTGTTAACAAGGTCTTTTTCCAGGAAATCCACGAAGAAGCCCTCGTCTCCAGCCAATTCGTTTCGCTCGGCGGCGAGACGCTTCCCGGCCCATTGCGAGGCAAAGTTTAAACGGCTTGTCGCAATCATATTATCCACAAAAAAGATCATCGGCGCCTCAAGTTGCCTGACCTGGTTCGAAAGCGCCGGGTCCGTGGCGGAACTGCGGCTGATGTCATCGAAGAGACCCTTAATCTCCGAGCGAACCCTGGAATAGTCGGGGTGGGTTTGTCCCTTCGCCGCGCGGTTCAGGCGGCAAATATATTGAAACAAGCCCTCATATAATTCTAATAGTTTCATGTGCCTGAAGTTGACGACAATGTCATGTATAAGGTGAACGCGGCATCGGAAAGATCAAATTCGGCGTTGTTCCACACCAGGGAAATGCCTTTGTCCTGTTTGACCTGGTCCCAGCGCCGCTGATTGGATGTGGGTACGACCCGGAAATAGTGCAAATCGCTTTGGCCTGGCAATTCTAGCGGCGGATAACTCTCTTCCTTCAATTCGACGCCGAAAATGGCGACCTGCTCCATGCTACGCGGCATCAACTTGAATTTATTTCCATCGTTCAGGTAAATCGCCAACTTGGTACGATCCGCACGCGTTTTGACGCCCAAATAGTAGCCGGTGGGCCTTTCAAAATGCTGCGGCTCCAGCGAAGCGCGCAACAGGCCCGGAGTTCCGGCAAAAGGAACTTTTAACGGCTCGGCGGCGCGCGCAACCCGAATTTCTTCGCGAATTTTGCGATCCAGTTCCCGGAAAGGCGGCAGTGGGTCCGAATGATTATAGGGCTGGCACTCAAATAGTTTGTCGGCCGGGTGCAACGCCAAGAGCTCGCCAAGCAAGCCCCGCAGCTCCTGGTAAATAATAAAAGGAGGCATATTTCCTTCCTCGACCACACCCGTCCAAGCAGCGCAAAACCGGTTAAGCGCGGCAAGGCGCGTTGTAATTTCCCACTTAACTTCAATGCCAAGGCCACCGGTCGAAACTTTGATCCGCGTTTGTTCCCGGCTGGCATTGATTTGCGCCGTCAACTCGCGCACCAAATCGTGAAGGGTTGGCGCCGAACGCAGTAACACCGATGGCGGAACAAATTCCGGGTCCGGCCGAGGCTTCCCAGCGTCCTCTCCGACGGACCGCACCACGCGCAACAAAGGGAGAGTCTCAACGTCCGACATATCCTCGTTTTTAAGCATCAATCTCGCGTTGACCTTGCGCAGATGAATCGTTTGAGGATTTTCGCCGGAATTCTCATCCGCCAGGTCCCTGGACTCGGTGGGGATATACAGCAGCTTTACGCGCGGATCCGGCGGTTCACCGGCGCGAAAGGAGTTGGCCCGATTTTTGACCCACAGCGGCACGCTTAGAAAAACCTCCAGTTGTCCCGCGCCACGGGATGCTTCGGCGCGAATGTCCAGGCTTGGCAGTTGCGCTTCCTCGGGAAATCGCACCTCCTGCCCGCTCGGCATGATGACGTGCAACCGTTCAAACCGCAGCCGGAAATCGGCAAGGCTATCATAGGACAATTTTGCCTCCACCACGCCGTAGGCAAAAGGAAACAATAGGGAACGCAAGGCGCGAATTTCCGTTTGCGTCGCGCGTTGCATCATTTGCAAATGATGGGGCTGGAGAAACAGCCCTTCATGCCAGTGCACGTTCATAGTTTAATCAAGAAAATCATCCAATCCGTGTCCGGGCTTCTACGAATTTGCCCAGGCAATCCCGCACCCATTTGTCCACCAAATCAGGCGTGGCAATGTCTTTTGATATCGTCTTATATTTGTCCCAGCAACGGTCAGTTTTACTGCGTCCCATCCCCGGAATGAAGGAACCCCCGCCCTCGCCTTCAACGACCTGTTCAATGGCCGAGGGCGCGTATCTTTCAACAAGTTGCCGGCCAAAATCTCTTCCACCGCCAAGCATCGCCGCGAGCATTCCGCCCAAAAGCGCCGATACCGTGCGGAAAAAAGATTCAATTTCCTGGTTGTCTCCAGCCATGTACTGGCCCGGAGCGGCCCAATATCCTTTCGGGCGATTTAAAAGCGCGGCCCGTGGATTCAACTCTTTTAATGTCAACATTGCCGCGCGATCCAAATCGTGTAGTGTCTGCAGCAACAACGCCGTGACTTCCATAAGCCGCTGCGGATTCGGCACCCGCCCTGGCTGAATTCCCAAACGCTGCCGCATGGCATCCGTTATTTCAAACCCCACATGCGCACTTTCCGCAGGCGCGCCAATTCCGGCCTCGGTCAATCTCCTGGCAAATGCCGCCTTTTCTTCTTGCGGTAACTGGGCAGCCAGCTTTAGAAAACGTTCCAGCAAAAGCTGTGGCGTGTCAGGGGGTGCGACCGCAGGCGAAACCGGCGCCGGGGGCGCTGGCGTGGGGCCACCCGAAGGAAACCGGGCTAATAATGCCTCCAGCAATCGCTTCCGATTCGCAGGGCTGAACTCTTTGAAACTCTGCGAAATTTCGTCGTGCAGATATTCGCGCCTTCTTTCCGCCGCGAGTGACGCCGAATCGCTCTGGATCAACCTCAGCCGGCTGGCGCATTGGTTGACTCTGTCCAACTCATCATCCGTCAGAGTTGTGGTGAACTGGCTCATTCAGAATTCCTGTCATCCAGAGCCTGACACAAAACCGAAACCGTCACAAGCCTGTTTTAGTTGGTCAGGCGGAAGAATTCAGCCGGCGGATTCGTAATGAACCGCTTCACCGTATTGGTGGACATAGTGCCAGCGAGCACCTTTATCCAAACCGGCGACACCAGATTCGTCGTGGATTGCAACGTACCTTTCCCGAACCACTGAACCGAAATATTTGTCGAGCCAACGCTGATGGACGGAGTCGTGCTCAAAAGTGTAAACGTGGCCTGCACGGTGTTGGTACTGCCCAGTTGCACATTGGTATCGACTGCCTGCGCGTAGTATCTCCAAACGCCCCCGGGCAAGTATGTTCCCGGGTCGTAATCCGTTCCAATCGAAAGACGATTTGCGGCCAAAATATTTGAGCTGGAATACCAATAGGCCGTCTGATTTGTCGCGACAGTCACCTGGAATGGTGTATCAGTAGTTCCCTGGTAGTTTGTCTGGGCGACGAAAACGGGTATTGGCGCCGCCGGGATGATAACGTACACGACCGGCGTCCGGGTCGGGCTGACTAGGGAACTATTGAGCTCCATGGTTTCCCCCCAATTCGTGTAAACATTGCACGTTGCGTCGGTAGGAGTGTGGAAGAAACGGTTGTGCAAATTGGTTTCACTGCCATTGTTCAAATAGTTCACACTGTTGGATCCCTGCGGCGTGGAATACCAATTTACCTGGAAAGCCGAAGCCGCGTTGTCACGGTTGGTCAGCAAGTTCACCCAAATGGGGTCGTTAGTCTGGCTGACTGCGTTAAGGACATTTGTCAACCCGGCAATGGCATTGGTCGGGGCCGGCGGCAGCAACAAAAATGTCACCGCGGTCAGGTCAGTACTCACACAGTCCAGACAACTGCAAGTCGAGGGGTTAATGACGCGCGCGCGTCCATAAAACGTATACGTCCCGCAGATTCGGTTGGTTGGGATGAATACGAGCGTATTCGTCGCCTTGATCACGCCTCCGCCGGTAGCCCATTTGGGGTCAGCCGCGTTGGTTGCCGTGTAGGCAATTGTTACACCGCCCGAGTCCATGTACCAATCCACGGTCACATTGGTCCCAATGAAAATTGAATTGGCCACACTCATTGTGAGCGCCGAATTCGTTTGGTTCGGCTCGGTCAGCACATTCGTCTCTCCGATGCCATCCGGCGCCACCGGCAGCGGATTCACCTGAAGAACGACCTGTGTCCGGTTGGTACTGACAAAACCGGTCAGATTATCCTGCGCCTCTGCCCAATAAACATAAACGCCAGGCGACGTGTCTGTCGGGAAGAAGGCGGCACCATTTGTCAGCGGAATTCCACCGACTTGAACATTGTACCAGTTGATGGTCTGGGTGTTCGGAACGGTGGCTGCCAATGGGTTTGGAGCCAAAATATTGGCGCAGTTGGTTTCGTTGACGGGAGAAGCCGGAGCAGCCGGAATCACGACAAATGTTACAGCGGTGCGGTTGGCGCTCACGAGCGCGTGGCCGGATGGCGGAGTATTTACCGCCTTGGTTTCCGCCCAAATTGTATCAACCCCGCATGTCTGATTGGTGGGAAAGTGAAAGAACTGGTTGCCCATGTTGAATTCACTGCCATCGTTCAAGTAATTCAAATTGTTGGAACCTTGTGCGCTGGTGTACCAATCGACGGCAAAGTTTGCAGCCGGATTGTCCGCATTGACAAGCAAATCAACCCATACTGAAATGGGGGGAGCGCCCAGGACATTTGTCACACCGATAACCGCATTGGTGGGCGCAGGTGGCAACAGGACGAACGTCACCGGAACCAGGTTCGGGGTTTGACACCAGCATCCAGAGTTGATACTCGGATCAACCAGGCGCGCCCGAGCATAATAGGTGTAAATACCGCAGTTAGCATTGGTCGGAATGAAGGACCCCAATGTAGCGACGCCTCCATAAGCCAGGGGCGCATTGGGATTATTATAGGTTGCGACACTTGGGTCTGAACTTGTGTACCAATCCACCAGGACCACATCGCCGGGCGAAAGATTGGTAATGCCCGGAAAAACTGTCAATGCCGGATTAACCTGGTTCAATGTGATCGTGTTTGTGTAGAATTCCGGCGTATTTGTCCATTGCGGAAGTGGATTCACCTGGAAAGTGACCGCTGTCCAATTGGTGCTGACAAATCCTGTTGGCAGATTGGTCGTCTGCGCATAATACGTATAGACGCCCGGCTGGTCATTCGTAGGAGTATAGCTGAATAGATCGCTTCCCGGCGTCAATCGACTGGTGGCCACGAAATTTGAATTTGCATCATACCAGTTGACCTCGTTCGTCTGGCCTACAGGACTGTCCACCGTCACTAATAGCGGGACGTTGCTGCACATGCCGAAATTTCCATTTCCGGCGCAATTGGTCTCGGACACTGGATTGATGGGCGCCCCTGGAATGACGGTAAAGACGAATGGCGTGCGGGAACTGGTGAATCCAGTCCGCAAGTCCCGTTCCTGGGCCCAATTCGTAACTATGCCGCAAACCTCAATTGTTGGCTGGTATAAATTCGTATTGTCAGCCAGAAGTGTTCCGCCGGCCTGCTGGGAATACCAATCCACCGAGATATAGTTCGTCGGATTACTTGGACTACCATTAACGATGGCAACAATAGACTGACTCGTCTGCGAACTGGACAGCACATTAGTGAGGCCGGTGTTTGACGGGTTGGGATTGCCAGGCGCGGGCGGCGGCAATCCGCCGACAACTACAGTCCCATTGTTTCCCGCGAGCATCGCCACGCCTTGGAAAAGACCGTTGGTTGCGAATGATGCCCCGTACAACGTTAGACCGTCCAGGCTGGCATTGGTTGTCGTCAAAGTCCCGTTTCGAGCGCTCCAAATGTTGGTTTGGCTGACCCAGGTCCAGTTGTTGGTACCAGGCATTTTCGGGGCCACGACAATCAATCCATTTGTGCCATTAGCGCCGGCAGCGATAAAATTAGTGGTCGTCGAACCGTAAGCGATTGCGTTAAAATTGGTTGGGCTGCCCGCCTCGGCGTTTTTGATTTTTATGTTTGATTGATAGTTCCACGCCGCACCACCATTCACGGAAACTTCGATGGTGCTTTGATCTCCCGCGCAAACCAGGTTCGACACGCCATCGGAGTTAATGGTGAGGAGACTGGGTGCATTCAAATTGGCCGGCTGTTTCGCATTCCAGGAGCTTCCCCCGTCCGAAGAAACGCGAATATCACCAAAAATGCCGCAAATCGCCATATTGTCTCCAGCAAACGACGTCACTGCGGTAAATGATTCCGCGAAAGAAGCGCCATTTACGGTCGATTGCTGCCAGATAACATTCTTCGTAATCGGGTTCGGCGTCCGCCACACTTCATAAATTGCCAGGGCGGCGGCGAAATAACCGGCTGCTGGATTGTAGGCGATTCCATCGACATTAATTGAACCGTATTGTGGTGCCAGGACGCTGCCCCAGTTTGTCCAACTAATACCGTCGCTGGACACAAAAACGGTGTTGGACACACCGGAGGCGATAAAACCATTTGGCTGAGGGGCCACACAGTACAATGAAAAATTTTTATTGGACGAGTGGACCGTGTTGGTCCAGGCGAGCGAGGACAGTAGGTACCCTCCACCAGAATTCGTCGCTGTAAAGGACCCAAAATTGTTTCCATTGGCCGCCACAACGAGAGAGTTGGTCCCTCCCACGCAAACGAAGGTATTGCCGCTGTTGTTGGCGACCGCGCTGAAAGTTAGCCCGGCCGTTTCGCTATTGGAAACGACAGCAAACTCGTAGCCCTGGCCACGCGCACCGAGCAAATTCAGCGCAAAAACTATTAGCGCAATCCCAAAAAATTGTAATTTGCGATTCATAAAGTTATCGGGTTGATATTAAAAAAGGAAACTCAAGCCGGCTTTGGCATACGGTCCGTACAACAATTCATCCTTGGTACCAGCCCCGGGATAGGTGACAAAACTGTATATGGTCATTACGCCGAGGTCGCCAGTCAATTTCCATCGTCCGCTGTTACCCAACTTGTATTCGGCATGCAACATCAACCGGCCAATGGCGCCATAAACCGTATCATTAATAGTGGTGTGTCCGCTCAGTGGAGTCGCGTTCGGGTTGAAGAGCTGCAGGTCAAAACTTTCGTCGATATCTTGCGAGCGATCGCCGCCAAATCCCTCACCTTCAAGTTGAAGACCGGCTTTAAAACGAAAGGTCGAATGGAGGGAATATGTTAAACCAAAACCCAGGTTGCCTAAAACGTCAAATGTGTTATCGTGATCTGAATACTCCGATCCCGGACCAACCGGTTTTCCACCTAGACTGGTTGCATTATTGTTCGCGGTCAAAGTCGCCTGAACAAGGCTGACGCCCCCGCGCAAATACGCCCCAAAACGCGTACCGGCCAAAAACCCATTTTTAAAATTGTACCTCAAATACATTTGGTACCAGGTGTCGTTCACGTCAAAACTCGAGGGAATTTCGCCATTGACCAGATTCGGAATGTCAATGGTCGTGCTACCCGTGGATCTGCCGTTTTCAGCGGAAAAATCGAGGTACCAGGATCGCCCATAGGAATATGAAACCGTTCCACCGTAATAGATCGTCGAGCGGTCGGCGGAAACTGCCTGGCGACCGATCGGAACCGCAGAACCGGGAATGCTGTTGTTTTGACTAAGTCCATATCCAACCGGTACAGTGATAGTGCCACGCCCATACATAAAATCCGCGGAAGCGCTCAATTCGTTCTGGTAGACCTTAGGCTGTGGCAATGCCATTCCGGGCAACTCGAGACTGGTATTTGCATCAGTGGTTGCCACGGGCGTAACCGCCGGGGCCGGAGAATTGGTGACGGTCACCGTCGAGCTTTCCGAGGACGCTGCAGGGGGCGTTACAGGTGCAGGCGCTGCAGGCGCCGAATTTGGAGAATATAACGGCGGCGAAGCGGGCTGAAGAGGTTGCGACGGCCATTGGTTGTCCGCGATCATGTTGATGCCATTGAAGATGGCAGGTGGCAAAGTTTGCGCCGTTTCTTCCTGCATTTGCCCTGATCCTTGTGGCGCGGTGCCGGCGGATTGGCCTGCCGCACGTTCACCTGCCACCACGCATAAAAGAGAGCCCGAAACAGCCAGAATCACAGATCGATAAGAGCTATTTCGCGTCGCAGGCTCGTGTGCGCCGGAGAAAGGTTTGGTTTGATTGCGGTTGCCCGATTGATTGCTCCCGTTGACGGGATAATTTTGTTTCATGTATGCGCCTCTGACTCGGTTTTTATCAAGTTAAAATAAAGCACACTTCAAATCATGCCCTCCACAGGCCGTCATCGAAAATTCACGTTCGGAAAAAACCCTATCCTGATGCCTGTCCCCGTGAACTACTTATGCATATACAAAAATCGGCACTTCGATGTCAAGCGGCTTTACGGTTATTCTTTCGGCCCGGCTTTATCACTTTTCGGACACTATTCTTCTGCCGAAATGTTGTCGAGAGAATGAAACTAAAAACGACAATTAGAAGTGGGCCGTTTTGACGCGCAACATTCCGTTTGACAAATTAGGAAAATGCGCCATATTGGCACTCTATTCGGTTTTTGCGATGGTTGCACCTAAATCCAGTTTTCTCGACAAGGTCCTTGGCCGGATCAGCCGGCTTGATACCCAGGGCCTGCAAACTGTTGTCCAGCGGCTGGCGCGTGAGCGGAATTTCCTCGAGACTCTCTTCAATACAATCGAGGATGGCGTGCTAGTAGTAGATGAAAACGGACGGGTACTCTACTTTAATCAGGCTGTGACCCGGCTTATAGGACTGCATTCCGATGGCGAAGGCAGGCATATTACGGATTTCCTTCCGGATTTAGACTGGGAAAAAATTTCAAAAGCTGATGCCACAGGCGAGCGCGTGTCACGTCATGAATTTGAAATCCAATATCCACGCTCGCGTTTTCTACGGCTTTATGCCGCCCCGCTGGATGGCAACGCCATTGGCAGCTCAGGCGTTGCGTTAATTTTGCACGACGCGACCGAAGCGCGGCAAAAAACCTTCGAGGCAATTGAAAGCGAGCGTGTCCAGGCTTTGACGCTCCTTGCGGCCAGCGTCGCCCATGAGATTGGCAACCCGCTAAACGCCCTGCACATCCATTTACAACTCATGGAACGCGGAATCAAGAAGCTTAAAAGTGACGGAATGAACAGAAAGGCTGTTGCGGATTCGTCCTGGCGGGAAGTGTCCGGTAAACTTGAGCAATACTTGGAGGTTTGCAAAGGGGAAATCGCGCGGCTGGACTATATCATTACCCAGTTCCTGCAAGCGATCCGCCCGGCGCCGGTGCAATTGAAATTGGCTTCGCTCAATGACGTCGTGGACAAAACTCTGGAATTGCTTCGGCCGGAGCTTGAAAACCGCGGCCTCACAGTAAAGACGCGCGCATCGCGGCAATTGCAATTGACGTCCATTGACGCGACACAAATGCAGCAGGTTTTGGTAAATCTCATAAAGAACGCGATGCAAGCAATGTCGCGGGGCGGAACGCTGACATTGCAGACCGGCGAAGGTTCCGACGGCATCTGGGTGAGTGTCGCGGACACCGGCGGGGGCATTTCGCAAGAGGAGATTTCAAGGATTTTTGAGCCATTTTACACCACGAAAAAGAAGGGCAGCGGACTGGGACTGATGATCGTACAGCGGATTGTGCGGGCGCACGGAGGCAAAATCGAAGTGGAAAGTCGCGTAGGCCGCGGAACGACGTTTCGAATCTGGCTGCCCTCGCACGAGCGCAAACCAAAGCTCCTCCAGCAAAGCACCGGGCCCTTATAAACTATCATGGCGGAAAAGCCGACATTGTTGATTGTGGACGATGAAAAGCCGACACGAGACGGTTTGCGCGCCGCGCTGGAAGAGCGTTATGACGTTTATGTGGCCGACGACGCGAAATCGGCCGTGGAATTATTGGAAGCCGAAAACTTTGACGTGCTGCTCACAGATTTTCGGCTGCCCGGCGAGGATGGCCTCAAACTGATCGCGCGCGCAAAATCCCTTGCCAGGCCGCCGATTTGCATTTTGATGACGGCTTACGGGTCGGAAGAACTCGCCGTGGACGCCATGAAGCGCGGGGCCGACGATTACATTGCCAAGGGCCGGCTCCAGATAGACGAATTGGAAATGCGCATCGCCCGCGCGTTGCGGCAGCAAAACCTCGAGACCGAGAACGTTTCATTGCGGCAACAATTGGCAACCCAGTTCGGCATGGAAAACATTGTCGGCAACTCGCCGGCGATGAAGGAAATTTTTGAAGTCGTGCAACAAGTAGCACCGACGCGGGCAACTGTGTTGCTCTCGGGCGAAAGCGGGACCGGCAAGGAAATTTTTGCGAAAGCGATCCACCAATTGAGTCCGCGAGCTAAACAGCCTTTTGTGGCCGTCCATTGCGCGGCTTTGGCCCCGGCGCTGCTGGAAAGCGAGCTATTTGGGCACGAAAAAGGGGCATTTACCGGAGCACATGAACGGCGCATCGGCCGTTTCGAGCAGGCGCAGGGCGGGACATTGTTTCTGGACGAAATCGGTGAAATTGACGCGGCCATTCAGGTAAAACTGCTGCGGTTTCTGGGCGAGCGAACTTTCGAACGAGTCGGCTCAAATAAGACCCTGACCTCGGACGTGCGGTTGATAGCAGCGACAAATAAAAACCTCGAAGAGCTTGTCAAAGGGGGCGCATTTCGCGAGGATTTGTTCTTTCGGCTCCGCGTGGTGGAAATTGTCCTGCCACCGTTGCGGGAACGCCCCGGCGATATCCCGCTTCTGGCGCAGAGATTTTTGAAGGAATTTGCCGCGGAAAATGGAAAATCCGTGAACGAATTCACGGCCGATGCGCTCGAATTGCTAATGCATTATTTCTGGCCGGGAAACGTGCGGGAATTGCGCACGGCAATTGAGCACGCGGTCGTTTTATGTCGGACCGGCAAAATCTCGGCCCGGGATTTGCCGCCCTCAATTCGCTCGGGCGGTGCCTCAGCCGCGCCGGTGCAGGCATTGGCAGCAAATGATTTAACGGTGAAGGAAGCCGAAAAGCAGTTGATTCTGCGCGCTCTGAAAGAAACCAACGGCAACAGGACACTGGCAGCTGAAAAAATCGGCATGAGCCGCCGCACGTTTCACCGGAAATTGCACGTTTATCATCTGGAAGGATTTTAGCGCTTTGAAAAGTATATCTCGAAACCAGTCATGACATTACAGGACATCATACATTACGTCGAAGTGGGGGCGGGCAAACGTTACTTGCGCTTCCTGTTGCCGTGCATCCTGGTCCTCGGATTGGCCCTCCTTTACGATTTTCGCGTTTGGACGAACCTTTCAGCGCCCGACGCCATGGACTCCGCGCAATTGGCGCGCAACATCGCTAATGGCAAGGGCTATACCACCCTGTTCATTCGGCCCCTGAGCATTGCCCTGGTCCAGGCCAGGAACCAGGGGAACGGCGCGGCCTCGTCAGTCGATCAAACTCCCGATTATGCGCGCCTTAAATCAGGCCATCCCGATTTGGCCAACCCGCCGGTTTATCCCATTGTCCTGGCCGGGCTGATGAAAATAGCGCCATTCCAGTATACCATGAACCTCAAAAGCGCGTTTTGGGCAAATAATGGAATGTTCGCGCGCTATCAACCGGATTTCGTGATCGGTATATTCAACCAACTGCTTTTCCTGGTGGCCGTGTGCGTGGCCTATCTCATCGCCAGGAAACTTTTTGACACAGGCATTGCGCGTCTCGCCGCCATCTTAATGATCACTTGCGATTTGCTCTGGCGATTCAGCGCTTCAGGATTGTCCACCATGTTGCTGGTGCTGGATTTTCTGGCGTTGTTCTGGTGCGTCCTCAAAACCGAGGAACTCGCGCGTGAAGAGCAGCCGGATATGGCCCGAATCGCGTGTTGGTCCGCCGGCGCAGGCATCTTGACTGCAGTGGGCGCGCTCACACGTTACGCTTTCGGCTGGACGATTATTCCTGTCATTCTGTTTCTCATTTTATTCACTGGGCCCAGGAAATGGCTGAACGCTGTGACGGCATTCGCGGCTTTCGCCATCGCTGTTGCGCCATGGATTGCGCGCAACGTCGCCGTCAGCGGCACCCCGTTTGGCACGGCCGGCTACGCTATTTTCGACGGGACCGGCTTGTCGGCGATGTCGGTGGGACAGTCGATGCACCCGGATATGATGGAAGTGCTTTGGCCTGCGGTTTATGCGCACAAGCTCGCCATAAACGCGCTGCCGATATTAGAGGAAGGACTATTTAAAATTGGCGGAGCCTGGCCGAGTCTTCTTTTCTTTGCCGGATTACTTCTGGCATTTAACCGTCCGGGTGCGCGACGAATGCGCTATTTCCTCCTGATGTGCCTGGGAACATTCATCGTAGTCCAGGCTCTGGGAAGAACCACGCTTTCCGACGTGTCGCCCGAAATCAATTCGGAAAATCTTCTCGTGCTCGCGGCCCCCATTGTCATCATGTTCGGAGCTGCCTTCTTTTTCATTTTGCTCGATCAAATGTCCTTTCCCGCAGTGGAACTGCGCTACGTCGTCATCGGCGGTTTTGTCTTGATATCCAGTTTGCCCCTGATCTCCGCTCTCTGGTTTAAATCATCGCCTATCTGTTACCCGCCCTATTATCCCCCGGACATTGAACGGACCGCCGGTTGGATGAAGGAGAGCGAGTTAACGATGAGTGACATACCCTGGGCCGTGGCCTGGTACGGTAACCGGCAATGTGTTTGGTTGACCGACGACGCTCAGGACTCATTTTTCGAGATCAACGATTATGTAAAACCTGTCAACGCCCTCTATCTGACCAATCGGACCTTGGATAGCCGCTTGCTGTCTGACTGCTTTCGCAGCGGAAAGAACAGTTGGGGCAGTTTCGTCGTGAATGCTCTGGCGAACAAACAAATTCCGGAAGGCTTTCCCTTGCGCCATGCGCCGTCAGGTTCGGCCGCCGTTGAATCAGGAATGTTTCTGACTGACGTGGACCGATGGAAATTGGGAACAGACAATGCCATTAGCGCTCATGAATGAACATCTGCGCCTTCAGGCTGCAGCCCGGCGCAGGCGGTCTGTGATTCCCGCCCATTCCGGCGCATTAGGAGGCGCTTCGATAACAATTGTTTCTGCGCCTGCATAATCACAATTGTGCAATTCAGCATAGATGGCCCGCGCAAACGCTTCGGCGTCATGGGGAATCACACAGACTCGGGCAAACGGCTCCGGCGATGGAATTTGCGAATGGGCTATCACGTGGCACCCACCGGCCTTTAGTCTTGAGTCCCGAATTTTGAGTTTCAAATCCGCTTCGTCATTCCAGCGCAAAACGAGCAATTTTGCCTTGGGCGCATAATGCTTCTTTAATTGGCCCGGACTTTTAAGTGTTCCGAATTCATCAGGCGCATTTGAATAAGCTACCGGAAATCCGGCTGCCTCGAATGACTCTCGATGAATCATTCCCGGCCGCAAAATTTTCGGTGGCGAAACCGTCAAATCCAGGACCGATGATTCAATGCCAACCGACGCCTGTCCGCCGTCCACAATCGCGGCGATTTTGCCGTCAAGCTGTTTGCGAACGTGCACGGCATTCGTTGGCGAAACTTGATTCGAGAGATTCGCGCTGGGCGCGGCCAGTGGAAAATCGCACTCGCGAATCACCGCCTGAATAAGGGGATGCGACGGCCATCGAATGCCCACGGTTTTGCCGCCGGCCGTGACGATTTCCGGGATAACGCGCCCGCGCGGCAAAACGAGCGTGAGCGGCCCCGGCCAAAATGCAATTGCCAATCCCTCCGCCAGCGCGGGAAAGGCACTGACACAACGCTTTGCCATTTCAAGACTTGCCACGTGAACAATTACCGGATTGTGCGCCGGGCGTCCTTTGATTCGAAAAATTTTTTCCACAGCCGCTTCGTCGAGCGCGTTGGCTGCCAACCCGTACACCGTTTCCGTGGGCAGAGCGACAACCTCTCCGGCGCGCAACAATTCGGAGGAGCGGATAACGGCCTTTTGAAACAATACCGGCGTGTGCGCCGGAAGAATTTCCGTCTGGCTATTCATACCGCAGCGCGTCAATGGGGTCGAGTTTTGACGCTTTCCAGGCAGGGTAAAAACCGGAAACAATGCCGATGAAACCACTGGTGACAACGGCGATGACAATCCAAATCATGGGAGTCACCGCGGGCATGTTTTTAGCGTAGGCGACGATTAAAGAAAACGTCATTCCCGCAGCGATGCCGATGGCGCCGCCGATGATGCTTAAGGTCACAGCTTCGATAAGAAATTGAATCAAGATATCACCGGAGCGGGCGCCCACGGCCATGCGGATGCCAATTTCGCGGGTGCGCTCAGTAACGCTGACGAGCATGATATTCATGATGCCAATGCCGCCTACCGCCAGCGAAACGGCGGCGACTCCAGCCAGAAGGAAACCCATCGCCCGCGAGGAAGCGGTGACAATTTGCATCAATTCCAATTGGTTGCGCACAGTGAAATCCTGTTCGACGGAGCGATGGCGGGCGAGCAAGAGATCGTTGATGTCATTCTGGACGCTGTCAATCAGGTTGTCCCCGTCCGCTTCCACGAGAATATCATTGACAAAATTTCGCGCGGTAATGCGGTGCATATGGCTCGTGTAGGGAACGATAACAATGTCATCCTGGTCCGAGCCGAAGAGGTTGAAACCTTTCGGCGCCAGGACGCCGACAATTTTAAAGGGAAGGTTGCGGATGCGGATGGTTTGCCCGAGGGGGTCTTCGTTTGGAAACAACTGGTCCACGACCGTCTGGCCGACGACAGCGACTTTGGCTAGACTGCGGACTTCCTGGTCACCGAACATAGAACCACTGGCAATCGTCCAGTTTCTAATTTGGGGATAATCCGGAGATTCTCCCATGACTTGAGTATTCCAGTTCAAGCCGCTGGCAAACACCTGTTCACGATCGCGCACTTCCGGGCTCACGGCGACAACGTTCGGAAGGCGCGCTATCGCCCTGGCATCATCCACCGTCAGCGTAGGGGCGCTTCCCCAACCACCGCGCATTCCCCCGCTGGTAAAATTGCCCGAGAAGACGGTAACAATGCTTTCGCCAAGGCTCGCCACCTGGTCTTCGACCTGTTTGGTCGCCCCACTGGTGAGGCTGACTGAACCGATGACCGCGCCAACGCCAATGATGATACCGAGCATCGTGAGTAGTGAGCGCATTTTATTGCGGCGCAGTGCGCGAATGGCGATACGGATTGAGGCAAGAATTCTCATTTGTTTATGCCAATTTCACAACCGCCTGCGCCTCGCGCAATTGAGTCCGTTCCTGTTCGGCATTCAGCCTTCCATGAACAAGTTCGTCAGTGACGATTCTTCCGTCACGGAGCACAACCATCCGTTTGGTGTAACGGGCAATGTCCAGTTCATGCGTGACCATGACGATGGTAATGCCCTGTTCGTTTAATTTTTGGAAAACGCCCATGATTTCGATGCTGGTTTGGCTATCGAGGTTGCCGGTAGGTTCGTCGGCCAGCAGGAGAGAGGGCTGGTTGACGAGGGCGCGAGCGATGGCGACGCGCTGCTGTTGGCCGCCAGAAAGCTGGTTGGGATGATGGTCCGCGCGCTGGGCAAGCCCAACGATTTCCAGCGAGCGGCGGGCCCTTTCGTGCTGTTCCACAGCGGCGATACGGCGATGGTTATAGAGCATCGGCATTTCCACATTTTCCAAAGCAGATGTGCGCGACAACAAATTGAAACCCTGAAACACGAAGCCTATTTTTTCGTTGCGAATTGCCGCCAGCGCATTGCGATCGAGAGCGGAAACATTGACATCGTCGAGCCTGTATTCCCCGCTGCTGGGGCGGTCGAGACAGCCAATCATATTCATCAGGGTAGATTTGCCGGAACCGCTCGAGCCCATGATGGCGATAAAGTCGCCACGCTGCACTTCCAGGGACACACCGCAAACGGCGTGAACGTCCACCTCACCAGTGTGATAAACCTTGTGGAGGTCAACGAGCTTGATGACAGGGTGAGTGGGCACGGAAGCTGTCAAATATCATCGCATTCTCCGGAATTCCCGGCCGAGATTATTTTGCGCGGCCTCGGCGCCTGGATAGACTACGCTCGTGATAACCGGGCTTCCCTCTTCTAGGCCACTGACGACTTCCGTAAAAAGGCCGTCGGTAATTCCGGTCCGAACTTGAGTGGCTTCCAGTTTCGGATTCTGAGCATCGCCGGACAACACGTAGATGATGTGTGTTTGGATTGGCACACCGCCGACGTGATGGTGGTGTTTTGGAGCGGCGGTCGAGACGACGGGCTCGGCCGGAGGCACATTCGTAATAACGACCGCCGTATCCGGCGCGCGGAAGCGCAATGCGCCGTTGGGAATTTCCAAAACATTCGTTCTTTGCGCCACGATGATTGAGACATTGGCCGTCATGCCGGGTTTTAACTTGTAATCAGAGTTCGTTACGCTGATGACGCAATCATAGGTCACGACGTTGTTGACGGTCGTCGGAGAATTGCGCACCTGCGTCACGGAACCATGAAACGTCCGGTAAGGATACGCATCTACGGTGAAATCGACACCCTGGTGCTCAACGACGTTTCCGACATCCGCCTCAGCGACGCTGGAATCAATCTGCATCTCTTTGAGATTATTGGCGATTTGGAACAATTCCGGCGTATTGAAGCTGGCCGCGACGGTCTGGCCCACCTCGATATTGTTAACGATGACGATGCCATCCACCGGCGAATAGATTTTGCAGTAACCCAGGTTAATTCCCGCCATGTTGACGGCGGCGTCATCGAGCTGCACGGCAGCTTCGGCTTCATGAAGGGTCGCAACCGCCGTGTCATAGTCCGAAATCGATACCAATTTATTGCTGAATAATTCGCTCTCGCGTTCGGCTTCGACCTGCTGCAATTCCAGGTTGGCCTTGTCTTTGGCGAGGTTGGCCTCCGCCTGTTCCAACTGCGCCTTGTATGTCGAAGGATCCAGTTCCGCGATCAATTGACCGGCTTTGACTATGGAATTGTAATCCACATAGATTTTGCTGATTCTGCCGGAGACTTGGCAGCCGACCAGAACGTTGGTAACGGGGTTCAAGGTGCCCGTGGCCGTAACAGTTTGAGTGAGATCGCCCCGGTCAACCGCCACAGTATTGTATTGTGGGTCGTCTTCGCGATTTTTGGCAAAATGCCAAATACCGCCGGCGATAACCGCCGCGGCGATAATCACAAATGTGATCCATTTGCCCCAATTGCTGTGTCGTTCAGCCATAAATTATTTCTAATCAACGCGCGCACCATCATTAGACAGATTGCGCATCATTGAAGTTACGAAATTGTCCCCGAAACCGAAAGCGCCAAAGTCTGAAATTTTCGCGTTTCACCTTTGGCGTTTCATTTGTAAAATTTTTCGGTGCTTCAAATGTGGATCGAACAACTTAACGCCGGACGCTCCCTCGACGACAATGACGTGCGCGAGGCGGTGGAACAACTCTCCGATGAGAATGTTTCAACGGAGATTAAGGCGGACTTTCTCGCCGCGCTCGGCAACAAAGGCGAGACGCCCGGTGAAATTGCCGCCTTTGCCCGCGCGCTCCGCGACAAGGCCGTCGAACCGCCGTTGGACGTGGAGGTGCGCTCGCGGGAAATCCTGGACGTCGTCGGCACCGGCGGCGACCGCCTGGGCACGTTCAACATATCCACCGCCGCCGCGCTCATATGCGCCGCCACAGGCGTGACCGTGGCCAAGCACGGCAACCGCGCCGTCACTTCAAAAGCCGGCAGCGCCGACGTTCTTCGAGCCCTGTCCATTAACATTCATTTGACGCCGGAGCAGGCGGTCCGTTCAATGCGCGAACGAAACTTCGCATTCTTCTTCGCGCCGGATTATCATCCCGCTTTTAAAAACATCGCCGCGGCTCGCAGGCTCTGCGCCGAGCGCGGTGTGCGCACCATCTTCAACTTGCTCGGACCCTTGCTCAATCCCGCGCGGCCCTCGGCCATGCTCATGGGCGTGCCCCGGCCGGAACTGTGCGAGCCGATGGCCCGGGTACTTCAGGCCCTTGGCGTGCGCCGCGCCATGGTCGTTTGCGGCAAAGTATCAGGCATCGGCTTTCTGGATGAATTGTCCACGCTAGGCGAAAATACGATTGCCGAGTTCTATCAGGAGCGCGGCTTCACGCTTTCAAATCTGGCGCCCGGCCAATTTCCGTTCCAATCAGCGTTGCTTGCGAATTTGCTGGGCGGCGATAACATCGCGAACGCAAAAATTGTGAGGGATATTTTTTCCGGGGCAGATCGCGGCGCAAAGCGTGACGCGGTGTTGTTCAACGCGGCCGCGGCACTGTTTGTAGCCGGCAAAACCAGGTCATTGATGGATGGATGGGACCTGGCCATCGAGACAGTGGACAGCGGACTGGCGCAGGCGAAGTTAGTCGAATTGGCCGAGAGTTGACGAAAATG
The DNA here is from genome assembly GCA_035933915.1 of Verrucomicrobiia bacterium. Lineage (GTDB taxonomy): Bacteria > Verrucomicrobiota > Verrucomicrobiia > Limisphaerales > UBA11358 > UBA11358. The sequence goes on from DASYYL010000265.1 coordinate 69,001, forward strand.
CGAGAAATGGTCGTTCCATACTTAAAGCACCACGCACCAGGCACCACGTCCGGGCCGGTCAGGTCTGCTCTTCCGCTTCCTCTGTTTCTTCCGTGTCGTCCACTGGAACCGCTTCTTCCTGCGAAGCATAGTGCAGTCCCAAATTGTGCTGCGCGGTTTTATCACCCTGGCGCGCGGCGCGAATGAACCACTTGACCGCTTCGGCCGAATTTTGCGGGACACCACGTCCGGTCTGATAGCACAATCCCAAATTGCATTGCGCCGGCGCGCACTCCTGTTCCGCCGCGGCCAGATACCATTTTACCGCTTCCTCAAAATTCTGGGGAACCACCTGGCCCTGCTCATAAAAGACGCCCAAATTAAACTGCGCCGCCGGATAACCGCGCCGGGCCGACTCGCGGTACCATTTCAACGCTTCGACATAATTCTGCGCGACGCCCTGGCCGGTCTCGTAGAGCACACCCAGGTTGAACTGCGCCGCCGGGTCCCCCTGCTCCGCCGCCTCGCGCAGCCATTTGGCCGCCTCGCCAAATTCCTGTGGCACGCCGGCGCCATTGAGAAAGCAGACGCCCAAATAGCATTGCGCCACGGCGTCATTTTGTTCCGCCGAGCGCCGAAACCATCGGACCGCCTCGGCATAATCCTGCGCCACGCCCTGCCCGTTTTGGTAGCAGACGCCCAAATAACACTGCGCCTGCGGGTCGCCTTCTTCAGCGGCCTGGCGCATTTCCTCAAATGTTTCCCATGAACGGCGATTTGAAATCATTAAATGCCTTTCGCACGTGTTTAAAGGTAATTTATGCGCTCGCGAATTCAAGCTCGAAGTGAGCACCAAAGTGCCATGAATGTCGTGCGTGCCGTGTGTGAACCTGAGTGCCAGGAGTACTCTTGTTCACTCAGGGCATTGATTTCGTTCGTCCCGCCTGCTACAAAACGCTTATGGCAACACCACTAAAAATCGGATTCCTCGGCGCAGGCAAAATGGCCACCGCCCTGGCCAAAGGCTTTATCGATGCCAAGCTCGCGAAACCGAAGGATATCGTCGCCGCCGACCCCTATGAGGCAGCGCGGAATCATTTCGCCGAAGAAACCGGCGCTAAAACGACAACATCCAATGCCGACGCCGCAACCTTTGCTGACGTTTTAATATTGGCAACCAAGCCGGACCAGGTGGCCGCCGCGCTTGCCGAGGCCCGCGACCCTCTCGAGCGAAAGAGAGATTATTTGCTCATCTCCATCGCCGCCGGCGTGACCATTGCGAAATTGGAAGGCGCGCTTCCCACCGGCGCGCGCGTCATCCGGGCAATGCCCAATACCCCGGCGCTGATCGGCGACTCCGCTTCTGCCTTTGCACCCGGAAATGGCGCGACCGCCGCAGACGCTGATTTGGCGAAGAAATTGTTGTCCGCGGTTGGCATTGCGTTTCAGGTGAAAGAAAGCCTGCTCGACGCTGTGACCGGCTTGAGTGGCAGCGGTCCTGCCTATGTGTATCAGTTTATCGAGGCGCTGAGCGACGGCGGCGTCGCCTCCGGCCTGCCTCGCGACATCGCCACGCGCCTGGCCGCCCAAACCGTCCTCGGCGCGGCCCGCATGGTCCTGGAAACCGGCCTGCATCCCGGCGCGCTTAAAGACCAGGTCGCCAGCCCAGGTGGGACCACCATTGAAGGCCTGCACGAACTGGAAAAAGGCAAGTTGCGCGGCACGGTCATGAGCGCCGTGCGCGCGGCGACGGAGAAATCGAAGAAATTGGGACAGAGCTGAATGAAGCTTTGCGTCAAAATCGCGTTTGTTACGAGCGGTGTGGTTGTCTTGCTCATCCTCTTTTTTGCTGCGCCTCAAATATACGAAATCTTTGGTTTCGACACTAGAAAGCAAATGGATGCCGACAAGAAATATATGGATTCATTGACGGACAAAGACATCCAGGCTTGGATACAGCGGGCACAATATTATATTAAAAATCCTCCGACGAATGACGGTATGGGCCCCTTTCCGCCCGAACTTCAAAAACTGGGAATTACAGGAATTGAGGAGCAGCCAGGTAACGTTGATTTCGTATGGTTAGGCGGCATGGACGACACCGCATTGGATGTCGTCCAGACGAGCAATGGCGATTTTCAAGTCTTTGCGGTGTATACTCCCTATACCAATAGGATGATCTGGCCGAGGCAGCCTTAGCAAAGCTTGGGCACGGCAAACGGAAGTCAGATGGTATGAGGTCCGAAAGGGGTTAACATCGGTTACGTGGTTGGAACCCAATGACTTGAGGGTTAACAAATCATTAACAGGGGGTTAACAGATTGAAACAAGTAGCTTAGTTCAAGGTATTTAAGTGTTAACAGATTTTTAGATATGCAAAAATGGCTCGATCCAACCAAACGTTTTTCCAACCGCGTCGACAACTATGTTCGCTATCGGCCCGGTTATCCGATGGAAATCATCACCCTGCTCCGCGGCGAATGCGGATTGAAACCCGATTCGGTCGTTGCCGATATTGGCTCCGGCACGGGAAAACTTTCTGAACTCTTTCTGAATGCCGGATGCCAGGTCTTCGGCGTCGAACCGAACAAAGAGATGCGCGAGGCCGGCGAGCGCATGAATCATCCGAATTTCACTAGCGTGGACGCCTCGGCGGAAGAGACAACGTTGCCCGGGCATAGCGTAGATTTTATCACGGTCGGCCAGGCTTTTCATTGGTTTGACCGTGACCGCTGCCGCGCCGAGTTTCTGCGCATCCTCAAACCCGGCGGCCCGGCTGTGATTATCTGGAACCACAGGCGTGACGATACTACCGCCTTTCTGGTGGCTTACGAGAGATTGCTTGGGGAATTCGGAACCGATTACTCCCAGGCTCATCACCGGCGCGCCGATAAACCGGAAGTCATTCGGGCGTTCTTCGGCATCGAACCACGCTTCAAGAATTTCCACAACGTCCAACACTTCGATTTCGAAGGACTCAAAGGCCGCCTGCTCTCCTCATCCTACGCGCCAGTCGCCGGCCATCCGAAATACGAAGAAATGCTCGCGGAACTAAAGCGGATATTCGATGCGCATCAAAAGGACGGAATCGTGGCGTTTGAATACGATACGCATGTTTATTATGGGCATTTGGCCTGAGTTTAAGTCCACAGTCCACAGTCATAGCCTTCGTCCGTCAAAAGTTTCGACTGTGGACTCTGGACTCCGGACTACAGACTGAGAATTGAGTCGATTTTCTTCCTCACCGCCTCATCCATTTTGATCAGCGGCGGCCAGGTCCGTTTAAATCCCTCGCCGGGCAATTTCTTTGTCGCGTCGATGCCGAGCTTGCTGCCGACGGCCATTTCGCTGGTCGCATGGTCCAGCACGTCCGCCGGGCCTTTTGTAAAAATCGAATCCCGCTGCGGGTCCGTGTTGGCGCACAGGCGGAACAGCACGTCGCTGGTGTTGTGAACGTCCACGTCGTCGTCCACCACCACGATATATTTGGTGAACATCATTTGGCCCATGCCCCAGAGCCCGTGCATGATTTTGTAGGCCTGCATCGGATACGTCTTTTTGATGCTGACAAAAACCAGGTTATGAAAAACACCTTCCGCCGGCAGCGCGATGTCCACGATTTCCGGAAAATTCATTTTGAATATCGGCAGAAACAATTTCACGCTCGAGCTGCCGATGTAAAAATCCTCCATCGGCGGGATGCCCACAATCGTCGCCGGATAAACCGCGTCCTTGCGATGCGTAATGGCCGTCACGTGAAAAACCGGGTACGGCTCGGGCAAAGTGTAATATCCAGTATGATCGCCAAACGGCCCTTCTTCCCGCAACGGCTCGGTCGGATCCACGTAACCTTCGATCACAAAATCCGCGTTAGCGGGCACTTCCAAATCGTTGGTCTCGCATTTGACGAGTGAAATTGACTTTTTCCTCAAGTAACCAGCAAGCAGAAACTCATCCAGGCCATCCGGCAATGGCGCGGTGGCGCAAAAGGCAAAGACCGGATCGCCGCCGATGAATATGCTCACCGGCATCCGCGTGCCCGTCTCGTAATAACGCCGGCCGTGCCTGGCACCCACCTTCTGCAATTGCCAGTGCATTCCCGTAGTGCGATCATCGTAAATCTGGATGCGATACATACCCACGTTCCGCTCGCCTGTATCAGGGTCTTTCGTGACCACGCACGGCAGCGTGATGAACCGGCCGCCGTCCAAAGGCCAGCATTGTTGAATTGGAAGATTCAACAACGTTGAAACGTTGAAACGTTGAAACGTTGAAACGGATGAAATTTGCGGCGCAGCCGGCCATGGTTCTTTGCGGCTTGGGGGCGCGTCGAACTTATGGATGACGTCCTTGCAGGGGCCGCCGCTGACGATCTTTGGTTTTGCATGACGCAAATCGAGCGCGGTGCTCAGCAGCTTGAGGGCTTCGCGAAAACCCGTGGGCGGTTTGGCTTTCATCAGCGAGCCCAACTCGACGGCCACTGCGTCCACGGACTCCGCGCCCATGCTCATGGCCATCCGCTTCCAGGAACCCATCGTGTTAATGGCCAATGGAAATGGCGACACCTGCCCATTCACCGTCGGTTTCTCAAACAGCAGCGCCTTGCCGCCGCCCGGCGATTTCATCTCGCGATTGGCAATCTCGGTAATTTCCAGTTCAGTGGCGACGGGCTGCGAAATCTTTTTCAATTCGCCCGCGCCATCCAGGACGCTGACAAATTCACGGAATGAATCAAAAGCCATCCCTCTAAAGTAAAAAGTTAAAGGGAAAAAGGAAAAGGGAATTTATTGGCCAGAGTCGTGTCTCAGTCCACAGTCCCGAGTCCACAGTCAAAAACCCCAAAGTTGAACAGAGGCTATGACTGTGGACTCCGGACTGTGGACTGTAGACTTTGATCAGGGCGTTTGCGCCTGTAACTTCGCCTTGAACGGCACCGGCCCATTCACCGGGTCCTGCGCCACACCGTTAAGTATGGCCGTAGTCGTTTCCGGCCCGGCGTCCGATATCAAGCCAAACACAAGCGTATTCGTAGTTTGATCGGACGACGTGTCCAACGTAAGTGGAGGGCTGAATGAAATCGTGACCTTGTTGCCGTTCTGGGTTGCAGAGCCAGGAGCGAGCCCGGAGGGACCACCGGCGATTACCGACCAAACCTGATTGCTTGCACGACTGGCAAACGCAAAATAATCCGGATCGCCAAATTTCAACGTCAATGAATTCACCGTCACGATGTTTGTATCCGAAGTCTGACCGCTGTTTTTAATTGTGACCTGATACTCATAACCATACTTTCCGCTGGTGTCTATTGAACTGCCGGCAAAACTGCGCGACATCAAAACGCACGCGGCGGCGACATTGGTCGGCATAAAGGAATCGGACTGTTCGTTGGGCGATACATTGCAATTGGGGCTAAAGCGACAATAGATCCCCGGGTAATTGGCGTTAATGATTTGCAATGACTGCGCCGAGATACCGGCGGCGAGGGTGCCGGCGACCGCAAGTACGACCAAAGTTTTCATTTTCATAAGATGTTCCGGCAATCCCGATTTTGCAACCCCGGTTCAATGCCGCGCATACTGGCGGCAAAGCTTGTAGACCCGGCGCAGCCTCTTCCTTGCGGCGCCGGGTTGTATGAGTGGCAATCCATTTAGGACTGTCGCAATACTCTACAGGGCAAAAACGAGCATGCGCTATGCCAGTCCCAAGGTAGCATAAACCCAACAGTGGCAAGGTTGATGCGCCCCGAAGCTCGTGCGGACCGGGGACTAGGCCGTCAACTGAGCCGCGACCGTGAGGGAGCGGTTAGCCCGCCCACACACCAGGAATTGGTCACTTCCGCTTGCTCACGTGCGCGGCTCTGCTACCCAATTACTTCGGCAATAAATCCGTCACCAGCGAGCGTTCTTCCTTCAGCTCATTCACCGTTGCCTCGATCTTTGTTCGGCTAAACTCGGAGACCGGCACGCCCTGGATGATTTCCAATTTCTTTCCGTCACTGCGCACAGGGAACGAACAAATCAAGCCCTTTTCAATGCCATAGCTTCCATCGGAACACAGGCACACGCTGTGCCAGTTTCCGTGCGCCGTAGGCTCTGCGACAGAACGCACGCTGTCCACCACGCCATTGGCCGCGCTGGCCGCGCTCGACGCTCCGCGCGCCTTGATAATCGCCGCTCCGCGCTGCTGCACCGTCGAAATGAATTCTCCCTTCAGCCACGCCTCGTCACGAATGACTTCCGTCACCGGTTTGCCATTGATTTTTGCGTTCGTAAAATCCGGATATTGCGTCGCCGAATGATTGCCCCAAATGGCCATGTTGCTCACCGCGGTCACATCCACGCCGGCTTTCCTCGCAAGCTGCGCTTTCGCGCGATTTTCGTCCAGGCGCGTCATCGCAAAAAAACGGTCGCGCGGCACGTCCGGCGCGTTGTTCATGGCGATGAGACAGTTTGTGTTGCACGGATTCCCCACAACGTGAATGCGGACATCGCTCGCGGCGTTGCGTTGGATGGCCTGGCCCTGGCCGATAAAAATTTTGCCGTTGATGCCCAGCAAATCCTTGCGTTCCATACCCGCCTTGCGGGGCACGCTGCCCACGAGCAACGCCCAATTCACGCCGCGAAAACCTTCATCCAGGTTAGCCGTCGGCACGATGCCCTTGAGCAACGGAAAAGCGCAATCATCGAGTTCCATCACCACCCCGCCCAGTGCGGGCAAGGCCGGCTCGATTTCAATGAGATGCAAAATAACGGGCTGTTGCGGCCCGAACATCGCGCCCGAAGCAATGCGAAAGACCAATGAATAACCGATTTGCCCGGCTGCGCCGGTGACTGCCACTCGAACAGGTGTTTGATTCATAAAAAATAGACGGGCAGTATAGATGCCGTCCGGCGAGGGGCAAGGGAAACGTGTTGCGTCAAGTATTTGGGGGCGGGTGTATCGATTGGAATGTGAGAACGTGAGACGAATGCGACGTATAGGACAGACGGCCGCAGCGGCAAGGCGAAGTTTAATAAAATTATTATGCCAGGGTTTTGCGGACTAAAGTTCGCTAAAGAAAACGCTAAATTTGAAATTTAGGGGGTAAAAGTGACGTGCTTTTGCTGGGAAAATGACAGATTCAAGCTAAAGTTGCGACTCGGGATTTTTGGAAAAAAAGCTTAATTACGATGAGGCCAAATTTAGGGGTAACTAAATTTCACGTCAGACTGCGGAGTGGTTACGTAGCGTTAAGGGGGGAGTCTCACTTATCGCTCCAGGACGCCATGCTCGAAAGGCAAACCGCATCCAATATTAAATATTATACCCGGTTCAAGTGCGTATCCTTAAAGGCTGTCTCATATTTCAAGCCATAGCCAAGCAGCCGATCGAAACCGATGTGCGCTGCCCAAAGGGCGGCAAGCCAAAACCAGGTTATCTGCCCAAAAAACCATAGCGTCAGCAGCAGGAGAATTGGGACAGTGTAGGTGTGGGCAAAATTGCAGGTCATCGCGCCAATTCTTTTATTTGCCAGATAACCCAGCATGGAAATATCAGGAACCAAAAAGAGCAGAGCGAAGGAAAGCCAACTTCCATGCAAATGCCGGTACAAGACACAGGCGGCAAACAAAAAGGCGCCGCCTTCAATTTGAAGTAGTAATTTCGGTTTCAACATATTTTGCCGGATCCGCATTGAAGTCAGCTGACTTCCCTTTCGCGATACTCAAGCTCCGCCACGAATTGCCGGCATAATGCTTCGCCACATACACAATCTGCCCCACATGATAGGCGTAATGGGTCAACTGCCGATTGATTGCCTGCATCACGCTCAGCGGCTCTCCGCGAATCGTAACTTCCTTTACAAGGTCGGAATCCGTAAGTGGCTCCAGTGCTGAAAACAGAGCGGCCCAGCCTGACTCCCATCGGCTCATAAGGACCTCGCGCGTGTCCCCAGTCGTTATTTCAAATTCGCTATCGCGGTTGCGGTTCGGTTTTTCACCGTCGCTGGTGAGGAACTCCGTCCATCGCGACAGCGAATTGCCGCTCATGTGCTTCACAATGACAGCAATACTGTTGTCGCCGTCCGACTCAGTGGCGAAGAGTTGCTCAGGTGTAATCTGCGACATTGCGCCGTCCGCAAGCGCTTTGAGACGCTTAAACTCACGGGTTGCGAGCTGTATGTATGATTCTTTCGGCATCAGCGAAGAATGATGGTTGTATAGCCCAAAGCACCCAGAAACTCAAGCGGCTACAGCAGCTCCCGATGTTTCTCTGCATGAAACCGCGCTGGGCCGACGGGACCGAGAAGAGGCCCCAGATCAGACTCGCGCTATTGCGCGGCTTCGCAGTCAGCGGCAGGATTCTTGACGGCGTTACCAGCGGTAGTCCCCCGAAAGCTTTTTGGGTCGACACCTGGCTAAAATCCTGTGCCCATTGAAGTACCGAACAGCACCAGGAACCAAACGCACCGAAGCGCCAACCGGCAAAAGACGGACCCTGCCCGCGTGTGACTCTCGGCCAAGCGCACGCCAACAAGCACGAAGCACACACTGAACGGCAGAAAATAATTCCTCCTTGCGTCTTTCACAGTCTGCAGGCATTTGTGTCGTTAAGACCCCCCTGCCGCCAAAAACCGACTCGATCTCTCGGGCAACCTCATACCGCTGAACAACCGATTTGCAACCCGCAATTTCGCTCCGCAAATGGTGCAATACATCAGCCCAATGCGAGTTGTGCGGCCCGAGTGCATCGCTCAAATTCCGCAAATCGGTCAAAAGCGTGTCATCCTCCGATGGCTCCGAGCGGGCGAACATGGTTTTAAGAATACTCATTTGCTGGCGGTGTGCTTCCGACTACTCGCGCATCACAAGCGTAACAGTTACGGCGACCAATATGCCTTCCGGGCTGAGCAAACGCGTCACTATCTGCCCCCACGGAAGATTTTGAATTTTCCTGCCGCTTTTTTGCTCATGTCACTCCCTTAAAAGGCTTCCGCACAATAACCCAGGTCGCCCATAAATTAAAGGTTGCCGCAGGCATATGTCCCTTTAGGCCGATTGGTCAACGTCTCTGACTTCCACTTCAAAGCCACCGAGCCCCGATGCCAAAAGATTGTAAAGGCCGGTGAAAATGACAAAGAAGATGAAACCGAGCACCCCGGCAAAAATGGGTCCTAATAGGTATATAACCCCGATGATTCGAAGATTTCCGTTGCCGAAAAGAATCATCGGGATACCGATTAAGGTGTAGATGAAGCCCATTAGTGTGTAGAGGACCGTAACAATCTTGCTGGATTGGAGGATCGAGATGCGGACGATTTGTTTTTTCATAGTTATTTTTGGTTGTGGTTGTCTGCTCTATTTAAATTCTCTCTTCTGTTACCATGACAGTATGAAACCAGATTTGCAAATTTTGGTCAAGTGAAGCTGAAATGACGTAGTGCCCTAATTTGCAGAGGCCCCGACCGTGAGGGACTGGGTAGGTTGTACCAACCGTCCGAACCGCCGCACGGTTCCGGAGTGCGGTGGCAACCCCAAAAGCTTTCGGGGGACCCCGCTTTCGAAGGCGTGGCGTCATCCAAACTCGAGGTCCCACTCCAAAGCGGTGTCACAGCCACCGCACTCCAGGATGCAAGCGCCTAATCCACCAATCCAATAATCCAGGCTCGGCTCCGCTCACGGCGAAATCGCACGGTAAAAGCGATTCGGATATTTCATCCATTGCGCATCGCTGAATTGCCACGAATTGTTCGAGAGCGTGTTTGTTTGCAGCGGAGACCAAACGGGTTGGGACAGATTTGTGCAGCCTTCCACCACCGCAGTTTCGCCGCTGGCCCAATTGACCTGGAAAGAAAATTGATTTGTCCGCACGCCGCTGTCCACGAGTTGCGGCAGCCAGAGCGCGGTGGGCAGACCGTCAAATGTCGCACCCCACCCCGTCATTCCCGGCAAATAATACGCAGTCGCAATGCCGTCGCCATCGAACGTATCCGGATTCATTTCAGGCGCATTACTCGTGAAATACACGCCCTGGAGATTGTAGCAGTAGGCGAAGACCTGGTACCCGATGTTGGTGACACCGGAGCCGATCACGACGTTTGTCAGGCTTACGCACTGCCAAAACACGAAGAATCCCATGTTGGTCACGCTATTGGGAATGGTGATGCTGGTGAGAAAAAAGCAGTTTTCGAATGCATCATCACCGATGCTTTGGAGATTGGAATCGAGCGTGACGCTAGTCAAATTGTAGGCCTCCACGAACGCGTCCCCGACGATGTTTGTGACGGTGTCGGGAACGGCATAGAACGTTCCGCCGCTGGCCGCCGGATAGAGGTAGAGCGCGGTTTGGTTCTTGTTGAACAAAACGCCATCCACACTGCTAAAAGCCGGGTTGCCTGCCGCAACCGTGGTGGCGGTCACACTGGGACAACCCAGAAACGCCTGATACATAATATTCGTCACGCCCGTCCCAATCGTGATGTTCGTCAACCCTCTACATTCAGCAAACGCATCGCCGCTGATAACCGTAACGCTATCGGGGAACGCTATACTGGCCAATGCAGGACAGTACTCGAACGCCGCGCCCCCAATGACAGAGACATTCGTACCGAGCGTGACACTGATTAGGTTGAGGCTGCTATAGAATGCCTCCATCCCGATGTTCGTGACGGAGTTCGGCATGACATAGAAGGATGCGGTGTTGCCCGCAGGATATTGGATAAGCGTGTCCTGGTTCTTATCGAATAAAACACCCGCCATACTGCTGTACGATAAATTGTTTGTATTCACTGTGATTGCCCTGAGGCCCGGACAATCAAGAAACGCATAATTCTCAATGGTGCTGACATTGGTAGAAATGGCAACGCTCGTAAGGTTGGTCGAGTCAAAGAACGCATAGCCGCCGATGTCCGTGACACTGTCGGGTACCGCATAACTTCCGGCTTTCCCCTCCGGAAACGTGATGAGCGTCGTCTGATTTTGGTTGAATAAAACCCCTGCGGCGCCGCTAAAATCCGGATTGTTCGTGGCCACATTAATGGCCGTAAGTCTGTTGCAATTGTGGAACGCATCGAATGCGATATTCGTGACACTAGCCGGGAGCGTGACATTCGTGATGCTGGAATAAGAAAATGCCTGGTCGGCGATGTTGGCGACGTTGGTTCCCACCGTGACACTCGTCAGGTTGGTATTTTCAAAGAACGAGGCGTCCCCGATCCTCGTGATTGGAAGGCCATTGGTCGTGTTGGGAATGACCACCGCTCCGCCTGGGCCAGTGTATTGCGCGATATTCAATGAACCGTCGTTGTTGGTCGTGAATGTGTATTGTGCGTGCGCAACCAAAGACGGCAAAAGGAACAGGTGAATCAGCAAAAGCTTCGCCGCGCAGATCATCTTCGATGTTTGCGGCTTCTTCATACTGCATCGGCTTTTTGTGAAAACCGACGAGCGAAATCGGCAGCAATTCAAATGCCGGTGCTGAATTTAACGATTTTCAATGAAATTGACTTTGTTCGGTGTCCCGGCTTCAGGCGGTCCGGTTCGAAAATAGAGAAAAACAGGACACGATCTGGCTAAAGACTATCAATCGAAAGCCAAGCCTGGCTCTCCACTCCAAAGCGGTGTCACAGCCACCGCACTCCAGGACGCAAGCGCCCCCGGACCATCAATCCAATCATCCAAATATCCATCAATCCGCCGATTTCCTTGGCTGCGTCAAATCGCCCGACGGCGGCAAAGCAGCCGTGTCAGTTCCCCAATTTGTATTTGGCTTCGGTCCCATCAAGAACTTCAGAGTGCCACCCTGCAGAATGGTTTGCTGGCTAATCCACGTCTGATTAAATGCCTTTCCGTTGAGCGTCGCGGACTGAATATAATAATTCTCAGGGCCGTTGTTTACACTACGAACAGTAAATATCTTTCCGTGGGGCAGGTGAAATGTCACCCGCCCGGCCGCCGGGCTGCCAATCAAATAATCCGGCGCGACCGGCGAGAACGGATAAAATCCGGCCATATTAAAAATATACCACGCCCCCATCTGGCCCTCATCCCCATCCCCCACCATGCCGTTGGAATTGTAAACCCACGCCAGAGTCTGGCGTACCCAGTACTGGGCCTTCCATGGCTCGTCCAGAAAATCGTAAAAGAACGCATCATGACTGCTGGGTTCATTGTTCGGACCATATTGGCCCATGCCGAGAATGACGGACTCATTTTGCTCGGGAATGGGATGACCCCAATTCGCGTAAGCGCCAATGTGAAAATCCGAGTTGGTCGTAAAATACTCGTCCAGTCTCGCGATGGCAGCCGGCCGGCCCCCAAGAAGTTGAATCAATCCGTAAGGATCCTGCATGACCTCCCACACGTACGTCCAGGCATCGTCCTCGGTAAACGGACTGCCCCACCACAGCGGGTCAAAACCCGGCTGCCACCTGCCATCAGCAGTGCGGCCCCATGGGAATTTCACCGCCGGGTTAAACACGTTCATGTAATTCAACGCCAATTTACTGAACTTTTCGTAATCGGCGTTGTTGCCCAACGCTTGCGCCACTTGAGCGATGCAATAATCGTCGTAGGCTTCTTCCAGTGTGGTAGACGTCGCCTCGCTCATGACATTGGCCGGCAGATAACCCAATCGCAAATAATCTTTTAGATGGGGAATGCCGTGCCCATGACCGTCCGGTTCGACCGTTCCGTCCTTGCGAATCGCGGCGTAGGCTATTTGAAGATCGAAACCCTGGATCCCTTGCAGGCAGGCCTCGGCAATTACCGGGTCGGCGTCAGTGCCCACCATGCAATTCCAATACCCGGGATTTGGCCATGTCGGCAGCCAGCCGCCTTCCTTGTAGAAGTTCAGCAGGCCGTTGACAATGTGGCCGTCCTGTTCGGGATAGACCATCGTTAGCAACGGAAAGGCGCAGCGAAACACGTCCCAAAAACCAGTTCCCGTATACAACTGTCCGGAATATACGCGGCCATTGGTCGGGTTGTAATGGACCTCCCTGCCCTGCTCATCAATTTCATAAAAGCTGTGCGGATAAAGCAGCACCCAATAGAGACTCGTATAGAATATTTTACTCTGATCGGCACGCTCAACGCCCAACTCAATCCTTTCAAGCTGCCGGTTCCAATCTTTTCTGGCCTGCCGGGCCACCGCCTTGACATTCCAATCGGAAATTTCCCGACGCAGGTTCAGTTCCGCCTGCGTCGCACTAATGAACGATGTCCCTACGCGCATACGCACGACAGGCGAATGCGTTGTGTCAAAAGTGAGTACCGCGCTAATGAGATTATCTTTGTCGGCATACAGGTGTACCGCGACAGGCTGTGGTTTGAATTCTACCACAAATTGACAGGCAAAATTCGTTGGAACGTCTCCGACATTTCGCCAGACCTTTCCGGCAACCACCAACTCGTGATTCATTTCCGTGGTTGTGATCGATGCGTCCTGAGCCGAGATGACAATGTGCGCCTCGTTGGTCTTGGGAAAGTCGAACTGCAGGATGGCGCAACGTTTGGTCGGCGCAAGTTCCGCCCAGGTCTCATAACGTGGCAAATAAATCCGATAATCGTACGGACGCGCGAATTCCTGCCCGTGACTAAACGGCGAAGCCCGCCTGACCGGGTCGATTTCCGCCGTCCCAACCTCGGGCATGATGGTAAACTGACCGTAGTCCCCGGCCCACGGATGCGCTTCGTGAGTGCATCGGAAGCCCTGAAAGTCAGGGTCCAGGTTGTTGTCGAACCAAGCGCCGGTGTGCGTTTGCGGTGACCATATTGCCATCGGCCAGGGGACGGCAATTTCCGGAAACATGTCACCGACCGAATGCAATCCGGGTTGCGCAGGGTCATGACCGGCCACGTCCGTTTGGTTCGGAAGAAGCTGGTTCATGCCCGCGCCCCAACGCGGCTCGACCTCATCGACCGGGTCACGGGCAATTGCAGACAGCGAAAAGCTTAAAATAGAAGCCGCGGTCGCCAGGACGATTTGCAGCGTGGCCACCGATGAAGCCATTTTCCGATGGCGTGTAAAGAGAAATGGATCGCTAGAATACATAAGGAATCATTCGCCACGTCCTGGCGGCATAATCAGCATATTCTGGATATTTTATTATGACTAATTTCTCTTCACAGAACATTCTCACCACCGCACAAAGCAAAAGGAGAATGCCACAGGCGAAACTTATGGACGAAAATTGACCAAACACACCCGCCCAGCCGAGGAGGCAAGCTGCCGTGTAGATCGGATGCCGAATATAACGGTATGGTCCTGTTGTAACCAAACCGCCCTGTGTTGGATTAGCCGCAGCATGAAAACTTCGTCTGCCAAAGGTCACGCGCGCCCAAAACATTAGTATTATCGCCGCGAGTTGAGCACCAATGACGAACGGATTCGGCGAGAAAAGAAGCTTCATGGCAACCAGGGCCAGCAGGGCTCCTGCCATTCCGATATAGGCGAGAATAGAAGCGGCTTTAAGCACCGGGTTCAAGCGTAACAGTGCAATATTGAGCCGCCGACTTCAAGTCAAGCGCAGAAACCACCCCAAACGGCATTTCCAATAATCCAGATCTGTTCATCGTCCACAATGAACCAGAGCGACGCACGGTTCAGGCGTCGGGCTTTCTCGGAAAAATCGACTCTATCAAAAGAGCAATGAACTCCACCGCCCCAATGTAAAAGCCACCAAAAACCAGGATACTGATAAAATGATAGATGTATGAATGATGATGAAGCTCGCGCTCGTGCTGGACATAATCAGCCGCAGACATCGAATCTATCTTTGTTAATTCGGCGGCATCGAATTTCATCAGCAGCCATGATATGGCGGCGGTAACGAGAACCAGTGCGATAACTTTTGGGATTGGGTTGTTTTTCGTAACGTCAATGTGGAGTGACCAACAAGGTCATAGAGTCCAAAGAAGCCAGGCTGATCGGTCCCGCGATGGCCTCCGGATCGCCACCGAACAAATCCGTTCGCGCGAGCTGAATCCCCTGCCCGCCCGCCCAGTTGATCCGCACCGTCGCGCTCTGGCTCCCGGCATTGAATAACCGTAGTGAATAGCTGCGCCCATCGGGATTCGGATGACAATCCTCGACCAGCACGCTCGCCGGCTCAATCGTGACAAGGGATTTAAACGGCTTGGCATTCGGCGCAATCGAAGCGGTGATTAACGGTTGCTGGCTATCAATTCCAAAACGCACTGCCGCCGACTGTGAAAACGGCCCGTGCGGCTGGAGCACATAATGAAACACCACCATGCCACGCTGCCACGCCTTGTAGTTGGTCAGCCAATAATTATTCATGACGAAAGAGTAGATGGTGGTTCCCGGGTCAGGCTTCAGAATCCAATTCGGGTCGTCCATGCGGGTGGCAGTGATGCCGCCAATCTCGAACATCGGCGCATCAACGCTCGCCCAGGTGACTCCGAATCGATCGTTGGAAACGTCCACCCAGCGGTTTTCGGTGAAGAAATTTTCCTGTGTCCAGGGCAACTGATCGCGGCCCGGCTCAATGACCGACCAGGGTTCATCATAGCGAAGCACTCCACCGGGAACCGCAAACGGAAAGCCAATGTGAACACCTTCCAATGTCGGCCAGACTTCCTCCTTATCGAGCAAATCGGAGATGAACACTTCCTGCAGGCCGGCCACCAGTGATATCTGACGGACGAGCTGATGGCATCCCGGCGCATCGGATTCAATTTCCAGATCCGCCACGAGCGGGCCGTTTGCCACTACCCGCACTTTCGGCGCCCCGCTGAACGAAACGTTCGTGTTGCTCTGGCCAGTCACATACGCGTAGTCATCGAGTCCGCGCGCTGTGTTGTCCGATGTATTGACGAGGTTACTGTCAATGCCATTGGCAGTGAGCACGTCGATGGTTCCGTTGATCGGGTTGATATGCAGGGAAACGAGGCCGTTTGAGAGGACGTTGTCGCTCGCGATAGCCGGAGTCAATCCGACTGCATCGGGTTCTCCGGGCTTAACCTGATAGCGCCCTTCGGACAGTCCCGGAATGTCGCGCGCAAGAAAGACCAGTGATTGGTCCGGCATGCGCTGACAAGGCACCGGCCGGCCGGCGGCATCGAACACCGCCACCGACCGCCATGGCACGTCTGACAGTATGCCCGCGCCCCGCGCGTTCTGCCGGCTGGCCAGCCCCAACTCCGGCGGCACTGTAACTAATGAAGTCCGCGGCCAGCTACTGGTATTGAACACGCCAAACCATTGCGATCCCGCCGGCGGATTGATGGTTTTCTTCGCCCGTTGCATCAAATTGTTGGCTTCGCCAAGCGCATCCGTGGCGTAGCGCCGTTTCCACACCCATTGCTCGCGAGTAAAATCGCTGCGCGGCTCCGACCAGGAACAATACGCGCCCCAGGTGTGTTCGTCGTAGAGCACGACGTTCTGCCACGCGCGGTCGAAGTCCGTTTGCGGATATTGTGAGGCTCCCAGCATGGACCAGAGCGCCTCGGCTTGCGACAGCCGATTACCGGCGCGGCGGTTAATCGCCGTTGCCTCTGCTGTGGAAGCCGCGCCATCTTCCCAACAGCCATTATAATCCCCTCGGTACGTCGGAAGAGTGCTGCCATATTTGGCGTCCAGTGCGTGGAAGGCCTGGCTGGTCGTCGCGATTACCAGGTGAGGCGACGAATATTCGCGGTTCCAGCGCGCTACAAACGCGGAAAGGTGCGGATCAGGAGGCGCGTTGTCGCCGGTAGTCCAGCGGGTATAGATCATCGAATACTGAAAATCCGGATTGTTGGTGGTAAACCGCTCGAGGAAATCGAGCAGCGGCTTCACGTTGGTTTTGAAATCCGGCGCAAGGCCGGACGGTAATTCGGGCGTAAAAGCCGGCCAATATGAATTGCAACTCTGCCAACAGAGGACCTTGCTCGTGCCCGAGGGCGAGGCCCAATAGAACGGACGATTGTCCCATTTGCGAGCGAAGCCGATGTGCGTGGTTGGGTTCGGTCCCCACGACCAATACCGGATGCCCGCCTGCGCCAGGACCGGCACCATGCCCCACGTGTAGTTTGGCACGTCGCTAATCATCGCCGAGTCAATCGACACATGGTACTCGTCTCCAAATTGCCGGGCATAAGCCAGGCTTTGGATCAACTCCTCGGGCTGGCAAAGTCCCGTCAGTTCGTTGGCGAACAATCCGTCCAGTCCGATATGCCCGCTGGCGATGGCATCTAAAAACGCCTTTTTCTGGTCAGGCGTGGCCGTTTTCAAAAATTCCTGCGCTTCAATCATCACTTCGAGATTCCAACGAAACTGCGCATCCGCAGGATCTTTCCGGCTCTGCTCGATCAGCTTGAGCGCGTCGAGGATATAGATGGCGTGCAACCGCAATGCCGTGGCCGGATAGAACGCATAGCCGATGTCCATGTGCGCATGCGGAAGGATATACACCGTCAACGGCTTGACCGGCTTTCGTGAAAAATCGCAAGAGGCCACCGTCTGTCCGCCGAACTGCAGTTCGAGTTTACCGGTCGTCTCGGCGTCAACCGGCGGCAGGTCCCAGCCCAACGTGTTTGGCCCCGGATGCAGTCGCAATCTGGATTCCCTGCCTGCGCCCTGCAAAACGACGGCGGCTAATTCGGTGTAGGGATGATTGATCGTGATTGAAACCGGTTGGTTGCCTTCTCGATCAAGACACGGCTGCGCCTGGACATCGATGCTATCTCGAGTCGGAGCCGGGTCGTTTCCTTCTGACGTGAAAAAAGAAATCTCCGCTCCGCCAACTGCCCGTAAAGAATCATTTCCCAATCGGGTCACCTGCCACTTCACGCTTTGTGCCACAACAGCAGACGGCAAGACAAAAAACGTTGTTCCACCAGGCTCGTTCACATGCTTAACCGGCACGGTCGAAATGAGTTTTCCATCAGCGTCATAGAATTCCAGCACAGACGCCGCGACCGTCGCCATGTTGTTGCGGTCCACATGGCGAAAGGCGATTATGCGCGTCTGCTGGCCAAAGTCGAATTCCACTACCGTGTTTGTCCCCTGGTTCCACGAGGCATACTCGGTCTTTGGGTTTCCATCAACGAGATTGGCTGCGGAAAATGCTTTCCGAAATGCAGGCGAATTGCTCACGACAGTCTCGGTCACGGGCATCAGCGACGTAAACTCTGCCGCGGACGCAGTCCCACTCAGAAACAGCACCGGCAACAGGATTTTCAGGGAACGCAGTATCGAACGGACAAATGTCCCGCTGAATGGCGACGGTGAATTGCTTGAGGATTTCATAAAGCCGCATTGAAGCCTGCCAACATTTGCGTGGCAAGCCATAGTGTGAAAAAAACGCGAGATAGAGCAAGCCGGAAGACTGGTTTGCCCTAATGACCAAAGAGAAACGGTTGAAGAACTTCTTCTAACCTGAAATGCGCCTGGCCGCCACCGCCGCTTGTTCGGGAGTCACGCGGGAAACCTCGTAGTGTTCCATGGTAAGATTTTTCCCACGATATTTTACCGTTATATTGGTAGAATCAAATCCCACCACTTCGACTATTTCACCGATTAGATTTAACCGAACAAATTTATCGAATGCTTCCGGACGCTTTGACATATTCAGAGAATGAGGCTGTGGTGATATGGGAGTTTGGGTGTTCAGGATGGGTTAAGAGGAATTTCCGGGCTGCTTTCGAGCCGCTCTCCGGCCAAGCGACTCAATTGATTTCTAAATTCAACCCCATTCGAATCCATCTGAAGACCGGAGCGCCCATACCAATGGCGCAGGGCCGGACGCATTTCGGTCGAGAGGAGGAGGTCAATCGTTTCATGCACCCTGACTGAATGAGTCCCTTCGAGCATGGCAAACCAATTGTGGGTGGCAATGAGGGCATAGACGGGACCCAAGTCGCCCAAAGCATTGCCAACTTTGCCAAGGTGGGTGTCGTAACACTGTTGCAGTTGCATATCCTGGAAAGTCACAATGCGCCTCTGAAATCAATTTTGGCGGACATAATCGTTTTGAATCATTTTCCTAAATATTTTTCCGGGTTTCGTATCCGGTCGAGCCGTTCCGCTTCAAGTTTGTCTCGAGCCATCCACTGACGTTTTTGTTTAACCGCCATCGCGATGGATTGAGGCAGCAACCAGACTTGTTTGGCAAATTGAATAACGGCAAGGCAGATGAATCTCAGATGGTTCATTGAGGCGATTTCGCTTTCAGCTCTCCACAAAGCGCACGATGCGGAAAAAGAGCCGCACCGGCCACCATTTCGGTTTTTGGGAATCACGCTCTATGACCGAAATCATTGAGCGCGTGTTGTGTCTCAATTCCTCGTGACAATAAGGACACTTATACGCATACAGAAAATTGCCGAGTTTAATGCCACAGTGAGGGCATTTGAATTTTTCCATTTTTGCTCTTTGGTTAAGTTTCGTTTCCATTTCGTTCGTTTTCATGGCTTCAGAATTGATTGACTGTTTCATTTTCGGACGGCCGGAGCGTTGGTCCACCGGCTGGAAGCGGCGCTGAGCTGAAGTTTGCTTTTGCCACGTTCCAAGCGCCTCAGTTGGCGGGCCCGAATCTGATGTTCCAGGTCCTGGGTGGTCTTGAGCAGCGCAGCTTCCAGCGTGTTGTCTCTGGCCTCGGCATGCAGGGCAGGCCCATGAATCAGCAACGCCGCCTCCCGGGCATGGCGGGTGGCCCCGGCGTGGGCGCCGGATCCTGGAACTTCCAGCCGGACTTGGACGCGGAAGGCAGGATTGGCTTCCCGTTGGTGTTCGAGCACCACGTCAGCAGAGGTTATCGCCGTCAAGTTGTGCAGAAGCATGAGTTGTTTCTCCACCTGGCGGTGCCAGGTGGCCTGGGCGTTGAGACTGAGATAGTGAATGGTGATTTTCATATTCGTTCAAATCCGGGTTTGCGATTGCATTCGGTTTATGCCGGAAAAATGTCACTGCTGATGCTTGAAATCCGCACAGGTTGGATCAATTTGTTTTGTCTCATTTTAAAAGTCTCCGTTCATTGTTTTCCTGCATCGCCAAATAGCTGGTGCAACCCTTAATCAGAAGGTAGCCCCTTCAGCCCTGTGGGTGCTATGGGGTGTAACCCTACCCGTCCGGGCCTCCTCGACTCTCCTACATTAACTGCATTTTCTTCCTTTGGCCGCCGTAGCGGGTATCGCCAGATGCAAATGCCCCGCGGGTGCTTCCCCAAAATGTCGTCCTTCGTCATCAGGCACAGTCGGCAGCGGCTCCGTGCCGCCAGGTGGCGTTGCCGCGGGCGGTTCCTTGCCGTCGTGCCCGGGAATAGAAACATTTGGAAGCGCATGAACGGAAGAAGCCTGCGTCAGGTCAAATTTGGCGTTTAAAAATTGTTGCACGCGCGCGTCCGGGCTGGCCTTCATCTCCTCGGGCGTACCGATGGCCACAATGCAGCCTTCATCCAGCATCACAATGCGATGGGCGATGCCAAACGCCAGTTTGCAATCGCGCGAGACAACCACACTTGTGGCCCCAATCCGTCTGTTGAGCCTGGCGATGTCTTCTGCAACGTTCACTGAAGAAACCGGGCCAAGGCCGCCGGTCGGTTCGTCATACAGGATTAACTGCGGTTCCATGGCCAGTGCCCGGGCAATGGCCACGCGCCTTCTCGTGCCGCCGGAAGGTTCGTCAGGCATTCTGTCTTCGGCGCCTTTCAGCCCCACCTGTTCGAGGTCCCTGGCAACAATTTCCGCAATTTCGCCGGGAGTTTTCAAGCGATGCTGCGCCAAATAAAAACCAACGCTTTCTCCGACCGTCATCGAGGTCAGCAGCGCGCCGGATTGGAAAACCATGGCTACCCGGTAACGGGTTGTGATGTCCGGAGATTCTATCGGCTGGCCTTCGATCACGACTTCCCCCGCACCCGGCTCTTCCAGGCCGATGATCTGCCTGAGAAAAACCGACTTGCCGCTGCCGCTCGGTCCCATGATGACGATAATTTCCGCGGCGGCGACGTCGAGATCTATTCCCTTGAGCACTTCGCTTCCGTTGTAGCTCTTGCGAAGCCCGCTTACGGACAGGCTCACTCCCTGTTGCTGTGGACTACTGATATTCATGGTACTATTTGTAACACGCAACGATCACTGACGTAATGGGGTATCCACCCCATCAGAAGGCCCTCTTTTTATCTTTCACCAGTGCTTCTTTCGTGCGTTTTTTGATCGAGAATGAAAATCCGTGGCGGAACGAAAACGGCGCAAACTGAAATCTGGCGATTGGCCATCGGATTAAATCCATGCAAAAGAGGAAAAAGCCCAGGCAACCAAGAAACAGCAGATAGAGCAGCGCAAACATAACGGAAACCATTTTTAGCTCGTGGCCTGGGAATGGGCTTCGACAAACCACAACCACTTATCTATGCCGCGCGAGACTTCGGTGAACAGGTCCGCAGTGTCGGCATCATTCAGGGCATTGGCCTCCTGAATCGTGCCGCGAGCAGCTTGTCCGAAGGTGGAAAGCGCGTGGGCAACGGCTTCAACATGGGCCTTGCCGTCTGCAATTTGAAGCGGATATTCGGCAAGCCGCGTGCGCGACGCGGCCACGCGCGCCGTGCCCTCGGCGATGCCGCCCAATTGCACAATGCGTTCGGCAATCATGTCCGCATAGGACTCCACGGCCTCATCCACTTTATCGAAGAGTTCATGCAAGCCAATGAAGCTCGGCCCCTTTACGTTCCAATGCGCCTGCTTCATCTGCATTTGCAGATCAACGGCCGACGCGAGCCGCTGGTTCATAAGCACAGCCAATTTCTCTCGGCGCTCGAGGGAAATGTCGTTTTTGGTTTCATACATCCTGGGTTCTTCAGCCAGTTGGACAACATTTGTTTTCATTAGTGGATCTTTCGCGGTGAATTGTTTAAGATTTTATTTCATGTCCCAGTCGTGAAAGCGGTGAATTCGGGTAAGCTTGCGTTCCTGGAGCAATTCCGCTTCGGCCTGCAGCCAGTGTTGCACCTCGCGCCCCTGGGGCGAACCCTGGTTCACATATGTGAAATAAGCTCTTCTGGCGACTTCGTCCGGTGACGGAGTAAAATTAATTTCGTTTTGGCTCAGGCTACCCACAGGAATTGGCTGTGTGGCCCGGGCCGGTTTTTGGTTTCGGGGAAATATATCATTTTTCATAAGGAAATTATAGGCTCCGCAATAGCGCGTTTGCTATGGGGTGTTCACCTTATCAGCCCGCTTTCAGCAGGCATATCGACCGGAGTCACATCGTGCGAAGAACTCTGTTCGACGGCTTGTCTGAATAAATTTACGGAGACCGTGGATTCCTCGTAACTAATCCGGTTAACTATACCCACCGATATCTGGACTTCTTTGCCGGTAAACCGATGGCCGGTTTTGATGACCAATCGATAAATCGCCCAACTCTTATCGTCCATCATAAAATCACAGACGTGGCCAATGATTCCATCACTGGCCTTGACATGGTAACCGCTTACGGCCTGCGCGCTGCGCAGATGCGCATCGGCGTGTTCGCGCTCCCGATTGGCCGCTACAGTGTCCTTATCCGGTATTGTCTTTGGCGGCGCTGGCAAAATTGGGAACTCGCTCCTGCCCCACAAACCGTTGCCTTCCCAATAGAACGGCCATCCGTAATATCGATGATACTCCTCTTCGTATTGCCGCGACACCGGCTTGCGGGACTCAATCGCGGGGCTCTCCTCAATCTGTTTCCGTGTCAGATTCACCGACAGGATGTTCCCGGCCTGATGGAAGTCCCGAAAAGCGCGGGGCGAGATCAATACCTGCCGCCCGGGCAACCATGAGCCGGTATCCGCGACCACGTAACGAATCGCCCAGCTTTTATCGTCAAAATAAAAATCTTTTACATGGCCGATTTCGCCATCCGTTGCGCCCAGTTTGTTTCCGTATAATTGTTTAATGCTTTGTAACATACAATGTCTTTATTGGTTGTATGCGTTTTTCTCATGCTCCATAAGTCGGTAATTTCATTTGGATGGTTGACCTATCAATTGGACAAAGCGCTTCGTTTTCACAGCACACATTAAGCGAGAATACATCGCGGGCAAATGGGGTGTTACCCTGCCTGTCCATGAGTGAAAGCAAGCAGCAGTGTCTAATGAAAGGCGTGCTACTGGACCTGCGGTACATGGATGTCTCCAGTGTGATGGAGAATGCCAAACGCAAACAAGAGCCACACAACGACGCAAATGACGACGACGGCGTTAAGGATCTTTTTGATCTTTCCGTCCATTGGAATGTAGCTATTGACCAGCCATAGCAACACTCCGATGACGACCAGGGTGATGACGAGAGAAATCAGTGACATGGACTGCCTCCAATTTGGATGAGTACTTTATTATTCATGGCTTGAACCTAAGCCGGAACACGGGATGCGGCTATGGGGTGTTACCCTACCAGAAGATTTTAAGAAACTGATTCCAGAACGGGAGGAATATGATTGCGCTGGAATCTCCCGGACGGCGCGACTCCTCTTTTTCACTCCGAGCTTCAAAGTTAAAACCAAGGTTTCTCCCAGCGACGGCCGGGGACGCCCTGGTCGCGGCGGAGCCCGGTGAGATGTACCGGTTTCTCATGCAAACAATCTTCGAACAAACCGCCGGTTGCGTTGGCCGGGAAGTATTGGACGTGTCCTCCCGAATCATTAGACCCGCAATGGTTCTCGGAGGAATCTTGCTTCTCGCCTTGCTTCACAATCCGGCCCAAGCGGCGACAAGCGTCACCCTGACGTGGGCTCCGAGCATCAGCCCCAGTACCGCCGGCTACAATATTTACTATGGCGTGACGAACGGCATCTACACCCAGATGGTTAATGCCGGCAATGTGACGAACGCAACCATCTCCGGCCTGACAGGAGGCATGACTTATTATTTCGCAGGCAAGGCATATAATTCACTTGGGACCCAAAATGTCTTCTCGAATCAAGCCAGCTACGCGGCGCCAGTGACACTCACCGGATTGCAAATTCGCGTCGCACCCGCCGGAATGCTCACAATGGCAGGGACCGGCCCAACCGGCCAGACCAATGAAATTCTGGCGACACAGGATTTTGAGGCGTGGACAGTCATTGGCACGATAACGGCGGGATCTGGCGGCACGTTCGTCTTTACCGACACAAATGCGGCGAATTATCCGAAGCGCTTCTATCGCGCGCAGGAAGTTCCTTGAAAACGGGCAACCGAAGCAAAATTTTGCCGTGGACATGGGTTGGTTGCCTTGGCCGGTCACGCACACCGTGCATGTGCATGCAGTCGAACCTGTCGCCGAAACTACAGCGTGCATGTTTTTAATGGCAGCGGCAGCGCGGTCAGTTCCAACGCGGTGCTGACGGTGCAGGTTTTTCCGCCCGCCATCGGGACCCAACCGACAAATCAAAGCTTGCTGCTTGGCGGCAGCGCCGTGTTCGCGGTTTCCGTGAACAGCGGCGCGGCCTGTCCCGCAATGCCATCAATCGCGTGTAAAACTTTTCGTACTGTGGCCAGCAACTCGTCGGCGGTGTAAGGCTTGAGCAGCGTGGCATTAATTTGCAACCATGGATGCCGTTTCAACTTCTCGGTTGGGATTGTCCCTGATACCAGGATAACCGGCAGGGCCATGCGGGCGGCATGGAGCTTCTGGATCAATTCGATGCCCGACATCATGGGCATATTGTAGTCGGTGACCAGGAGGTCGTAGCCGTCAAATTGAAGAACATCCCAGGCGATAGCGCCATCTGCGGCGGCCTCCACTTTATAGCCGGCGTAAACCAGCGCCTCGGTATTGAGGCGGCGCATGTCCTCATCGTCATCCACCACGAGAATACGTTGCCGGTGATTTCGTTGATGTTGAGATGGCGGGCCGGCCGGCTCGCCGCCCTGCAGTATTCTTTTGGCGGTCATAATATTGTCATCATATATCCTCAGAATCATTGTTAGCGCTATGGGGTGTTAACCCCATGTGTGTTTCACGAACATGGTTCACGTGCTTTACGCTGGAATTAGCGCGTCAAATCCCGTGGGAGAGTTTTCGTATCACGAAATGTTGCAATGGTTCTTGCAACCGGCAAAAAACAGGCGCTCCATCAACACTTCGCATCCGGCTGAGGGGACACGCCTGGCAAACGCCCCGCATTTTGTTTCATGTCTTGCGTTGGTAGACAGAAGCGATTAGGCTTCGCGCGTAAAGCGAAAGGGTATGCCAGGAAGCAGCCAAAAAGCGAAAACTCCCGCTGTTTCCGCAGGAAATGTCAGTTCTTTCCCAATCGTAGGGGTCGGAGCTTCGGCGGGCGGGCTGGAAGCTCTCACGGCGCTGTTGCAGGAGTTGCCGACGGACACGGGGATGACGTTCTTGCTGGTGCAGCATCTCGACCCAAAACATGAGAGCAAACTGACCGATCTGCTCGCGAAAGCGACCGGCATGAAGGTCACCGAGGCAAGGGAGGGGATGACGATCATGACCTGCACGTTGCCGGCGGCGGCAAGAACCCCCCTCTCCGGCCACCGCCGCGTAAGCCGGTAAACCCGCGCTCGACTGCCGGCCATTTGAGTTGGCACCCTGCTGAATTGGCGAAGGCTGAGTAACGAAGGAGGGTTCCGTGAGGATCAATTCCAGTCAGGCAGGTTGAGGCAGGGTCTTTTCAGGATGATAGCATCGGGTGCGTTCCTACCGGATCTTTTTAAGATGGCCGAATCCAACCAACCGGCGCCGTTCCTCATCCCAGAGCCGGAAGGTCAAGGATTTGAAGCTGGAAAATAGTGTGACCGGCGGCACGGTTTGAAACAGAGGCTCTGCTTTGTGGCATCGCTCCAAGTTGTAATTGGGAATCCGCGGGCTTAAATGATGAATGTGATGAAATCCGATGTTGCCCGAGAACCACTGGAGAATTTTCGGCAGCTTATAGAACGAACTGCCGTGCAGCGCTGCCGCGAGATAATCCCATTTCTCGTGCCGTTGCCAATAAACTCCTTCGAACTGGTGCTGCACGTAGAATAGCCAGACGCCGGCCGTTCCGGCCACCATGACCATCGTCAACTGGATCACCAGATACGCCTTGAGGCCAAAAATCAGGCTCAGCCCGATGGCCATTCCCAATATCGCCAGATTAGTCCAATGCACCGAGTGACGCTCACGGCGGCTTGCGCCCTTCGAGGAAAACCGTTGCCTGATGACAAACAGAAAAAATGGCGCAATCAAAAAGAGCACGAATGGATTTCGCGTCAGCCGATAGGCCAATCGCTTCCAGCGGGACACTTCCAGATATTCCTGCACGGTCATGGTCCACACCGAACCCAGGCCGCGGCGGTCCAGGTCGCCCGATGCCGAATGGTGGATGGCATGTTCCCATCGCCAAAGTTGATACGGGGTAAAGGTCAGCACGCCAGTGATGAATCCCCAAATATCGTTGGCTTTCCGGGACTTGAAAAAAGAACCGTGGCCGCAATCATGGTGAATGATGAACAGCCGCACCAAAAATCCTCCGGCCAGTATTGCCAGCGGCAGTGCAATCCACCACGACACCGCGAGGCTGAGATAAATAAAATACCAGAGAGCGGCATAAGGAACGAGCGAATTGATAATCTGCCACGCGCTACGCCACCGGGAAGGTTGCTGATATATGGCGACAATCTTCCTCCAGCCTGCGGTCTCATTTGCGCGTTCACCTGCCGTCAAATCCGCAATTTCACCGCTTTGCAACTGCCTTTTCACCACAACAGGATAAGCGGATCAGCCGACGGGTGCTATGGGGTTTTCACCCCATAGGAAACCTCTGCAAAAGTCTCAGAAGCAAATCAAAGCCCCCGGACACCGACCATGCGCTGCGATTCCACACACCAGACCTTCAGACGCAGGCAGCGAAGCACTTCCAGCGGATGAAGCGAAGTGGTCCTGGCCTGGCGCAATTCCGGAATGTCACGGTAAACCTCGGGCAGGCGATAGAACGGCACAAGATGGTTAATATGATGGATGTGATGATAGCCGATGTTGGCAGTAAACCACGCCATAATCGGGTTGGTATTCAAAAAGCTGGATGATTCAAGCGCCGCGCCTTCATAGGTCCAGCCTTTATTCTCTTTGAGAATGACGCCGGGGAAATTGTGCTGCGCGTAAAAGAGATACGAGCCAAGAGCGCCGGCAATGAAAAACGGAACAAGCAGTGTCAGCGCCAATCCCAGCCAGCCAAAATAAACGACCAGCCAGATTGCCAGAGTTGCATGCAGCAAAACAGCCGGAACAGAATCAAAATTCTTTCGCGGCGAATTGAAGAACGGCAGGATCACCATTCCAAAAATGAACACGGTGATATAGCCGAATAAAATGGTGAGCGGATGGCGCATAAAGAGGTAGAGAAAACGCTCGCCGGCGGGAGTATGCCGATATTGTTCACGAGTCATGATGGGAAAAGACCCGATGTTGGCGCTGCGCAGTTTGCAATTGTGGCTGTGATGATAATCGTGGGAACTGCGCCAAATCGCGCTGGGACAAAGCATACAAATGCCAAGAAGACGCATCAAAACTCTCGCCAGGCGCGACCTGGGCAAAATCGCGCGGTGTTGCTGGTCGTGATAAATCACAAACAACCGGACCAACAGCAACCCGGTCAAAACGCTGCTGGCAATGCGCCAGATCAGGGGCAGGAGCCGGAAGGTTCCTGCGGCGGCCACGCCCAATAGAAACGTCGTGGACAAAATACACCACCAGCTTTTCCAGTAGGAATCGCGGGCATACGGCTTGGTTCGCGCGTGCAGGGTCTGGCCAGTCGTTGTCATTTAAATGTACAGTCGAAATGTTGAATCATGAATAACCGCGCCACAAATCCTCTCGGCAGCATCGTCATCCATCGCTACCAGGAACCAGCATAGGGAATGCCATGCCCCGCGCCGCCGGGAAGGTTGCTGGTATTGGGCCGCGCTTTTTCTCCAGGCTTCGGTCTTGCCTGTTCGTTCACCTGCCGTCAAATCCGGGATTTTCCCGGTTTGGAAGAGCACCGTCACAATATAATCATAACCAGATTGGCAGATCGGGCGCTATGGGGTGTTTACCCCATAGACTTTTTTGAGGCATGGCCCGATGATATACTGCTTTTATGTCTGCGCATAAGTTCATGAAAACCGTTTTTAGCCAGACAAACCGGAGCGGCTTCCAAACTTTAGTGGCTCCGGTACGGCACAGCCATCGGGCGCCGGAGACGAAATTTGACGCATTGGGCGGAGGAATAATTGTTGGCCTGTCAACGGGTACGATCCTTTTGATGCGTCTCATTCTGACAAATTGAACATTTAATGAGACGCTCCGGCGACCGCTTTTTGGATTTTAATTGGCAATAAATTGCGGCGTGGTACGCCGGCATTCTGCTTACTCTGACGACATGAATCGTTAAATAATGGCCAACCTGATAGTTGATTTCATAAATCTAACTTTCCATCGGTTGATGGGTCGCCTGATGTTGTTTGAAAAAGGGCATTTTTTCTCATTTGAGGACCAATGGGGAGCCCCCATTTTTTGCGTTTCCGGTATAAGGTGGCAATGTCGATCCCGAGTATGTTGGCCGCTTCACTCGAAGCCGGAGCATGCTCCAGCACCAGCCGAACGTACTTCTCGATCAAATTCTCCAAAGAGATCCAACCCTCGGTCATAAGGTTATTGATCTGGCTTTTGGCGGCAGTGCTTCCATGTTGGATTTCATCGGAAAAGTCCCCCAGAACCAGGGTAGTATTCCGTGCCAGGGCGACGCCCCGTTCGACAGCATGCTGGAGCTCCCGGAGATTTCCCGGCCAGGTGTAATCGCGAATACAAGCCAAGGCCTCCGCTGAAAATCCGGTTATTTTGCGCTTGAACTGAGCGGCGAAATGTTCGAGGTAATATTCTGCAAAACGGATCAGGTCCTCTTTTCGTTCACGCAACGGTGGCAACTCAATTGAGATGACATTAAGCCGGAAATAAAGGTCTTCGCGAAAGGCGCCCGTGGAAACACGTTGCTTCAAATCACAATTGGTGGCGGCAATAACGCGGATATTGGCGGAGCGGGTTACCGTCTCGCCCAGGCGTTCATACTCCCGCTCTTGTAACAAGCGCAGCAGCTTGGGTTGAATCTCTATTGGCAATTCGCCAATTTCATCGAAGAACAATGTGCCGCCTTCGGCTGCTTTCACCTTCCCCCAATAATCCCTCGCTGCGCCCGTGAACGAGCCTCGCACATGTCCAAATAACTGGCTTTCGAGAAGTTCTTTCGACAAGCTCGGACAGCTTACGGTGACAAAGGGTTTGTCATTACGGCGGCTGTCCTGATGCGCGATGCGCGCCAGCACACTCTTGCCAGTGCCGCATTCACCGAGAATCAGGATCGAAGCGTTTGTATCTGCCGCGCGCGTCAATTTATCCATCGCCTCCCGCATGATCGGGGCTTTGAAGTCGAAGAGACGATCGGGATCCTTGGGCTTGTGTATTCCCGCGGCTTCGCCATTGTCTTGGGTCATAAAACTTGAGACGCCGATTGGTATTTGAATGTTTTCCCCAAATGCATTCCCCTTGTGCGCTTGCCTGGGAAAACTTGTTTTATGTCCAGTTGAAAAGCGGTGATTCATCGGGACGATTGAATATCAATTTCGGGAAATGATTCGTTCTCATATTTCTATATTAAACGAAAACCCTTCGGGAGAGTATGGGGTATTACCCTATCATGAACTTCATAAGACCAACCCTGGCCACGCGGATAAATGTCAATTTAATGTTTCATCCGCAGGATTGGAAGCGATACGCTAAACGATGGTCAACTGCACGCTGCTTTCGATGATGCCCGCGCCGATGGCGTAGCGGGTAAGCCCGGCGGTGTCGTGAATGTTGAGCTTCTGCATGAGGTGCTCGCGATGCTTTTCAACCGTCTTGATGCCAATGCCCAGGTCCGACGCGATTTGCTTATTGGCCTGGCCTTCGGCAATGAGCTGGAGCACTTCCATCTCGCGTGACGTCAGGCGGGCCGCTTTTTTGTCGGGTCGCCCGGCGCGGCCGGCTGGTTGCGGCCTGAGACGATTTAGACGCACGGAAACTGAGGCGCTGAAAAATGTTCTCCCTTGATGCACTTCCCGGATTGCCCGGCATACTTCGTGGGAAGAAGTTTGCTTGAGCAGAAATCCCATCGCCCCGGATTCGGTTGCGTTTTTGACATACGCGTCATCACTGTGCGCCGAGAGAATGAGTATTTTGGCGCCGGGGAAGGATTTGAGAATCTGCCGAGTGGCTTCCAACCCATTGAGCAGAGGCATCGCAATGTCCATCAATATCACGTCAGGGCATAGTTTTTTGACCAGGGCGACTGCCTGGCGCCCGTCTTTGGCTTCGCCGGCCACTTCCAGATCGGTTTCGAGTTCGAGCATCTTGCGAAACCCTTCACGGACGACCATATGGTCTTCCGCCAGCAGAACAGTAATTCGTTTCATAAACATTTAAGATTTAGTTTTAGCGGAGTCCCTCGGTGATTCTTTCCCCGCGCGTCCATTGCCGGGCCGAATTTGAGCGGTGATAGTGGTGCCTTTGCCCGGCGCGGATTCCACGTTAAAGCTGCCTCCGACCATCTCCAGGCGTTCTCTCATGCCGAGCAGTCCAAGGCGCTTTCTTCCACGGAAGCGCATCATTCGTTCCACTTGAAACGATTTGCCGTCATCTTCGATTCTCATGCAAATGACGTTGCGCAGTTTTTGAATGCTCACTTCCACCCGGCTGGCTTGCGCATGACGGGAAACGTTCGTGAGCGCCTCCTGCGCCACGCGAAACAGCACCGTGCGCCTGGCCGCGTCCAAGTGCTCGACTGCCTCGAAGACTTTTAAGTGAACGCGAATGCGTGTCCGTTTGGAAAAAAGCTTAACAAACGAATGCAGCGCCGGAATCAGTCCCAGGTCATCCAGCACCGCCGGGCGCAATTCGCGGGCGAACGCATGCACGATATTTACCGATTTCTCCACCATCCGTTGCGTGCTGGCGATGTTCCGGTCAAGTTCCCTGGTGTCGACCGCGGCCGCCTTTTTGAGGGCCGACAGCCGCACATTGATGCCCGTCAAGGTCTGGGCGATGACATCGTGCAATTCCCGGCTGATTTTTTTGCGTTCACCCTCTTGCGCCGAGAGAATCTGGCGGGACAATTGCCGCAACTGTTCCTGCATGTGGCGCGACTCGTCCAACAGATTGCTTTTGTGCTGCTCGCTTTTCCGGAGCGCTTTCTCCGTCAACTCCCGGCGGACGATCTCCTGCCGCAACTTCTTGTTCGAGGATTCCAGCGCATCCGAGCGGCGTTGCGCTTCCTCCGCCCGCTTGAGAATGGTGATGTCAGAGACCGCCACGCGGCACCACTTCTGCCGGCCGTCGGCAGAAACGGCGCATCTGCCGTGGAAGTCGGCCCAACACGAGGCGCCGTTCTGGCGCAGCAGGGCCGCCTCACAAACCTGTTTTCCGTCTCCGGCGAAAACACGTTTTAGAAAAGCAAAAAAAATTGGACGGCTTGCCGGGGCCACAAAAGATTGAAGGCGGCGCTTGATCAGCGAAGAACGTTCCGTGCCCAGCAACGTAGCGCCGGTCATATTGACTTCCAGGATCTGCCCCTGTTCATCCAGAGAT
Source organism: Verrucomicrobiia bacterium (assembly GCA_035933915.1). GTDB lineage: Bacteria > Verrucomicrobiota > Verrucomicrobiia > Limisphaerales > UBA11358 > UBA11358. Next base: position 100,524 of record DASYYL010000265.1, read on the forward strand.
AAATAGCCGACGGGCGCGAAATCGTAGAGATCGGTATATTTTTCCAGCAAGGCTTCCATCCTGTTCCTTGCCTCCTGAAGTTCGGAATTCTGCATCTCCAGTTCAACCTGGTGGACTTGCAATTCGTGGAGCAGCCGCTGAATGTCCGCGGTTGACCTGGGATTTCTGGCGGTTGATTTCTGTTTCCGCAGCAAGGCTTCAGCGTTGCGGTGAAGTTCACCCATCTTCGTGCCGCGTTCAGACCGGGCGCCCGGGACCCACAATTCAACGCGACTATGTCGTTCGACAGTTTTGGTTGATGGCGTGGGTTTGATTTGCATGGCGAATCGTTTCAAAGTTTGCGCGACGGCTGCGATTTCCGGCCGGCTTTGCTTCGTTTGAGAGCGGTCGCACCCAGCGGCCGGAACCTGCCGGCTTTGGCGCGTTCCGCAGTGTCTTCTGCGACGCGCTTTTCCAGAACGGCGTGCTTCTCCCGCAACTTCGTCTCCAGTGTCTTGGCCGCCGTGATGTCGGTGAAGGTGATCACAACGCCGTCAATGCGGTCGTCAACCGTGCGATAGGGCATGATGCGCACGGCAAACCAGCGGCCGTCGCGCGCGCTGACCGGCTTTTCCGCGAAGCCCAGCTTCCGCAACACCTCATGCGCATCGTCCGCCAATTCCGGATAGACCAGCTCGGAGGCAAGGTCGGTGATGGGACGCCCGAGGTCGCCGGGGATAAGCTTGATGATTTTTGCCGCCTGCGTCGTGAAGCGTCGCACGTTGAGGTCGTTGTCCAAAAACAGCGTGGCAATGTCTGTGCTGTTGAGCAGGTTCTTCATGTCGTTGTTGGACCGCGCCAACTCGTCCAATTTGACCTGCATTTCGCTGTTGACCGTCTGGAGTTCTTCATTCAGCGATTGCATTTCCTCCTTGGAGGTCGTGAGTTCCTCGTTGGTGGACTGCATTTCTTCGTTCGTGGATTGCTGTTCCTCGATGGTCGCGCGGAGTTCCTCCTGCGCGGTCTGCATTTCTTCACGGACAGTTTGCGCTTCGAGGCGGGCCTGCTGATATTTCCGTTCGAGTTCCTCCAGCCTGGCATTGCGGGCTGGATGTTTTCCAGCCGTCTCCGGGCGGCTTGATGCTTGTGTTTCCGGCGGAGCAGCCACGCCGGTGAACACAATAATCACCATTCCGCGCAACGCCTCCGGTTCGGTGAGCCGCTGGATGGAAACATCCACGAACTGTTTCCCGCTATTGCTCTCGATTTTGAGTCCACGGAGTTCCACCGGTGCGTCCTGCTCAAGGGCCCTTTGGAACGCGCCGTCGAGTTCGCTCCGCAGGCCTTCGCAAGCCATGACGAAAATATTCCAATTGGCTTTGCCCGCGGCGGGTTCGAGGTATTTGCCGGTGCGGCCGCTCACATAAAGGATGTTGCCCTTCTCATTCACAAGCACGGCTGAGGGCGAGTAATGTTCCAGAATCAACCGATCCGCCAGGGACTGGAAGCTGGCGGCCGGTTTGGGCTCGGGACTGGGTTCTGCCCGGTCAGGCAACGGCTCCGCGAGCGACGAGGGAAATTCAATCGGCTCCGAACGTGTCACCGATTCCGTCCGCCGGAAAAAACGCAATTTGTTGTTTAGCGGTGTGAACAGGTCGGCGAAGCTCCCGACGGTTTCCGCGCCACCGAGAAACAAGACGCCGCCGGGAGTCAGGCTGTAGTGAAACAGCGGAATGAGTTTCTTTTGCATTTCGGATGTGAGATAGATCAGCAAATTGCGGCATGTCAATATATCCAGCTTGGTAAATGGCGGATCCATAATGAGGTTCTGCCGGGCAAAGATCACCATCTCCCGTATCTCACTGGTCACCCGGCAACTATGTTCTTCTTTCTTAAAGTACCGGCTCCTTTGTTTTGGCGGCACATCCGCGCAAATATTTTCCGGATAGACGCCCTGCCTCGCCTTTTCAATCGCATCTTTGTCCAAGTCGGTGGCGAAGACCTGCAACGTGATTTTTTTCAGGGGTTTGAGCTTGTCCACCACTTCCTTGAACAGCATGGCCAGCGAATAAGCTTCCTCGCCGGTGGAACAGCCGGCCACCCATGCCCTCAATACATGGCCGTTCGGCCGGCTGGCGATGAGCGCGGGCAGAATGTTTGTGCGCAACTCCTCCCAGCACGCCGGGTCGCGAAAGAAACCCGTCACGCCGATCAACAACTCCTTGAATAGCAAATCCAGCTCCTGCGAGTTTTCCTGCAGGTACCGAACATAACTGGCAAGCTTGTCAATCTGGTGGATGCCCATGCGCCGCTCGATGCGGCGGTAGAGGGCGTTTCTTTTGTAGAACGAAAAATCGTGGCCGGTGTGGGTGCGCAGCAGGATGATCGTCTTTTCCAGGGCGCTCTGCGCCTGGTCGCCCAATGCCGGCTCGGAAGCGGGGACCAGCGGGGTGCGCCTCAGGCAGGCAATGATCCGGCCGGGCAGATCGTCCACCGGGGCCACAATATCCGCCAATCCGGAATCGATCGCGCTGCGCGGCATGCCGTCAAATTTGGCGGTCGCGGGGTCCTGCACCAGAACCATGCCGCCTTTCTCTTTGATGGCCCGCAAACCAAGCGTGCCGTCGGATCCCATGCCCGAAAGAATCACCCCGATGCTGTGTTCCTGCCTGTCTTGCGCCAGCGAGCGGAGGAAAAAATCAATCGGCAGACGCAGTCCGCGCGGTGATGCCGGTTCGAGCAGATGCAGGGCGCCGTGCAGGATGGACATGTCCTTGTTCGGCGGAATCACATAGACGCAGTTCGGCTGAACCTTCGTGCGATCCTTGACCTGGATGACTTTCATGCCGGTGTTGCGCTGGAGCAGTTCAGGCATGATGCCTTTCCGCGTCGGATCCAGGTGCTGCACGATGACAAATGCCATGCCGCTGTTCCTGGGCACGTGGATTAGAAAATGTTCCAATGCTTCGAGTCCGCCGGCGGAAGTGCCGATGCCGATGATGGGGAATGAATAAATGGCTGACGGCGCGCCGGGCGCGGTCTTGCGCGCAACCCTGGCCGTTTTTTTCCTTTGGCGTGACGGTAAAGATTTTTTTTTCATGCTGCCGTTTTCCGCTCCGGATTATCGCAGTTTTCATCATGGCTGCAAGGCATGGTGTTGCGCGTTTTGTCAGGGATTGCGTGGCAACGTGTCACGATTATTGAGTTCACGCGCGAATCTTAGCACAAACTTTGCCGACTTTGCTACCAGTCGCTGCGTGCCGGCGATTTCATCCTTGAACCCGCTGCTGTCGTTCCGGGCCTCCCGCCTCAAAGAAAGCAGCCGCACATTGATGCCTAATAATGTCTGGGCGATTTCATTCTGAAGTTCACGGCTAATCTTCTTGCGTTCATCTTCCTGCGCGGTCAGGACCTGATGCATAAATTGCTGCAAACGTTCCCGCAGTTTTAGGGACTCTTTCAACAGCCTGGCGTAATGTTCGCCGCTTTTCCTGAGCGCGGCCTCCACGCTTTTGCGTTGGGCGATGCCCCGTTGCAACAGGCGGTTCGTCGCGGCCAGTTCCGCCGTGCGCCGGTGCAGAGTCCCATTCAGCCGGTTCAATTCATTTTTGCTTTGCCGCGCGGCGCAATGCGTCTCCACAATCGGCGCGATGGCCTCGGTGAAAAAAATTGCCGCCCGCTCAATCAGCCCGTTTTTACTTTTGGATAGTTCCGGTGTGGTGAGCGCCTGCTCGTGAATCCGGGCCAGTTCCAGCGTCTCCCACCCGAGGGCGACCGCTTCCCGTCCCAGTCTCACCGCCGGCCGCAAGTCGCGCGGCCCTCCGTTTAAGTATTTTCCCAACGCCGTTGCATAGCGTTGATACAGCCTAATGAATTTTTGTTTCATCTCGACATCCCGGGCTTCGGCAACAAATATCCGGCAATTGCTTCAATCTGTATATACGGTGAATACCCCATAGTAGCGTAATAATTTTTAATGTTATTATCACATCGCGATGAATGTTTAGCCTGGACATCCCTGCGAATGACCATTTAAAAATCTTGCCGGCGCCTAATATGCGCCAAGTATCCCCCCTGGCCGGAATTGCCTGTATTCCGGCCTGATTTTTTGCGAGCGTACGCTGCTTGAGTCCTGACGGCACGCATCAGGTCAACACCCCATTGTCAGTCTCGTTAATAAAACTATAGTCATAGAGAGTGAATAAAAGGCCGAATTAGCGGCCAGTTCTCATGGGGAGCCGGGGTAGTGTCCGGTTCTCCTTTTTATCGGGCGTTCGTTGAAAAGTTTCTTTATGTTACACAACTGCGGTAATTTTGCTCGTCTTATGGGCGCTGGGGCTGGTGACCGGCGCCGCAATAAACGGGTTCATTCATGTTCTCCTCATCATTGCTGTTGCAATGATTTTACTCAGGATCACTTCCGGCAGGAAGGTAGTCTAACGGATATGGGCGAACTTCGCTTCCAGGTAAAATCGGTATAGGGTGAACACCCCATATCAAAAGGTTGGCGCAACCGGCAATATGTCTTCAAAGAGAAACGCAAACTCTATTTTAAACAAACCATCATGAACCCTGAATTGCTAAAGAAGGCGCTGGAAAAGGTCGGCAACCCAAACGTTCTGGTCAATTTAATTTCACGCCGTGTCCGGCAACTTAATAACGGCGGGGGAGGAACCGGCCGTCCCCTGGTGGCAGGCGCCGGAAATTTGGGCGTGGCGGACATAGCGCTGCGCGAAATTGTCGAAGATAAGATGGGCTGGGAAATGCCGGAAGTGGTGGAATTAACACGTCCTGTGCGTAAGAAGATCAAGAGACGCTAGGCTTACTCATTTCATGCAAGTAACGGCTGATTCTTTGATGTGCGCGCCCCCACCCCGCAAGCGTTTTTGATTAGGTTTATTAAACAATCCAGTGTAACCTTTGGAATGAAGAAGAAAACGCTCACTCGCCGCCCTCCGTTACAACCTCTGGCTGGTGGACAAGTCTGGCGCATGCCGGAGGCGGTTCTCCAGGTGACAATGGTGGGCAAACTTCTGGTTCATTACAAACTGGGCAAGCCAAACGCCATGCGCCTCTCCAATTCTGTCAAAAGCATTGCCGCCATCGAGAAATACCTGAAGGTGAACAAGGCTGTACTGGATTAAGCTGCTCTCGGACGCCCTGAGCCGTTTCTGAAATTGCTCCACGCCTTCCCGCAACCAACCGTTTTAGCGCTTCAACGCTTCAACGCAATTTGCACATTCTTTTCCTTCTTGCATTCCCTGGGCTAAGGTATGTGCATGGGGGGCCAACCCCAATAATCCAGCAATCCAATTATCCATTAATCCAGGGCGCTGGTGTCCCCAAAATTCGTCTCATCGCCAATTTACGATTTTGAGGTATATTGTTTCGGTTATGGACTTTCCAAGCCGGCCCGTTCAAGCCTTATTGTTCCTGCTTCCGTTGCTTTGTTGCGCGCACGCATCCGCCCAGGCCAATCTGCCCATTTATAAGGGCTATTTCGTCAATGGCTTTCAAAACTACAGTTGGGCGACGGTAAACTTTTCCGCATCGTACGGCGGCAGCAATTGCGTCAGCGTCCTTAGCACGACCAATGATCAAGCCGTCTATTTTGGTCACGCTGACTTCCCGACCGCGCCGTACCGCGCCCTCGATTTCTGGATCAATGGAGGCCCCAGTGGCGGACAGCCGGTGCAGGTCGGCGGGCCGCTGGACGGCTCGGGCGCGTCGACGCAGTACTATCTCGGCACTTTGGAGACAAATGTCTGGCAGCACTTTACCATTCCCCTCTCCACCCTGGGCATTCCCAACGCGACCAACTGCAGCGGTTTCTGGATTCAGGTCGCGGCCAATAATGCGGAGCCGGTTTTTTACGTGTGCGGCGTGCAATTGCTCGCCGCTCCGGCCCCGGCCACAATCCATCTAAAAGTCAACGCCGCAGACGTCGTTCGCAAGGCGGACACACGATGGTTTGGATTTAATACGGCGGTTTGGGATTCGATCTTTGATACCCCGACGACCTCCAACCTGCTCAAACAATGCGGCTGCACAACGCTGCGTTTCCCCGGCGGCTCACTTTCAGACGTTTACAACTGGATGACAGACTCAAATAACGGCTCGGGCTTTGTCTGGGGAACTTCATTTGCCAATTTCATGCATATCGCCACAAACTTCGGCGCCCAGGCTTTCATAACGGTGAATTACGGCACCGGCACATCCAACGAAGCCGCCGCGTGGGTCGCCTCGGCCAATATTACGAACCATTGCAATTTCAAGTATTGGGAAATCGGCAATGAAGTGTATGGCACATGGGAAGTGGATTCCAATACACCGCACAATGATCCTTACACGTACGCCACGCGCGCCGCGGGATATATCCAGTTGATGAAAGCGCAGGACCCGACAATTAAAATCGGCGCCGTGGCCGTCGCGGGCGAAGACAGTTATACGAACAATCTCCACTCGGTGACCAATCCCATCACTGGCGCAATCCATTACGGATGGACGCCCGTCATGTTGGCGCGGTTCAAGAGCCTGGGAATTTATCCCGATTTCCTTATCTACCACGATTATCCGGAATACACGTCAGGAGGCACAGGCTCCACCGACAGCGACCCGCTGGTATTGCAAGTCGCGGACAATCATTGTCCGGCCCTATCGGACTGGGCGACCGCCGCGCAAAATATGCGGATGCAACTCACGGATTACCTCGGCGGGCCGGCCGGCTCGAATATCGAATTGTGCGTGACGGAAAACAACAGCGATGCCGGCGCTGCAGGCAGGCAAATCACAAGCATCGTCAATGGACTTTACCTGGCCGACAGCACGGCCAATTTGATGAAGACGGAATTTAATTCCTGCATCTGGTGGGACTTGCGAAATGGCCCAAGCACCGCCGGCGACTTTGATCCCACCCTCTACGGCTGGCGTCCGTTTGGCGACGAGGGAATTACCTGGGGCACTACCAATTACCCCGTGTTTTATGCGGAAACATTGCTCCAGTATTTTGTCCGCGGCGGAGACTCAATACTGAACCCATCTAGCGATTATTCGTTGCTCTCAGATTACGCCGCGCAACGCACGA